>DATHTO010000045.1:0-6374 GCA_035463115.1 Actinomycetota bacterium | reverse complement strand
ACCGCCAGGCCCTCGTGGTAGTTCCGCAGCAGCCGCGTCGCGGTGCGCACCGCGTGGGGACCGAAGCGAGCGCCCGGCCGGTACGTGACGCCGCTGTCGAACGGGACGCCGACGATGGCAACGTCGGCCCGCTCGACCTCGTCGAGACGCGGGAGCCGTGCGAACGTCGCGGGGCCCGCGAACCGCGGCACCTTCAGTGGGTCGACGGGGCCGATCGGCGTTCCGTCGCCGCCCGAACGAGGCAGGTCCATCGCGGTGCATGCTACGGGGAAGCGCTGGACCCGTCAGCGAGACACCGGGCTCGACGCCGAGCCCAGATCCGCCGTCCCGATCCCCAGCGGGCCCCCACGCGGAGGCGCTGACACGATGCTCGTGGACGGCGATCCAACGTCCTCCTCGACGGGCGAACCGCGCCGCCTCGGGCTCGAGCCAGGGGTGTGCTCGGTAGCGCGGATGGTCACCGAATTGTCGAGGCCCCCCGGTGTTCAGCAGCAGCGCCCGGGCCCTGAGCGCCGGGCACGGGCTCGAGCGCGTGGGAACCGATCGGCACGTCGGCGTCGAGGTGCCGCAGGTCGGCGACCACCCCGGGCCCGATGAAGCGATCCAGCGGGAGTTCATCGAGGCGGGCGCCGTCCGCAAGCACGTGGAACGGCGCATCGACGGGGGTGCCGGACTCCGAGCCGATGTGAACGCGCAGCACGTTGACGCCGTCCGGGCTCCGCCATGCGTGTGGGCATCTGATCTCCGCCGCGAACGGCATGTGGGCGGGTAGAACCGCGGAGGTGATGGATATGCGGGGCGCGACGTCGACGAGCCCCGCACGAACGCCCGCGGCCGTCGCCATCGAAGGCGACCCGCCACGCCTACACCGGAGATGAGCCGCTCGTCTCCCGCGTGGGCTGATCGGTACGTAGGGTTGCTGAACGCCTGGAGGCCCGCGGAAGGAGGCCGAAATGGCGACGCGCGACGGACCGGGACCCCCGTCCGCACATCGTGAAGGAGCGGCCTGGAACATGAGGTCAACGCTCAAGCGTGAAGGAGGAACGGAGATGCATCCGAACGAAGAACTCGCCCGGAGCGAGATGGAAGCCACGCAGAGAGGTGACATGGAAGGGATGCTCGCCCATTACTCCGACGATGTCGTCTTCCACTATCCCGGACGAAACGTGCTCTCGGGAACCCATCGCGGCAAAGATGCCCTCCGTCGCTGGATGGACGGGTTCGGCGTGATCCTCGGCGAGCGTGGAGCGCTCACCCGGACGTCGCATGACGTCGTCGCCGGAGACGACCATGTGGTGTCGCTGATCGCCGTCGACGCGAGGCGAACGGACGGTCGCGCTGCTCGGTGGAACGCGGCGTTCGTGATGCATGTTTCCGAAGGGAAGATCTGCGAGCTGTGGGCACATATCGATGACCCTTACGCTGTCGATCACCTGCTGGCGTGACGATCGAGCGGGCGAGGCGAGGCATCTCGCTCCACACGCCACCCGTGGCCCCGAGCGGCGAGCGGCGAGCGGCTCGGCGCTGGGGGCGCACGGCGGGCCGCGTAGTGACGTCGGGAGGGGACCTCGCCTCGAAGTCGGCCAAGGAGCTTCCGCCAACGTCGGCGGCGACGTCGAGGAACGGTACGAGCGCCGACGGCTGCTCGGCCGTGCCACCGGATCTCGTGCTCAGCGAGCGGATGCGAGGGCGAGACCGTGAGGAGCCTCGCTCCGAACAGCGTGTGGGCGCGCGCGGTCAACGCGGTTCCAGCACGGCGACGTACACCTCGGACGGCATGCCGGAGCACCGAGAGCGTGCCGGGCTCAGGCTTCCGAACGCACCCTCACGAAACGGATCGTCCGCGTGGCGATGTCGGCTTCCTCGAGTCGCACCCGAACCTCGGCAGCGAGTTCATGCACGTCGTCGCAGGGGCCGATCACGGCCGCGTCGGTGAGCGCGACCTCCCCTCGGTTTCGCTTCCAGAGATCCACGACCACGGCGTCGGACTCGCGTCCCACGTGCGGGGTGAGCACGGCCGCCTCGACGACATCGACGATCGTGCGCTCGAGGCGGTTGTGGCGCTCGGTCGCGACCGCCATCTCGGCCGGCAACGCTGGCAGCGCCTCGAGCACCCAGCCGGGAACAGGTCGATCCTCACACAACGCGAGACAGGTCTCGAGGGCGTAGCGGTCGACGAGTCGACGCAAGGGCGCGGTGCAGTGCGCGTAGGGCGACGCGATCGCGGCGTGGATCGGCTCGGCCGGCACCTCGCCGTCGAACGAGGTGTACGAGGCCCCGCGGAACAGCACGGCGGCTTCCTGCACGAAGACGGCCTCGTTCCTCGACCGGCCGGCGTCGACGGCGTGCAGCAGGTCGCCGTAGCGCATGCCGTCGGGCCACTCGACGCGCAACGCGCGAGCGACCCGACGCAGCCTGGCGACGTCACGCGGCTCGGGCGGCGGCATCGTGCGAAGCACCCCCACGCCCGCCTGCATCATCAGCCTCGCCGCAGCGCGCCCCGTGAGCAACGAGATCTGCGCGTTCCAACGTTCCACCGGCAGCGGCGCCTCGAACCGCAGCTCGAAGCCGTCATCCCCCCGCACCACTTCCTGGCGAGGGAGGCCGAGGCTCGCACCACCGCGCGCCCGCTCGGCGTCCTGGAGCAGCCGTCCGATCTCGGGGAGCAGGTCAAGGCTCGCGTCGGCGGACGCGGCCTCGATCGAGCGCTGCACGTCGATGTAGCTGAGCTTCGCCCTGCTCCTCACCATCGCCCGCTCGACGTGGGTGTCGACGATGTCTCCGTCGCCGTCGACGTCGAGTTGCCACACGAGGGCGGGCCGCGGTCCGTCCGGAAGCAGCGAGGCCCTCGCCTCGGACAGGATCGGTGGATACAGGGGCGAGCGCAGATCGGGGCTGTACGCGGTCTCGCCCCGCCGGTGCGCTTCGGCATCGACGAGCCCGCCCGGCTCCACGAACGCGGCGGCGTCGGCGATCGCGTAGCGCACCCGGAAACCGTCACCGTGCCGGTCGAGATGCAAGGCTTGGTCGAGATCGAGCGAGGTTGGCGGGTCGATCGTCACGAACGGCACGTCGGTGCGGTCGGCGTCGGGCGCGCGAGGTGCGACGGCGGCGCGCTCGGCCTCGATGAGGACCTCGGCTGGGAAGGCTTCCGGGACTCCGATCTCCGCTCGGATCGCGGAGAACGAATCGCGAAGGCCGTCATCGAGCCGGGCGAGGCGTACCGGGCGTCGAGGCATCCGGCGAGCTTACGGGCGGCCACCCGATACCGATGGAGACCTCGAAGCCTGAGCTCGTGCCGGATCGGATGGCGTCGTCGACCGTTCGGAGCGTCTCGACGTGCTCATGCTCGTTCTGGCTCGTCGAAGCGCTCGCGCGGTCCGGACAGGTGAACCGTGGAGCCTCCTCCTAGCAGCGTCCCCCGCGGTGCGATGTAGGGACCGTCGGCGTGTCGCGAACGGGTCAGTCCGGATCCGACGGGTGTTCCCGGGCGTAGGTTTCGAGGAGGTCGGTGGCGCCGCCGACGGTGAGCACCCGCCGGGCGGTTCTCGACGGGTTGCGGAGGATCAGCGATCCGCCGTTCTCGGTGAGGCGACCGCGCGCCTGGACGAGCACGTGCAGGCACGACGAGTCCATGAACTCGACCTCGGAGAGGTCCAGGATGATCGTCTGCTCAGGACCCATGTGAGGTTCGATCGCGTCTCGGAGCCGTCCCGCGGTCGCCATGTCGATCTCCCCGCGGACGTGGATGACCGTGGCCTCGTCCGTTGCGTTTACTCGCGTCGAGAAGTCCCCGCCCATCGGCGGGATGCTATCGGACTGCCTGACGTAGGCTCCGATCCGTGTTCAACGTCGGATTCGGGGAGCTGATCGTCATCCTGGTCGTGACGGCAGGACTGATCGTTTGCCTCGGTCTGGTTGCCCGCTGGATGGATCGGCGCTGATCGGTACGGTCGCAGCCGTCGGCGGTTCGCCAGGAACGCGACCCCGTAGCGAGAGCAGCCGCGGCGATCGCGAGCAGCGCTCCGATGATCAGGCCAGCCCAGTCCTCATCCGTCGCCGACCAGATCGCGAGCGCGGCGAACACGAGCGCCGCGAGCCAGGAGACCCACGCCGGTATCCGTTCCATCGACGCCTTCGGCGACTACGGCGCATGGGCGAGCGAGACGTCGACGCCCGACTCCCTGAGGGTCCGAACGATCGTTGCCGTCGTCTCCCACGCCGGAGCCGAGGATTGCCAACCCGGTCCCGTCAGCACGACCAAGGCGGCGCCCGCCACGGCCTCGAGGACGGCGTCGACGACGGCCGGCCCGGTCGCGATCGTGGGCGGCTCCATCAGACGAACCACCGCGACGCCTGTCATCGGCTTCTCCGTTTCCACCGTCGAGAACGTCCTCCCCATGCAGGCATTGTGCGAGCACCGACGTCGCCTGTCGTCTGCCGTATGGCTCCATCCCCGTAACCCGACCTTGGGACGGCCGGTCGGGGGACGAACCGTGAGGGTGTCTGCCCTCCAACGGCCAACAGCGTTGGTCACGCGTCCGGCGCCGATGACGGCCGATGGTTGGTGATCGGCCGTCGAGATCGTCGACGGGGCGGCCCGCCGCTCGGGCGCCGTCAGCTTCCCGCGACGACGTGGGCGATCGTCGCTCGAGCGATGGCGTCGTGATCGAGGTCGACGCCGAGTCCGTGTCCACGCGGCAGGCGGACGGACCCGTCGGGGTCCGTGACGATCGGATCGACGACGCCGCACTCGAACGGCTCCATCGGGACCGCCTGCTCGAAGTACCTCGTTCGGCCGAACGCGAGCGCGACGTGCAGGTTCGCCGCCTGGATCACGGTGTGGCCGTAGCTGATCAGCTCGACGTCGAGCCCGCGCTCCGCGGCGAGTCGCATGAGTCCGCGTGCCGCGGTCGGACCACCCGCGAACGACACGTCGAACCGCATCGCGTCCCACGGCGGATCACGGAGCACCTCGGCCATCAAACGGGCGTCCCAGATCGCGTCGCCCGCCGGCAGGACGGCGACGTCGGGCACCGCTCGGCGCAGCGCTCGATAGCCATCGAGGTCGAGATCGGGCAACGGGGCCTCGAACCATCGCAGGCCGGCGTCCGCACAGGCTCGGGCGACGGCCGTCGCGCCGTCGCGGTCGTACCGACCCTCGGCGTCGTGCATCAGCACGAGGTCAGGGAATCGGACCCGCACCCGGTGCATCAGCCCGGCATCCCTCGCCGCGTCGCCCCACGCGTGGAGCTTCACGGCGGTGAACCCGGCGGCGACGAGGTCCTCGATCGACGACAGGTACGCCGACTCGTCGTCGAGAAGCGGGACCGACGCGTACGACGGCAGGGAACGGGCATCGGACGAGCCCCCGAGCGCGTCGCACAGCGAACGTCCCGCCGAACGACTCGTCAGGTCCCAGCACGCGACGTCGACGGCAGAGCGCACCGCGGGTGGGAACACCGACGTGCCGTCCTCGGTCAGGAACGCCGATCGGGAGTCATGATCCTCGGCGGGGATCCCGACCAGCCGCGGAAGGATCGTACGAAGCGTCTCGAGCGGCGCGACGTCCCGATCGCCGAAGCTGTCGGAGTCGTGGGCCCCGACCCCCGTCGTTCCGTCTTCGTCGGTCGCCTCGACGAGCGTCGTCGTCGTGTAGACCTCGTCGGAACGGGCCGTATAGCGGAAGCGCTCCACCTCCGGAGCGATGGCTCTGGCTTCGAACCGCACGATGCGTGCCATCGGCGGAACCCTAGCCGTCGCCGCTGCTCGTCGTGCTCGCCCCGACCGCCTCGACGCTTGCGTTCGTCGCTCCACGCGGACAACACTCCACCGTGGCCGAGTTCAGGATCGACGATCCACTCGCGAAGGACCGCGACGTACGGTTGCGCCCCATCGTCAGAGCGCAGCCTGGAGGCAGCCTCGCCGAAGCTGACGGCGAGCGGATCATGCAGGCCCTTGCCGAGATCGGATGGGCGGGGAGTTCCGACGTGACGATCGACCTCGCCGAACTGTCCGGCGTGGAGCCCGGCGGCGAGCGCGCGCTCGCGGTGGTCGCCGAGCGGGTGAGATCGGACGCCTTCCGCGTGCTTGTGGTTCTCTATCCGCGCGCGGGGCCCGTCGGTGAGGCCCTCGAAGCGTCAGGGATCCTGCAGGACCAACGCATCCGGTTCCACGCTGCCGACGTCGCATAGCGGGAACCGCGCGACCCGCAGCGAAAACGTGGCGCCGAGGTCAGCAGCGTGGGCGGACAACGGAAGGGCCGCTGGCGAAGCCCTCGGCCCTTACGTTGTCCGCCCACGCTGCTGACCTCGGCGCCACGTTTTCGCTGCGGGTCGCGCGGTTCCCGCTATGCGACGTCGGCAGCGTGGAAC
>DATHTO010000044.1:0-9400 GCA_035463115.1 Actinomycetota bacterium | reverse complement strand
GCCTGATCGATCGTCGAGCGTCCGTCGTACGAGCCGAGACCGCCGGCGGTGAAGAGGCCGGTGGCCGCGTCGCGCCCCTCGTCGAGCATGCGGTCGCAATGCGCGCGTAGGCGTTCGCCCGCTTCGGCCGCGACGTCGGGGAGAGCGAGCAGCTCCCGGAACCAGATCACGAGGAACGGTGGCGGCTCGGTCCAGCTGCGTTCGGGCCCGAACGCGTCGAGCGACGCGTGCGCGAGACGGATCGCTCGCCCTCGATGCGTCGCGTCGCCAGTCGCATCGGCGAGGCGTCGATGCAGTCCGATCGCCGCGCCTTGGTGGTACGACCATGCCGTCGGTTCCTGTTCCGTGCCTTCGATCCGATCGGCGATCGTGCCGTCGCCGCGGAGGAGCGTCTCGTCGATCCAGGCCGCGAGCGTTCGCGCGAGCTCGAGGTCGTCCGGCGCGCCGAGGGCGACGAGCAGCTCGCTGGTCGGCGCGGTGCTGCAGGCGTTGCGGCTCTCGTGTCCTTCCTTCCAGCGGATGCCGCCGTCGGGATGGATGCCCCGGCGCAGGAAGCGGACGATCCGCGCGGCCCGCCGGCGATGCTCCCGGTCGCCGGTCCGCACGGCCAGCCTGAGCGACAGGAGGCCGAGCCACGCGTTGTCGTCGTAGAAGCGCAACCGCGAGGTCGGCGTCGGGAGGTACCCCTCGTCGGCCCTGAACCGCGGCACGAGACCGAGCAGGCGATCGAGGTCGACGCCCCGGTCGAGCTCGCGGAGGTCGCTCGCGGCGGCGATCACGTGCGTCAGCGTCCAGAGCGACACCGTCGTGCGTGTGTCGGGGCCTTCACGCACCGCGAACCGGAACCACTTCGTCCCGAACGCGGCACGTTCGAGGGCTCCCCAGGCGTCGGACGCCGCATCGGCGTAGCGGGTCGGATCCATCGCTCGCAGCTTCCTCCATCGCTCCAGCGTGCGTCTCCCTCGGCGGGCCGCTCGCCGTGATCCGCAGGGACGTCCGTCCCTCGTCGCGAGGATGCCGCGCTGGTCGACTGTCGAGCGAGACAAGGAGGTCGTCATGGTCAGCACGGACGTGGCATCGGTTCCCAGGCCGATCGAGGTCGGCCCCGAGATGGAGGCGCTGTGGCGGTTCTTCCCCGAGGTGACGTGGGACGGGCAGATCCACGAAGGCGGCATGGGACCGGGAACGCCCGCGATGCGCGGTGTCGGCCGCGGCACCGCACGGCAGCTGCAGGGCGGTCGATGGATCGCGGGCGACTACGAGCAGGACCAGTTCCTGGAGGACGGCACGTTCGTCCTGACCTGGCAGTTGCATTGGGTGTCGGGCTGGTCACCGAGCGACGGCCAATACCGGGCGTCGATGGTCGACAACTACGGCCACGCGGCGGTGTACCGGGGCTGGATCGACGGGGATCGGCTCGTCTTCGAGTCGTTCGAGGGGCAGGGCCCGCGGCTGCGGTTCACGTGGGACGCATCCGACCCCGGCGTGATCCGCTGGCGGAACGAGATGTCGGTCGCCGACGACGACTGGTTCCTGATCGAGGAGTACCCGATGGTCCCGACCGCGTAGCGACGCGGACGGGGTCCTCGAGAGGACTCAATGCCCGCCTTCGACCCGCTGGATCCGGCTGGAGCGATAGGTGTCGCCGTCGCAGACCGTCTCGTTGACCCCGACGGCGAGGTCCACCTCGCACCGCAGCACGTTGCCGTTGCGGAAGTGGATCGTGCCCGGCACATCGGTCGACGTGTCGAGCGCCCAACAGGAGATCCCGACGACGGCGATCAGCAGGACGGTGACGACGATGACGATGCGCCGCATGAGGTCGGACGAAGGATCGCGACCCGACAGGAGCCTGTGTCGCAAAGCTGCGCCGACGTGATGTGGAGGTCCGAACATCGCCACCTGATCCGTCCGCCTCAGCCTAGAACGTGAAGTCGGACCTCGAGAACCTCCAGATCGCGAAGGTCCAGTAGGCCACGAAGACGAACAACACCGATCCGAGCGCGTATGCGACGTAGCGCCAGGGACGCAGTTCGGCGCGGGAGCGTGTCGCCAGGGCGGTTCCGAGCGCTATCGAGGTGGCGGTCGCCGCACCGACGATCGGCCAACCGCCGTAGGTGATGATCGGGAACCTCGTACCGATCCCAATGGCGGCGAATGTCACGACCGCTGCGGCGATGGAGCGCTTCAGGAGCCGCTCGCTCGGGTCCACACCGAGACTCTAGGGCTTCCGCTCTCCGGAACCGTGCGGCTGCTGCGCCGATCTCCTGAGACGCCGGAACCGCATCTGTGCGCGGTAGTCCCAACGGGATTTGAACCCGTGTCTCCACCTTGAGAGGGTGGTGTCCTAGGCCTCTAGACGATGGGACCGCGGTTCCGGATTGTACCGAACGCCCTCGTCGCCCCTGCCGCTACCACAGCGTCGCCTGGGCCGGTTCGTCTTCGCGCCGCCGGTCGCTGCGCCGGAACCGATGCCCAGAAGGTATCTCGCGCGTCGGCTCCGGCCAGCGCTTCCGCGCCGCGCGGACGAGCTCCCCGGTGCGAGCGCCGAGCGCGTCCCGCTCCGACCTCGGCCCGTACGGCTGTCGATACATCTGCTCGTACCGAGCGACGAGATCCGGATGGTGTTCAGCGAGCCACGGCATGAACTCCTCGCGTACCCCTGGTCGCAGGTGCAGCAGGATCGGCGACACGTGCGTCGCGCCCGCTCCGAGCGCCCCCTCGACGACGGCGCGCAGCTGCTCTGGAGCGTCGCTCAGCCCCGGAAGGACGGGCGCCATCAACACCCCGGTCGGGATGCCAGCCTCCGTCAGCGTCCTTACGGCGTCGATCCGCGCCTTCGGATGCGGTGTCCCCGGTTCGGTCTCGCGCCAGACGCGCTCGTCGAGCGTGCCGATCGAGAAGGCGGCGCTCACAGGCGCGACCTCCGACGCCTGCACGAGCAGATCGAGGTCCCGCAGGATCAGCGCGCTCTTCGTGAGGATCGAGAAGGGGTTCCGCGCGTCGATCAGCGCTTCGAGGATGCCCCGCATGAGCTTGTAACGGCCTTCGACCCGTTGGTACGGGTCGGTGCCGGTTCCCATCGCGATGTGCTCGCCCTTCCAACGACGCGCCGCGAGCTCGCGGCGCAACACCTCGGGCGCGTTCACCTTGACGACGATCTTCGTCTCGAAGTCTCGACCCGCGTTCATGTCGAGGAACGTGTGCGTCGGACGAGCGAAGCAGTAGGTACAGGCATGGCTGCAACCCCTGTACGGGTTGATCGTCCAGTCGAACGGGAGGCCGCCGCCCGGCACCCGGTTGATGACCGACTTCGCCTCGACCTCGATGCACTCGATCCCGCGGAACTCCGGCGTGTCGAACGTGCGTCGGGCGACCTCGAAGAGGGCGTCGGGGGACATGGCGCTCACGATAGAACACATGTTCGATTCCAGGCAAGGTGGTCCCCTTCCGATGGCTGTCGGGTACCGCTGCATCGGGACGCCAGGTCTCGCTCCGTCCACCTGCGTCGGGTACCCTGGCCAACCGCCGCTGAGCAGGGAGGACGCTTCCCCGGATGACCGCACGCCCAGAACCGTCGGTGGGCGTTCCGGCGACGGTTCCCGCCGCCGAGCGCTTCGACAACCGCGAGCTGTCGTGGCTCGAGTTCAACGCTCGGGTGCTCGCGCTGGCGGAACGCCCCGACATGCCGCTGCTCGAGCGGGTCAAGTTCCTCGCGATCTTCAACTCCAACCTCGACGAGTTCTTCCAGATCCGCGTCGCGGGGCTGAAGGAACAGCTCGGGGCAGGGCTCGCGCCGACCTCGCCCGATGGCATGACGGCGGGAGAACAGCTCGAGCGGATCAGCGAGCGCGTCCGGACGCTGATGGCACGCCAGCATCGCGTGTGGGTCCGCAGCATCCGTCCTCGGCTCGCGAACGCGGGAGTCAAGGTCGTCGACTGGGATCAGCTCGATGCCGCGGCGCAGCTGTTCTGCCGCGCGCGCTACGAGGAACGGATCTATCCCGTGCTCACGCCGCTGTCGGTCGACCCGGCGCATCCGTTCCCGTACATCTCGAACCTGTCGCTGAACCTGGCGGTCGGTGTGCGGCAGCCTGAGACGGGCGCGGTGCGGTTCGCGCGGGTGAAGGTGCCGCCGTCGCTCCCGCGGTTCATGGCGCTGCCCGACGGCGAGCGGTTCGTGCCGGTCGAGCACGTGATCGCGGCGTCCGTCGACACGCTGTTCCCGGGGATGGAGGTCATCGCGGCGCATCCGTTCCGGGTGACGCGTGACGCCGACCTCGAGCTCGAGATCGACGAGGCCGAGGACCTCCTCGAGGCGATCGAGTCGATCCTGCGGCAGCGCGAGCGGTCGCCCGAGGTCGTGCGTCTCGAGGTGCACCGCTCGATGCCGAAGGCCTTCCGCGAGCTCTTGCTGTTGGAGCTCGCGCTCACGGAGCTCGACGTCTACGTCACGAACTCCACGCTCGGGCTCGATGACGTGATGCAGCTCGCATCGCTCGACCGGCCGGACCTCAAGTTCGAACCGTGGAGCGGGACGACGCAAGCCAGGCTGCAGCCCGTCGTCGACGGGCGTTCCGACATCTTCTCGGTGCTCCGTGAAGGCGACGTGCTCGTCCAGCATCCCTACGACGCGTTCGACACGTCGGTCGAGCTCTTCGTCGAGCACGCGTCACGCGATCCGCAGGTCCTCGCGATCAAGCAGACGCTCTACCGGACGTCGGGCAAGGACTCCGCGATCGTGCGGTCGCTCGTGCGCGCTGCGGAGGCCGGCAAGCAGGTCGTCGCGCTCGTGGAGCTCACGGCTCGCTTCGACGAGGAGGCGAACATCACCTGGGCTCGCCTGCTGGAACAGGCGGGTGTCCACGTCGTCTACGGCGTCGTCGGGCTCAAGACGCATGCGAAGGTGTCCTTGGTGGTCCGCGACGAGGGCGAGCGGATCAATCGTTACTGCCACGTCGGCACCGGGAACTACCACTCGGGCACCGCGAAGCTCTACGAAGACGTCGGCCTCCTCACCGAAGACGATGAGATCGCCGCCGACGTCGCCGACCTGTTCAACCTGCTGACCGGCTACAGCAACCAGCACGAGTACCGCAGGCTGCTCGTCGCTCCAGCCACCCTCCGCGGCGGGCTCACCGATCTGATCGCGGAACAGGCGCATCCCGGTGGGCGGATCACGATGAAGATGAACTCCCTCGTCGACCCCCGGATCATCGATGCGCTCTACGCGGCTTCGCAGCGAGGGTGCGAGATCGACCTGATCGTCCGCGGCATCTGCTGCCTGCGGCCCGGGATCCCGGGGCTCTCCGACACGATCCGCGTGCGGTCGATCGTCGGGCGGTACCTCGAGCACTCGCGGATCTTCCGGTTCGGCGAGGGCGAGGCCGCGCGCACGTTCATCGGCTCCGCGGACCTCATGCCGAGGAACCTCGATCACCGCGTCGAGAGCGTGACGGAGGTCCTCGACTCGGCGCTCCACGCTCGGCTCGACGAGATCCTGCGCGTGAACCTCGAGGACGATGTCCTCGCCTGGGAGCTCCGGCCCGACGGGTGGGCGCAGGTCCGCACCGGCAGCCGGTCGGAATCCCACCTCGTGTTCCAGCGCCTCGCCGAGGAGCGGGCCCGCACGTGAGCGTCGAGCGCGAGGTCAAGCTGCCGGTCGCACCCGCGTTCCGCGTGCCGGCGCTCGTCGGATTGCCGGGCGGTGCACGCGCCGTCGACCGTGGGTCGTCGACGCTCCACACCGTGTACTACGACGCGCCGGATCTCCGGTTGCTTCGCGCGGGCGCCAGCCTCCGGTACCGCGAGGGTCAGGGTTGGACCGTGAAGCTGCCGCCCGTGCGTCGCGCGCCGGCGCTCGCGCGGGAGGAGCTCGGGTTCCCCGATGACGGCGGGGTCGTTCCCTCCGACGCCCTCGCGCTGCTCCGCGCGTATCTGCGGTCGGCCGACGTGGTGCCCGTGCTCCGCCTCCGGACCGAGCGTGCGCGCGTCGACATCGAGGTGGGGGAACGCGTCGTCGCCGAACTGTCCGACGACGCCGTCGAGATCGTCGCCGGCGGACCCGGACGCGTCCGGTTCCGCGAGCTCGAGGTCGAACGCACACACGACGACGCCGACCCGACCGGCGACGCCGTCGTCGAGGCCGTGGTCGAGCGCCTCCGCGCGGCGGGAGCGGCGGCGCCCGATCCGACACCGAAGCCGGCGCGAGCCCTCGGATCGCTCGCGACGGCGCCGGCCGACGTCGTCGTCCCCGAGCTGCCGGCCGTGCCCACGGCCGGCGACGTCGTGCGGCACGCCGTCGCCTCATCGGTGCTGCACCTCGTCCGTCACGATCCGGTCGTCCGCTTGGGAACCGACGTCGAGGGCGTGCACCAGATGCGCGTCGCGACGCGACGGCTTCGCTCCGATCTCCGGACGTTCCGGCCGCTCGTCGACGAGGCGTGGACGCGGTCGCTGCGGGACGAGCTCGGCTGGCTCGGGGACGCGCTGGGAACCGCTCGAGACGCCGACGTGCTCCTGGGGCGCATCCGCGGACGCATCGCGTCGATCGACGAGACGGAACGGCCGGCGACCGCCGGGATCGTCGAGGCGCTCGAGCGCCGCGCGAAGGAGGCGCACGCGGCGCTTGCCGACGTGCTCGCCAGCGATCGGTACGTCGACCTCCTCGACGCCCTGGTCGTCGCCGCGAACGCGCCGTCGTTCACGCCCGCCGCCGCCGGACCGGCCGACGCCGCGCTCGCGCCGCTCGTCCGTCGCCCATGGAAGCGGCTCCGCCGTTCGGCGCGCGCGGCGCAGCGCCGTCCGTCGGCCGAACGACTGCATCGCGCGCGGATCGACGCGAAACGGCTGCGGTACGCGAGCGAGACCGTCGCCGTCGTCGTCGGGGAGCCGGCGCGACGCGTCGCGGCACGCGCCGAGGCCGTGCAGGACGTCCTCGGTGAGCACCAGGACGCCATCGTCGCGCTGTCGTGGCTCCGGTCGTGGTCGTCCGGCGCATCCGCCGACGGCGCGTTCGCCGCCGGCGTGCTCGCCGATCGCGAGCTCTCCGCTGCCGCCGACGCACGCGAGCGATGGCGCCACGCATGGCGTCGCCTCGAACGCCGGAAGCTCCGGAGCTGGATGTGAGGCTCGTGCGGGCGGCGGGCGCCATCGTCGTCCGCGACCGCGACGGTGCGATCGACGTCGCACTGGTCCACCGGCCCGCGTACGACGACTGGTCGTTCCCGAAGGGCAAGCTCGAAGGCGACGAGGACGAGCGCGCGGCCGCGATCCGTGAGGTCGGTGAGGAGATCGGCCTGCGGTGCAGCCTCGACGAGGACCTGGGCGTGGTGACGTACGTCGACGGACGCGGGCGGCCGAAGGTCGTCCGGTACTGGCGGATGCGGGCGTCCGCCGACGCCGTGCTCGCGCCGGCGCACGAGATCGATGTCGCCGAGTGGGTGCCGGTGGACGAGGCGAGCGCACGGCTCACCTACCGGCACGATCGCGAGCTGCTCGCGCGCGTGATCGGCCAGGCGCTCCCGACGACCGTGACGCCGACCTACCTGATCCGGCACGCGAAGGCCGGCAGCAGGAGCGCCTGGCCCGAGCCCGACGAGCTGCGACCGATCAGCAGGTCGGGACGGCGCCAGGCCAAGCGCCTGATCGAGCGGTTCACCGGGATGCCCGTCCGCCGCCTGTTCTCGAGTCCGTTCCACCGCTGCATCCAGACGCTCGAGCCGCTCGCCGAAGCCCGAGGACTCGAGATCGAGCTCGCGGCCGAGCTCGCCGAGGGTGCTCCCCCCGCCGCCGCCGAAGCGCTGATCCTCGCCGCGGCCGCCGACGGCCCCGCCGCGTTCAGCACCCACGGCGACGTCCAGGCCGGCGTCGTGCAGGACCTGCTCGACCGCGGCGTGCGCCTCGACGGGGAGCTGGTCGCGTTCCGCAAAGGCGGCACGTGGATCCTCGACGTGCTCGGCGGGAAGATCGCTGCGGCGCGGTACCTGTCGCCGCCGTCGGGGGAGGCGGGGCGTCGCGAGCTCAGCCGAGGAGCTCGAGGAGCTTCCGGCCCGTCGGCGTGAGGGTGCTGTAGACGCCGCGTCCCTGGCGATGCGCCTCGACGACGCCGGCTCGACGGAGCAGGCCGAGCTGTTGCGACACCGCCGCCGGCGTGAGGTGCAGCCGCGTCGCGAGCTCGCTCGTCGTCATCGGAACGTCGAGCACCCGCAGGATGTCGGCCCGCGTGCCGCCGATCAGCTCGTCCATCGCCCCGGTGCGCGGAGGCGCCTGCGGCTCCCACAGGTCGGCGATGCCGCGCGGGCTGTAGGACAAGGTCGCCTGCCATCCACGTCCCCACAGCGTCGCGACGCCCGGCCAGTCGAAGACCACCGGGATCAGCAGCAGGCCGTCGCCGGCGGGGCGGATCTCGGCGTCGTAGCCCTTGTCGATCTCGAGGACGCCGTCGGCCCATGCGATCGCCGGATGCAGATCGGCGAACAACGCCTGAGCGCCGCCGAGCGCGAGCGTGCGTGCTCGGTACATCACGTCTCCCTCGTGGAGCGCACGGATCCTCGGCCAGTGCGCCTCGAGCGTGAGCTTCCAGTAGCGCTGCATCTGTTCGCCCAGGACGACGAGCCACCGATCGGGGTCGTCCAACATGCGCTCGGCGCCCGGTCCGAGCGTGCCACCCATCTCGTCGCGAAGGAGCTCGATCTCGGTCCGCACCGTCTCGCGCGGCGTGCTGACGACGCGCTCGAGCTCCTCCTCGAACTCGGGGAAGGGCGTCTCCGGCGGCGGCGTGAGGAAGTCGGGGATCCAGTGCGACGCGTCGGGGATCAGCTCGAACAGCAGGTCGACGTCATGCCCGGCGAGGTCCCGTCGCGCCTGCGTGACCCAGGGCAGATGCAGCGCGTGCTTCGACGGGTCCGCCAGCGCCTTCTTGATGCTCATCCCGAGCTCCCAGATCGGGCTGAAGGCGAAGCGGATCTCGGAGAGGTCGTCGGCGGTGAGGTGGATCCGGATGCTCATGATTTCGCGTTAGCTTAATCGCTATCAGCTGCCGCCGCAAGGCCGTATCTTCCTGTGCGACCGACGTTGAAGCGAATGCTGAAACGACGAAAGGTCCCAGCGGAGGGAGGCCGGGAGATGCGACCGATCTGGAACGACCAGGAGTTCCGTCACCGCGAGCGTGAGCTGCGCGAGGCCGCGGAGCGTCGTCGCCTCGAGACGACGCGCCGCGACACCATGGTCGACGAGCGGACCTCCTCACCGCGACGCCCCGCGTCGCGGTGAGGGGCGCCGCGGTCAGTTCTCGCCCTGGTCGCGGGTGAAGCCGAGCTCGCCGTCGAACTCCTGGAGCTTCTCGATGTGCATCCACCGGTGGTGCCGGGAGATCCTCGCGAGCAGCTGGTGGACGTCC
>DATHTO010000043.1:0-5918 GCA_035463115.1 Actinomycetota bacterium | reverse complement strand
TCGACGAGCACCCGATGCACGACCTGGCCTTCGACGCCCGTCTGCGGCGTGACGAGGGTCGACCCCAACAACTGGTCGGCGATCTCGGCGATCTTCGCGGGGGTATTGCCGATCTTGACGCCGCCCGCCTTGCCTCGGCCTCCCGCGTGGATCTGCGCCTTGACGACCCACCGGCTGCCGCCGAGCTCCTCGGCGACGCGGGCCGCCGCCTTGGACGTGTACACGATCTCTCCGCGGGGCGTCGTGACGCGGTACTTCCGCAGCAGCTCCTTCGCTTGGTACTCGTGGATGTTCATCCAGCCATCACCTCCGCGGGCCCGTCGGCGGGTCCCCGCTCCGTGGGCGCCTCGCGATGGCGAGGCGCCGTCCCCGGTATGGATGCGCGCCCGTCAGCGGGCGCGCATCTGCTCGACCTTGCGCATGAGGTTCTCCGCCATGCGGATCGACGCGGCGTCGATCAAGCGGCCGTCGAGCGCGACCGCTCCCTTGCCCTCCTTCGCTGCCTCCTCCATCGCCTGGAGGATCCGCTCGGCCCGCTCGACCTCGGCGTCGGCGGCGGAGAACACCTCGTTCGCGAGCGCCACCTGCGACGGGTGGATCGCCCACTTGCCTTCGCAGCCCAGTGCCCCCGCGCGCCTGGCCGCGGCGCGGTAGCCGTCGGCGTCCTGGTAGTCGCCGAACGGGCCGTCGATCGGGCGCAGGCCCTCGGCGCGGCAGGCCGCGACCAAGCGCGAGATGCCGAAGTGCCACTGGTCGCCCCAGTGCGACGCTCGCGCGCCGCTCGCGTCGGGATCGGTCAGCACCGCGTAGTCGGGGTTCGCGCCGCCGATGTTCGTCGTGCGGGCCTGCACGCTCGCCGCGTAGTCGGCGACGCCGAACACCATCGCCTCGAGCCGGTCGGGACGCGCACGGGCGATCGACTCGACGTTCGCCATGCCCTTCGCCGTCTCGATCAGCACGTGGATGCCGATCCGGCCCGGCTCCCAGCCGTTCCGCTGCTCGATCTGGTCGAGGAGCGTCGCGACGAAGTCCACGTCGCTCGCCGACCCGACCTTCGGCACGAGCACGGTGTCGAGCACCGAGCCGTGCGCCTCCACGACGTCGACGACGTCTCGGTAGCACCAGTGCGTGTCGAGCCCGTTGATCCGCACGCTGATCGCGCAACCCGACCAGTCGTGGGCGCCGAGCGCGTCGATCACGTTCGCCCGCGCCTGCTCCTTGTCGTCGGGAGCGACGGCGTCCTCGAGGTCGAGGAACACCACGTCGGCGCCGAGGGTCGGCGCCTTCTCGATCGCCCGGACGTTCGTGCCCGGAACGGCGAGCTCGCTGCGGTGGAGGCGGGCCTTGTTCATGCGCGACGGCTCGATCCCGACGGGTCGACGGCGAGCGTCACCGCGGCAGCACCGCGTCGAACGCCGCGAGCACGCGGTCGGCCGTCTCGCGGTTCGCGTTCACGCCCATGAGACCGACGCGCCAGATCGGGGGAGCGGTCGGCCCGAGGCCGCCGCCGATCTCGATCCCGTGCTCGCGCAGGAACCGCGTCTGCACCTCCTTGCCGTCGACGCCGTCGGGCACGTCGATCGCCGAGAGCTCCCACAGCGTGTGGTCGGGATCCGACAGCAGCGTGTACCCGCGCTCGGCCATCTGCGCCTGGAAGTACCGGCCCGCGTCCTCGTGTCGCTTCCACCGGTTCTCGAGGCCCTCCTCGAGCGACAGGCGGATGCCCTCGTAGAGCGCGTAGTACTGCAGGATCGGCATCGTGTGGTGGTACGTCATCGGTCGCTCGACCCAGTACTTCTCGAGGAGATCGATGTCGAACGAGAACGGAACGGGTGCCTTGCGATCGCGGATCCGCGCGAGCGCACGCTCGCTCAGGCTGAAGGGCGACAGACCCGCAGGACAGCCGAGCGACTTCTGGGAGCACGAGTAGCCGTAGTCGATGCCCCACTCGTTCGGCGAGACCTCCTCGCCGCCGAGCGACGTGACGCAGTCGACGAGCAGCATCGCGTCGGGCGCGTGCTGCCGGATCAGCGAGCCGAGCTCCGCGACGGGATAGCGCACCCCCGTCGACGTCTCCGCATGCACGACGCCGACGAGCTTCGTGTCGGGGTTCGCCCGGAGCGCTTCTTCCACCTGGTCGAGCGGCACGATCTGGCCGAGCGGCGCCGTGAGCTCGACCAGATCGGTCTGGGAGCGGCGCGCCATCTCGACGATGCGCGCGCCGAAGAATCCGGCGTGGATCACGATCGTCTTGTCGCCGGGCTCGGTCAGGTTCGCGATGCCGGCCTCCATCCCGCTCGTGCCGCTCGCGCTGAAGCAGAGCGACAGACCGTCGGGACGGCGCCAGAGCGCCTTCAGGCCGTCGGTGAGGTCGAGCAGGATGTCCCAGAAGTCCGGGTCGAGGTGGCCGTTCATCGGCAGCGACATCGCCTCGAGCACCTTCGGATGGACGTTCGAGGGACCCGGACCGCACAGGAGCCGGTCGCCGGGATGGAGCTCGGGGATCGACGTGACCAACGTGTCGCTCATCGCTCGCCTCCTGTGGACGGCCGGTCGACGCGCGGTCGGGCTCCGCGGTGCCGGATCTGACGTGCGCTCCAGGATTGAACGCTCGTTCAAAGGAAACGCCGAGTATAGGCCACCACCGTCGGGCCTGGGTAGGCGGGTCCGCTGACCGCTGGTCCGGTGTCGAGCCTGACCGGAGGTTCCGGGGGTCGGCCCTCAGCCGGTGTTCTGCAGGCCCGCCGCGACGCCGGCGATCGTCGCCTGGACGATGCGTTCCGCCGCGACGCCCCGCTCGTCCAGGAAGCGCAGCTGCAGGAACGACAGCGCGTCGACGTAGGGGTTCCGCAGGTCGACCGCCTCACGGAGCGCCGGCCGCCCGGCGAGCACCCGGTCGCGCCCCGTGACCTCGAGCACCAACCGCTCGGTGCGGTCGAACTCGTCGAGGATCGCCGCCGCGAGCTCGGGCTGCGGCGCGCGCGCGAGGTACCGGTCGGCGATCGCGCGGTCGGCCTTCGCGAGCGACAGCTCGACGTTCTCGAGCAGCACCCGGAAGAACGGCCATCCCGCGTGGATGCGGCGGAGAACGTCGACGTCACCGACCGCCTCGAGCCCGGTGCCCACACCGAACCAGCCGGTCAGGTTCACCCGCGACTGCCCCCAGGCGAACACCCACGGGATCGCGCGGAGCTGTTCGAGGTCGTCGGCTCCCCACCGCGAGACGGGACGCGACGCGATCCGCATCGACGCGATCTGCCGCATCGGCGTCGCACGACGGAAGAGCTCCGTGAATCGCGCGTCGGCGAGCAGTCGGCGCCACGCGTCCTCGGATGCCGACGCCATCGTCGCGATCTCGCCCGAGAAGCGGTCGGCCGCGTCGCCCGCGTCATGCCGCGCGCTCGCGAGCACCACGGCGTTCGCGAGCTGCTCGACGTGGCGCCGCGCGACCTCGAGATGCCCGTAGCGCGCGAACGCGACCTCGCCCTGCTCCGTGACCTTGAACCGACCGTCGATCGAGCCCGGTGGCTGACCGAGGATCGCGCGGTTCGTCGGACCGCCGCCGCGGCCGAGCGCGCCGCCCCGTCCGTGGAAGATCGTGAGCACGATGCCGCGCTCGCGCGCCCACGACGAGAGCGACCGTTGCGCCGCGTAGAGGGCCAGGTTCGCTGCCAGCGGGCCGATCTCCTTCGCCGAGTCGGAATACCCGATCATCACCTCGAGCCGCTGCCCCCGCGCGCGGAGCGCTCGCCGAGCGCCGGGGAGCGCGAGCCATCCGTCGAGCACGTCGGTCGCGTGCGCGAGCTCGTCGCTCGATTCCAACAACGGAACGACGTGCAGGTCGGGCGGATCGTCGCCGCACGCGACCCGGGCGAGCGCCGTGACGGCGGTGAGGTCGACGGGGTCCCGCGTGAAGCTGACGATGAACCGACGGCACGCGTCACGGCCGAGCCGACGCTGCGCGTCGCGCATCATCCGGAACGTCGCGACGAGTTCCCGCGTCGCGTCGCTCCGCGGCCGCCGGACCTTCGTGGCTCGGCCGGTGGCGATCCGGTCGAGCGCGCGCGCGTCACCGGCTGCCGACGGGATCAGCTCGTCGACCGCCGCGCGGAGGATCTCGGCGTGCTGGCGGACCTCCACCGAGGCGAGGTGGAAGCCGAACGTCCGGACCTGGGCGCGGAGGCCTTCGACCTCGCCGTACGCGAGCCTAGGCGCGCCACCTCGCGCGAGCGACGTCTGCACCTGCTCGATGTCCGCGACGAGGTCGTCCACCTCGACGTACCCGCCCGGCCGCCCGAGACGGGTCGCGAGGATCCGTGCCGCGACGAGCACGAGGCGACGCCGGTGCGGCGCGTCGGGGAGCTTGCGCTCGAGCTCCGCGGCCGGCTCGGGCATCGCACGGCCATCGCGCGCGAGGGCGGCTCGCAGCGCCCGCGACGGAGGCACGTCGCCCTCGGAAACCGACAGACCTCGCGCGATCCGCCTCGCGGCGGCCTCGTAGCCGCGCAGGACGTGGTCCCGCTGGATGTCGAGCGTCTCGCGGGTGACCTCGGCCGTCACGGCCGGGTTGCCGTCGCGGTCCCCGCCGACCCACGTCGCCCAGCGGACGAACGGCTCGACGAGGGCCGGGGCGGTTCCGGCGTCGTCGCCTCGGAGGGCGTGCTCGGTCTCGCGGACGAGCTGCGGCACGAGACGGAAGATCGTCTGATCGAACAGCGTCACGGTCGCGCGGACCTCGTCGAGGGGCTCGGGCCGATGCTCCCTGATCGGATCGGTGCCCCACAGGCCGGTGATCTCCTCGATCAGGCGGAGGCGGACGACGTCACGGTCGTGGCGTCCGAGCGACGGGTCGTCGTGACGCTCGAGCAGCTCGCCGATCCGCCACAGGCATTCGGCGACGGACCGGCGCTTCGCCTCCGTCGGATGTGCGGTCAGGACCTCCGTCAGCTCCAGCTGTTCCAGGTGCTCGACGGGATCGCCGTGGCGCCGGCGGATCTCGGCGACCGCCGACCCGAGCGAGTCGGGGAGCGGGCCCAAGTGGCTGCGTGAACGGAGCTCGCGGACGCGGTTCCGCTCCTCGGCGACGTTCACGAGCTGGAAGTAGGCCGTGAAGGCGCGCGCGAGCGCCTCCCCTCGCCGCGCGTCGATGGCGCCGACCAACGACTCGACCCGGCGACGTCGGGCCGGCGAGGGACGCTCCCGAAGCGCGATCGACGCGCGCCGGAGCGTCTCGACGTCGCGGAACAGCGACGGGTCGTCCTCGGCGATGACCTCGCCGAGGATCGTGGTGAGGAACCGGACGTCGCGCCGGAACGCGTCCGGGAGCGGCTGCCCCCGGCGGCCGTCGGGCTCGGCCGTCGTTCGCGTCACCTCATCCTCGGAACGCGTCGGGGTTCAGCAGCGTCGGTGGCCGCGTCCCGTCGAGCGCGGCGAAGACGTTGTCGACGACGACGTTCCCCATCGCGTCGCGTGTGTCGACCGTCGCGCTGCCGAGGTGCGGGATCACGACCGCGTTCTCGAGCCCGAGGAGCTTCTCGTGGACCTCGGGCTCCTTCTCGAAGACGTCGAGGCCCGCCGCGAAGATCTCGCCTGCCTCGAGCGCATCCGCGAGCGCGGCCTCGTCCACGACCGGACCGCGCGAGGTGTTGACGAGGACGGCGGTCGGCTTCATGCGCACGAACTCCTTCTCACCGAACAGATGACGTGTCTCCTCGGTGAGGTTCGTGTGGATCGAGATGAAGTCCGAGGTCTCGAGCAGCTCGTCCAGCTCGACGCGGCGGGCGCCGGTCTCGGCCTCGACCTCCCGCGGCAGTTGGACGGCGTCGGCGTAGATCACGTCCATGCCGAAGCCCTTGGCGCGGCGGGCCACGGCCTGGCCGATCCGACCGAACCCGACGACCCCCATCGTCTTGTGGTGG
>DATHTO010000042.1:0-23999 GCA_035463115.1 Actinomycetota bacterium | reverse complement strand
GATCGACTGCGGCGTCAGCACCCCCGTGATCACGAACCGCTTGCCGTCGAGGATCACGTCAGCCTCCGCCTCCGGTCGCGGGATCGACGTCGTCGCTCGACGCGTCGACGAACCGCCACGCCAGCCCGCCGCGATCGTCCTTCTGGCGGACCTCCATCGTCGCCACGGCGCCGTCGGCGCTCGTCACGTCGCACCGGAAGATGCCGCCGGCCTCGACCTTCACGTCGGCGGGACATTCGACCGTGAGGTCCTCCTCGCTCCCCAGGGTGTCCTCCGCCTGGCGTGCCAGGGTCTCCTCGAGCGACGCCTCGTCCAGCACCTGATCGCACGCGCTGCTCGCGATCGCGAGCAGCGCAACGAGAAGGATGGATCGCACAGGCATGACGTCGCGGCGGAGCGTAGCATCCGCCCCGAGATGGACCTCGGCATCGCGGGCAGGGTCGCGCTCGTCACCGCCGCGTCGAAGGGACTCGGTCGTGGCGCAGCCCTCGCGCTCGCGCGCGAGGGCTGCCGGGTCGCGATCTGCGCTCGCGGCGAGGATGCCCTCGCCGCGACCGCCGCCGAGCTCGGGCCTGACACGCTCGCGATCGCCGCCGACGTCACCGATCCCGATACACCGCTCCGACTCGTCCGCGAGACGGTGGAACGCTTCGGCCGCCTCGACATCCTCGTCGCGAATGCCGGCGGGCCGCCGAAGGCGCGAGCGCTCGAGCTCAGCGACGACGCGGTCCGGGCCGCCGTCGAGGCCAACCTGCTGACGTCGATCCGACTCGTCCGCGGAGCCGTTCCGCACATGCGGACGCGGAGCTGGGGTCGCATCGTGCTCGTCACGTCGAACACGATCAAGCAACCGATCCCGGACCTCGCGGCGTCCACCGTCGCCCGAACGGGGCTGTGGGGGTGGGCCAAGAGCGCCGCGCAGGATCTGGCGGACGACGGCATCACGCTGAACGTCGTCGCGCCGGGCCTGCACTCGACCGACCGCGTGCGCGAGCTCGGCCACGCCGGGCGCCTCGGCGACCCCGAGGACTTCGGGCGGGTGGTCGCGTTCCTGTGTTCGACGTCGGCGGCGTTCGTGTCGGGGACCGCGCTGCAGGTCGACGGCGGGGGTACGCTTGCCCTCCTGTGAGGCGACCGGAGGCTGTCGCCACCGGACCGAACGGCTCAGGGAGGAACCCGCGTGGACGTGAACGCACGCGCATCGGAACTCGCGGACCGCGTCTGGGAGGGCGTGCTCGAGATCGCGCCCGAGCTCGGCACCGCGATCGGCGACGAGCGTTTCGACGACCGGCTCTCGGATCCGGGGCCCCGCGGACGCGCGCGCGAAGCCTCGGTGTTCGGAGGGGCGCTCGACGAGCTCGCGACGATCGACCGATCGGGGCTCGACGAGGCGAACCGTCTGACGATGGACGTCCTCGAGGCGGTGGCGAAGCGGTTCCTCGCTGCGCTCGAGCAACGGACCGACCGCCTCGTCGTCGCCAGTCACATGATGGGCCCGACGAACGCGCTGGGCGAGCTCGCGTCGATGCAGCGTGCCGACACGCCCGACCGCCTCGACCGGTACGAGGCACGCCTCCGCGGGTTCCCCGCGTACGCGGCCGCGTGGGCCGAGATCGCGCGCGAGGCCGTCGCGACCGGCGTGACGGCGCCTCGCGTCGTCGTCGAACGTTCGATCGGGCAGGCCGAGCGGATCCTCGCGATCGCGCCGGAGGACTCGCCCGCGATGCTGCCCGTGGGCGACGACGCCGATGGGCGCGACCGGATCGCCGCCGCCGTGCGCGACGCCGTGCTGCCGGCGCACCAGACGCTGCTCGATGCGCTGCGCGACACCTACCTGCCCGCCGCGACCGAGACGATCGGCCTCTCGGCGCTTCCCGACGGCGACGCCCTCTACGCCGCCGAGATCCTGTCGTGGACGTCGCTGCCGCTCGACGCGCGCGACGTGCACGAGCTGGGCCTCGAGCGGTTCGACGCGATCCAGGAGGAGCGCTACGCGATCGCCCGCTCGCTCGGCTACGACGATCCGAACGCCGCGGTCGCCGCGCGCAACGCCAGCGGCGAGAACACGGCCGCGTCTCGTGAGGCGCTCGTGAAGATCGCCGAGGAACAGGTCGCGCGCAGCTGGGACGTCGCGCCTCGGTTCTTCGGGCTGCTGCCGAGCGACAACTGCGAGGTCCGCCCGGTCGAGGAGTTCCGCGAGGCCGACATGCCGTTCGCGTTCTACAACCCGCCGACCGAGGACCGCTCGCGTCCCGGCGTCTACTACATCAACTGCTACGACCTCGAGCACCGGCCGCTGCACCACCTCGCCGCCGTGACGTACCACGAGGCCAATCCGGGCCACCACTTCCAGATCGCGCTCGAGCAGGAGCTCCCCGACCGCAGCAAGCTCCGCCGGTTCGGCGGGTCGCTCGCCGCGGCGGCCTTCGCCGAAGGGTGGGGTCTCTACAGCGAGCGCCTGGCCGACGAGATGGATCTGTACGTCGACGAGTGGGAACGGCTCGGCATGCTCGAGGCGCAGGCACACCGCGCCGCGCGGCTGATCACCGATACGGGGATCCACGCGTTGGGCTGGGAGCGTGAGGCGGCGATCCGCAAGCTCGAGGAGGCCGGCAACCCCCGGATCGACGCCGAGATCGAGGTCGATCGCTACATCGCGCTGCCCGGCCAAGCGCTCGCGTACATGATCGGCATGATCGAGATCGAGAAGGCCCGCGACGCGGTGGCGGCGCGCGAGGGCAACGCGTTCTCGCTCAGGGACTTCCACGACCGCGTGCTGTCGCTCGGACAGCTCCCGCTGCCGGCGTTCCGTCGCGAGCTGGGCTCAGGCTGAGCGAGCGCCTTGCGTGCCGCCCGGGCGGCTCACGCGGCCTTCGACGCGCGCAGCAACAGGTACTCCAGGAGCCCCTCGTCCCAGAGGATCTCGACCTGTCGCAGGAGCCACCGTGCGGCCGCGGCCTGTCCGGAGGGACCGTCGTGCTCACCGGTCTCCAGCCGGCGGCGGACGAACCGTAACGCCGGAGCGATCACCCGATCGCCGACCAGCTCCGTGCGCACGTCGGCGAAGCCGGCCCGCTCGACGAGCCGCACGATGTCCGTCGGTGAGGCCGCCGCGCCGGTCCGGAGGCCCCACACGCGCAGCTGCGTGACGGCGGCGAGGAGCTCGCGGGGCCCCCGAGGGAACCGGAGCGTCGGGATGTCGGACATGGTGAGCACGCCGCCGGGGCGCAGCACCCGGTGCGCCTCGGTGAAGAACCGAGCGCGCGAGGGGAAGTGGAACGCCGCCTCGACGCTGATCAAGCCGTCGAAGCTCCCGTCGCGGAACGGCAGTCGCGTGGCGTCGGCGTTCACGGCTCGGGCCTCGGCGGCGGCCAGCGACGCCGCGCCGGCGCGGAGCTGCGACAGCGTGATGTTCAGGGCGGTGAGCGACGCGGGCGTCGCGATCCGCGCGATCTCGGGGTCCTGGGCCCCGAGGCCGTTGCCGACGTCGAGGACGTCGCCTCCGGTCGGGAGCTCCTCGGCGAGCGTCGCGACGAGACGTCGGACGGCGAGCGGGGCCTCGCTCGGATCGCTCCCGTCGCCCTCCCAGAGGCCGAGGTTCAGCCATCCCGGAGCGAGCGCGAGGAAGAAGTCCTCACCGATGCTGTCGTAGACGGTGGCGGCGGGCTTCGCCCCGTACCGCAGCGTGCCGATCGCGTGTCGGATGTTCGCGGCGGTCCAGCGGTCCGGCATCGGGGCTCAGCCGCCGCGGGGGCGACCCGACGGCACGGCATCGGCGACGGAGGACCGCACGTCCAGGACATCGATCCGACGGACGACGTCGTCGCGGCGGAACCGCTCCGGGGCGTGCGACGCTGCGCTGTCGAGGTCGCGTCGACGGCTCCGCTCGGGCACGGCCGGAACCGTATCCGAAGTCGCCGGTCCCGCGCGAGGCGGTCAACCCGTCCGGGACGACCGCCAGGCGTCGCGCAGCTTCACCCGCGCGCCGATGCGGAGGATCGCGCCGGCGTACAAGCGCGCCGACACGGGGATCAGCGCGGCCGCACACAGCACGACGATCGCGATCGACAGCGCGACCTCCGACGTCGTCGCCGAGCCGAGCACGATCCGCACGGGCATCGCGAGCGCCGACGACGTCGGCAGGAACGACGCGATGCGCGGGAGGCTTCCGTCGGGATCCTGCAGCGCGCCGATCGAGATGAACAACGACACGAAGATCACGAGGTTGATCGGCGTCATCGCGTTCTGGAGCTCCTCCATCCGCGACACGAGCGACCCGGCGACGGCGAACAGACCGGCGTAGAACGCGAAGCCGAGCAGGAACCACCCGATCGACAGCAGGGCGACGCCGATCGCTTCGCCGGGGAGCTCCAACGCGCCGGTCAGGCGCGCGAGCACGATCGCGTAGATCGCGATCACCGCGAGCTGGCCGAGGCCGAGCAGCCCGATGCCGACGATCTTGCCGGCCATCAGCTGCCGCGGGCCGATCGCGGACAAGAGGATCTCGACC
This sequence comes from Actinomycetota bacterium, assembly GCA_035463115.1. Taxonomy (GTDB): domain Bacteria; phylum Actinomycetota; class UBA4738; order UBA4738; family HRBIN12; genus BPGL01. The sequence continues at coordinate 19,489 of DATHTO010000042.1, read as the reverse complement.
ACGCGCGAGGATTTCTCCTCGATCACCCCCGTGGCGATCCAGATGCCGTAGCCGAACAGCTGGCCGTAGAGCAACACGACCGCGATCAAGGCGAGCGCGCCGTTCTCGTCGCGGTCGGGGTCGTGGGGCTCCAGGGTCCGGACCCCGATCGGCGCCTGGTCGGCCAGGTCGGACCGCACCGCGGGAGGCACGTCGTACTCGTCGAGCGTCTCACGGAGGCGGCTGCCGATCGCGGCCGCCTGCACCACCTGCTCGAGCCGGTCGGGCACGTCCCGCACGCCCACCAGCTCGTCACCCTGGAGGACGGCGTCGACCTCGCCCGCGAGGAGGGCGGCCTCCGCGGCCCGTTCGTCGTCGAAACGCCGGACGTCCACCTCGACGCCGATCGAGCGACCGACCGACGCCGCGGCCTCGGCCACGTCGCTGGGGCCGGCCGACGCGCCCGCGACGCCGAGCGAGAACGACGGCGCATCGGAACCTCCCACCGCGCGGATCAGGATGATGACGGTCAGGACGGTGATCGTGATCAGCGTCGAGATCACGAACCCGCGATCGCGCAGCCGCACCGACAGGTCTCGGCGCGCCACGAGCCGCCACGCCCCGCGATCGGTCGCCCGCACGTTCACCCCTGCACCACCTCGCGGAAGAGCTCCGCCAACGTGGGACGCACGCGCGAGAAGTGCTCGACGTCGCCCGCGGCGCGCGCGACGTCGAGGACACGCTGTTCGTCGACGTCGTCTGCGAGCTCGAGGACGACGCCGCCGGCGACGACGTCGACGGCGACGACGCCGGGGATCACCTCGAACCACCCGTCGGCGGCGCGGCGGACCTCGACGCGCAGCAGGCGACGGGTCCGCATCGCGCGGAGCTCGTCGATCGTGCCGCTCGCCACGACGCGCCCCCGGTGGATCAGCACGATGCGGTCGCAGAAGCGCTCGACGAGCTCGAGCTGGTGGCTCGAGAAGACGACCGACACGCCGTGGTTCCGCGCCTGACGGAGGAGCACGTTCGCGAGTGCGTCGACGCCGACGGGGTCGAGCCCTGAGAACGGCTCGTCGAGGACGAGGCACGTGGGCTCGTGCACGAGGGCCGCGGCGAGCTGCACCCGCTGCTGGTTACCGAGCGAGAGCGCCTCGACGCGGTCGTCCGCACGGTCGGCGACGCCGAGCGCGTCGAGCACCTCCGTCGCCCGGCGCGCGGCGTCGGGCGATCCGAGCCCGTGGAGGCGAGCGAGGTACACGAGCTGCTCGTGCACGCGCATCTTCGGATACAGCCCGCGCTCCTCCGGCATGTACCCGAACCGGCGGCGTTCGTCGGCGTCGAGCTCGCGCCCGTGCCAGCGGACGGTTCCGGAGTCGGGCTCGAGGACGCCGAGCGCGATGCGCATCGTCGTCGTCTTGCCCGAGCCGTTCGGACCGACGAACCCGACGATTTCGCCGTCGGGGACCGCGAACGACACGCCGTCGAGCGCGACGACATCGTCGAAGCGACGGTGGAGATCGATCAGCTCGAGCACGGGCGTGCCCAGGATACGGGGGCGTCCCGCGCGACCGAGGCGGGTCGCTCGCCGCCGTCAGGCCCCAGCGCGCGGTGACGGCGGGTCCGCGACGCCGAGCACGTGTCCGATCCACGCGTCCCGGTCGATCGCGTCGAGGACCGTCGAGGCGAGGCACCGGCGGGACATCTCGCGACCGGTCGCCTTCGCGTCGACGACGACCTCGAGCTCGCCCGGCTCGCCGTCGCGGAGCATCGCCGGCGCGACGACGGTCCACGCGAGGGTCGTTCCGCGGAGCATCGCGACGTTCCGTCGGTGCTCCTCGGCGACGACGCGGAACGGATCCTTGACCTCGCGATCGGTGAACACCGTCGAGTTCGCCGTGACGACGAGGCGCCGCACGCCTTCGTCGCCCATCGCGTCGGCGATCGTCCGCGTCGCGTCGGAGAGCTCGGTCGTCGCCTCGGTGCCTGCCTCGATCGCGAGGACCGAGACGACCGCATCGGCGCCGTCGACGACGTGAGCGACGGGCCCGGCCTCGCGGGCGTCGCCGCGGACCACCTCGACCTCGCCGGGGAGGTCATGCTCGGCGCGACGGACGAGCGCCACGACCTCGTGGCCGCGCTCGAGCGCCTCCTGCACGAGAGGTCGCCCCGTCCGTCCGGTGCCGCCGAAGACCGCGATCCGCATGGGACGGGAGCCTATCCCCGTGCCGCGAGAGGGCGGTACCCCTACGTCAGGCGACCGCGGGATCGGACGCCTCGGCGGCGGTCTCGTCGCCGAGCGCCACCGCCAGGACGTCCGCCACGTCGTCGGCGAGGTGGAAGGTCATCTCCTCGCGCACCTGCTCCGGAACGTCGTCGAGATCGCCCTCGTTCCGCTTCGGGAGCACGACCTGTGTGAGACCGGCGCGGTGCGCGGCGAGGACCTTCTGCTTCACCCCGCCGATCGGCAACACCCGGCCTTGCAGCGTGACCTCGCCCGTCATCCCGACGGTCGACCGGACGGGCGTGCCGGTGAGCAACGACGCGAGCGCCGTGGTCATCGTCACGCCCGCGCTCGGGCCGTCCTTCGGCACGGCGCCCGCGGGCACGTGCACGTGGAACCGGCCGCGCAGACGTTCAGCGTCGATCCCGAGGGCGTCGGCGTGCGACCGGACGTAGCTGAGCGCGATCTGCGCCGACTCCTTCATCACGTCGCCGAGCTGACCGGTGAGCGTGAGGCCGTCCTTGTCGGCGTCGGCCTCACGGGTCGCCTCGATGAACAGGACGTCGCCGCCCGTGCCGGTCACGGCGAGCCCCGTCGCCACGCCGGGGACCGACGTGCGCTCCGCCGCCTCGAAGAAGAACTTCGGGCGGCCCAGATAGCCGCGGATGTCCGTCGTGTCGACCGAGACGGGCGCCTCGACCTCGTTCGCGGCCAGCTTCGTCGCGACCTTGCGCAGCACCTTGCCGAGCTCGCGCTCCAGGTTCCGCACGCCGGCTTCGCGGGTGTGGTCGCCGACGATCGTCCGCAGGGCGTCGTCGGTGACGGTCACCTCGTCGTCGCGCAGGCCGTTCCGCTCGATCTGTCGCGGCAGCAGGTGGTGCCTGGCGATCGCGACCTTCTCGTCCTCGGTGTAGCCGTCGAGCCGGATCACCTCCATCCGGTCGAGCAGCGGGCCCGGGATCGTCTCCGACACGTTCCCCGTCGCGAGGAACAGCACCTCGGACAGGTCGAGGTCGACGTCGAGGTAGTGGTCGCGGAACGTGTGGTTCTGCGCCGGGTCGAGCACCTCGAGCAGCGCGGCCGACGGGTCGCCCCGCCAGTCGGCGCCGACCTTGTCGATCTCGTCGAGCATCATGACGGGGTTCCTCGTGCCGGCGTCCTTCAGCGCCCGCACGATCCGGCCGGGCATCGCGCCGACGTACGTGCGCCGGTGCCCGCGGATCTCGGCTTCGTCGTGCACGCCGCCGAGCGAGACCCGCACGAACCTCCTGCCGAGCGCGCGCGCCACGGACTCGCCGAGCGACGTCTTGCCGACGCCGGGAGGTCCGACGAGGGTGAGGATCGCGCCGGAACCGCGCCCCCCGGCCTCACCGAGACCTCGGTCGGCGCGGAGCTTGCGGACCGCGAGGTACTCGAGGATCCGGTCCTTCACGTCCCCGAGCCCTTCGTGATCCTCGTCGAGGATGCGCCGAGCGTCCGCGATCTCGAGGTTGTCGTCGGTCCGGACGCTCCAGGGAAGCTCGGTCATCCAGTCGAGGTACGTGCGGATCCAGCCGTACTCCGGCGACTGCTCGCTCGTGCGCTCGAGGCGCCCGAGCTCGCGCTCGGCTTCCGCCCGCACGCCGTCGGGCATGCCGGCCTCCTCGATCTTCTTCCGGTACTCCTCGACCACGTCTTCGGAACCCTCGTCGCCGAGCTCCTTGCGGATCGCTTGCATCTGCTCGCGCAGGATCACCTCGCGCTGGCGCTTCTCGAGGTTCTCGCCGACCTCGCTGCGGATCTTCTCCTTCAGCTCGACCTCGGCGAGGATGTCTTTCGCCCACGCGAGGACCATCTCGAGGCGCGCCTCGACGTCGACGGTCTCGAGGACCTCGACCTTCTGCTCGAACGTCAGGTCGGGCGAGTAGCCGCTCGTGTCGGCGATCTGGCTCGCGTCGTTCATGCCGCGGAGGAACTCGGCGACCGCGGGCACGCCGCGGGCCTCGACGATCGACTCGATCGTCGCGCGGTACTCGCGGGCCAGCTCGCGGGCGCGCGGGGTCGCATCGGACTCGGCGACGGGCTCGGCCTGGACCCAGGTCGCGGCGCCGGTGCCGGGGACGCCGACGCCGAGCACGGCGCGGCGCAGGCCTCGGATCACGAGGGCTTCGGTGCCGTTGCGGAGCTGGCCGACGTCCTCGATCGTGGCGATCGTGCCGACACGGGCGTAGCGGCCCTCGACGCGCGGCACCAGCAGCAGGAGGCGCTCGTCGTCGTCGGAGGCGGCGTCGACGGCCGCCCGCGCCTCGGGGGACTCGACCGTCAACGTCACGACCATCCCGGGAAGCACCACCCCGGTGGTCAGCGGCAACAGCGGAAGGGCTCGGGTATCGATCTCGCTCACGTTCGTCTCCTGGTCGGGCGCCTCGGCCGGCGCCTCGCATCGGAAGAACCCGCGAGGCGGGGGACCTATTCCGATGGGTAATGCCGATTACACGGACGTCGGCAGGCCATGCTCCGTGCGGGAGGGACGCGTTCCAGCAGGGAAGATGCCGTGCATGGCACCTGCCGGTAGCATCGCGCCGCCATGGCCGACGCGATCATCCGCAGCGAGGGCATCCAGAAGCGGTTCGGCGACGTCGAAGCGCTGAAGGGCATCGACATGGAGGTCGAGCCGGGCCGCGTGTTCGGGCTCCTCGGTCCGAACGGGGCGGGCAAGACGACGATGGTCCGGATCTTGACGACGCTCCTGCCGCCAGACGCCGGGCGCGCGGAGGTCGCCGGGCTCGACGTCGTGCGTGACGCCGAAGCGCTTCGCTTCCGTGTCGGCCTGGCCGGCCAGTACGCCGCCATCGACGAGAACCTCACCGGTCTCGAGAACCTCGAGATGGTGGGGCGCCTGTACCACCTCTCGAAGGCGGAGGCCCGAGGCCGCGGGGTCGAGGTCCTCGAGCGGTTCAACCTCGCCGAGGCGATGCACCGGCCTGCGAAGACCTATTCGGGAGGCATGCGGCGCCGCCTCGACCTCGCCGCGAGCTTGGTCGGCAGGCCGGAGGTGCTGTTCCTCGACGAACCGACGACCGGACTCGACCCCCGCAGCCGGATGGACGTCTGGGCGTTCATCCGCGAGCTGCAGGCCGACGGGACGACGTTGCTGCTGACGACGCAGTACCTCGAAGAGGCCGACCAACTCGCCGACCGGATCGCCGTGATCGACGTCGGCACCGTGATCGCCGAGGGGACCTCCGACGAGCTGAAGGAGCGCATCGGGGGCGCGGTGGTCGAGGTCCATGTCGAGGACCGAGCGCGCACAGCCGACGCCGCCGTCGCCCTCAAGGGCGTCGGTCGGGAGGAGCCAACGTCGGATCTCGACGCGGGTCTCGTCCGCGTCCCGGTCGGTGCCGAGGGTTCTCGCGCGCTGACCGAGACCATCCGTCGACTCGACGACGCCGACATCGTCGTTGCCGACGTCGCGCTGCACCGTCCGACGCTCGACGACGTCTTCCTGTCGCTGACCGGTCGTGCGGTCGAGGACGGGTCTGAGCCGGAGCCGCCCGTCAAGCGCGGGCGCAGGAACCGCCGCAGGTCCGAGGGACAGGAGGTTCCCGCGTGAACGCCGTCGCGGTTGCGCCTCCGTCGAACGTCGCTCAACGCATCCGGCTGGCGCTGTCCGACGGTCTCGTCGTGGCGTGGCGGAACCTCGTCACGATCTGGCGCGTGCCGACCGTCCTGGTCTTCGAGCTCGTCCAGCCCATCATGTTCGTGCTGCTGTTCCGGTACGTCTACGAGAACGCGATCAGGAACATCGGTTTCGATTACGTCCTCTTCCTGATGCCCGGCATCTTCATCCAGAACGCGATCTTCGGGTCTACGAGCACCGCGATCGGGCTAGCCGAAGACCTGAAGAAGGGTCTGCTGGACCGGTTCCGATCGCTGCCGATGGCGCGCTCGGCGGTCCTCGCCGGTCGCACGACCTCGGATCTGGCGAAGAACCTGATCCTGGTCCTCGTGATGATCGCGATCGGCTACCTCGTGGGGTTCCGCTTCCAGAACGGCTTCGTGCCGGCGCTCGGCGTCGTCGTCCTCGTCCTCGCCGTGAGCTTCACGTTCTCGTGGATCTCCGCCACGGTCGGGTTGGCGATCAAGCAGGTGGAGGGCGTACAGGCGGCGGTGTTCACGTTCGTCTTCCCTCTCGTCTTCGTGAGCGCGGCGTTCATCCCCGTCGAGAGCATGTCGTCCGTCCTGCAACCGATCGCACGGAACAACCCCATCACGTTCTGGTGCGACCTCGCGCGGCACCTCTCGCTCGGTTCGGAGTTCGTCGCGGCGGCCACGCCTGCAAGCCAGCCCGTCACGTCGGTGGACGACCTCGTGATCAAATCGGCGCTCTGGATCGTCGGGCTCCTGGCCGTGTTCATCCCGCTGTCCATCAGGCTCTATCGGAAGCTGACCTGAGCCGGAACACGCGCCGCCTCCCCGGTGTCGTGCACGACCGGCCCGGTCGTCACCGTTCCGGGACCACCGATCGAGGGAGCTGACCTGTCGGTGCTCGGGTTCGAAGGTGACGACGCGCGCGAGAAGGTCGCGGTCCTGCTCACGATGTGCTTCGCGCTCGCGATGGCGATGCTCGACAACACCGTCGTCAACGTCGCGATCCCGACGATCACGCGCGAGCTCTCCGCCGGCGTCAGCGAGATCCAGTGGATCATCGACGGGTACGTGCTCGCGTTCGCCTCGCTGCTGCTCACCGGCGGCATCACGGGCGATCGCTACGGGCGCAAGAAGGTCTTCCTCATCGGCCTCACGATCTTCACGATCGCGTCGCTCCTGTGCGGCCTCTCGCAGACGAGCACGCAGCTGATCCTCGCCCGTGCGCTGCAGGGCGTCGGCGCGGCGTTCCTGATGCCGGGCACGCTGTCGATCATCACGGTGACGTTCCCGCCCGAGGAGCGCGCGAAGGCGATCGGGCTGTGGGCCGGCGTCTCGGGACTCGCCCTCGCCCTCGGACCGACGCTCGGCGGCTACATGGTCGAGCACGTCGGCTGGGAATCGGTCTTCTTCCTCAACGTCCCGATCGGCATCGTCGCGTTCGCGATCGCGACGCGGACGGTCCGCGAGTCCCGATCCGAGCACGCCCGGTCCCTCGATCTGCCTGGGCTGCTGCTCGGCACCGTCGGACTCCTCGCGCTCACGTACGGCCTGATCGAAGCGAACACGCGAGGGTGGAGCGATCCCGTCATCGTTGCCGCGCTCGGGCTCGCGGCGGGACTGCTCGCGGCCTTCCTGCTCTGGGAGGGACGCAACCCGAACGCGATGCTGCCGCTCTCCTTCTTCCGGATCCCGTCGTTCGCGGCCGGCAACACCGTCGCGTTCAGCGTGTCGCTCGGGATGTTCTCGATCTTCCTGTTCTTCAGCCTCTACATGCAGCTGGTGCGCGGGCACACGCCGTTCGAGGCCGGCCTGCGGTTCCTGCCGATGACGCTGATGATCATCGTCACGGCGCCGAACGCGGGCCGGATCGCGTCCAAGATCGGCTCACGCGCGCCGATGACGTACGGGTTGCTCCTCGTGGGCGGCGGCCTGCTCGCGATGACGTTGGTCGAGGCCGACACGCCGTACTGGATGCTCGCGATCCTCTACGCGATCATGGGCCACGGGATCGGATCGACGATGGCCCCCATGACGGCCGCCGTGATGAACTCGGTGGGTCGCGAGCGCGCCGGCCTCGGATCCGCGACGACGAACACGAGCCGCGAGGTGGGTGGCGTGCTCGGGATCGCGCTCCTCGGCACGATCCTGTTCTCGCAGCTGTCGTCCGCGATCGCGCCGCTGCTCGCCGACACCTCGTTATCGGCGGGCCAGCAGCGGGCCGTCATCGAGATCGCGCGGCACGGCGTCCCGGGGGCCGAACAGCTCGCGCCGCTCGGGCTGTCGGCGTCGCAGGGTCTCGAGGTCGTCGGCGCCTTCCGCGAGGCCTACATGTCGGGCTTCCGCGTCGCCATCGCGGTCGCCGCGTGCGTGATGCTCGCGGCGGCGTTCGTTGCGAACCGCTTCATCCCGGGGCGGTCGTCGATGCGCGCCGCCGCCGATGCGCCTGCGCCGGGCGAGCCCGTCGTCGCGCACTGACGTCGGTCAGCTCGCGCCGGGCTTGAACACCATGTCGGCGAGGATCAGGAGCAGCACGACGTAGTCGATCCGCGCGATCGTCAGGAGCCGCGACATCTGCGACGCGACCTCGGGTGAGTCCATGCCCTTCTCCTCGACCGCCGCGGCCACCTTCGCCGACGTCGGACCGATGAAGAACATGCCGGTCGCGAACGTCACCGCATAGCCGACGAGGGCGAGCGCGATCCACAGGTCGAACCCGTAGGGACCGAAGCCGACCATCAGGGCGCCCATCAGCAGGACCACGCCGGCGGCCGGTGCGAACACGCGGTTCCCGACGACCTCGACCTCACGACCGGTCGCCACCATCCCGGCGACGTCGTTCGCGCGTCGGAGCATCGTGAACCTGTAGTGGAAGTACGCGCCGCCGCCGAGCCACACGATCGCGGCGAACACATGCAGGAACACGAGGGCGAGGTACGGGTTCCCCTGGAGCGCGACGATCTCCACTGCTGACCTCCCACGCGGCTGGACGGCGCGACCCTACCGGAGCCGGCGCGCCGGAGGAAGCGGGCCGTCACATCTCGGGAGCCCGGGCGTCGTAGCGCCAGAGCCCGGGCGCGAACCAGCGCAGCAGGCCGATGCCGACGATCGTGAGGGCCCCGCCGGACGCGATCGAGAACGGCACGCTCGTCACCGACGCCACGACGCCCGACTCGACGTCGCCGAGGGACGGTCCGGTCGCCCACACCGCCATCCCGATCCCGTCGAGGCGGCCGCGGAACCGGTCCTCGACCGCCGCCTGCAGCATCGAGTGACGGAAGATCCCGCTCACCATGTCACCCGCCCCGGCGACGGCGAGCATCGCGAGCGACAGCCACAACCACCGGGAGAACCCGAACACAACGATCGCCGCTCCCCATACGACGATCGCGACCATGATGGCCCTGCCCTGCCGGCGCACGCGACCGGCGCTCCCGCTGAACATCGTCGCGAGGAACGCGCCGGCGGCGGGCGCCGCGTAGAGGAGTCCGAGGATCGCGGGCCCCCGTCCGAGGTCGTCGGCCACCGCCGGGAACAGCGCGAGCGGGAACCCGAAGACCATGGCGTTCAGGTCGGCCAGGAACACCGACTGGATCGTGCGCTTCCCGCGCAGGAACCGGAACCCGTCCACGATCGCGCCGACGCCGAACCGCTCGGCGTCCTCGGCCGGCGGGGACGGTCGCATCCGGAGCACCAGCCCGATCACGACCACGAACGTCGCGGCGTCGAAGACGAAGGCGCCGGCGGGCGAGATCCACGCGAGGAGCACGCCCGCCACGACGGGCGCGAGCATCGAGTCGAGCGTTCCGAAGCCCGCCTCGAGGGCGTTCGCCGCGGGGAGGAGCTCCTTGTCGAGGAGCCGGGCCGGCCATGTGGAGAGGTTGGGTCGGTTGAACGTGTACATGCCGGCCGAGATCGTCGCGAACACGTAGAGCGGCCAGAGCATCGGCTCGTCGAGCGAGGCGTTCCACGCCATCAGCAGCGACACCACGGCGAGCAGCGCGTGGGTCGTCAGCGCGAGCCGCCGGCGTTCCATCGCGTCGGCGACGGCGCCGCCGACGATCGGGAACACGAACACCGGCACGAGCTGGCACAGCCCGAGGAGTCCGACGGCGAGCGTCGAGCGCGTGAGCTGCCACACCTGGAACGGCACGACGACGGCGACGATCTCGTCGCCGAAGTCCGAGATCGAGCGCCCGATGAAGAGCAGTCGGAAGTCGCGCGACACCCGCATCGGCGTCACGTCGACGAGGTGCCCACGCGCGCGGGCCAGCAGGTTCGGCCTCCGCGCGGGATCGGGTTCGGGGTGCAGCTCCATCGCGGCGGCCGAGCGTAGCGGAGCGGCTGCGGCGCGTCAGAGGTTCCGGTGGTAGAACGGCGCCGGACGGGAGGAGGCTGCGATGGTCGGAGCGGACGTCGACATGATGGTGTTCCGGATCCTGCACGTGGTGTCGGGCGTGATGTGGGCGGGCTCGGTGTTCCTCTTCGTGATGTTCGTGCGGCCGAGCGCCGCGGCCATCGCGCCGGCCGGCGCGCCGTTCATGGCCGAGCTGCTCGGGCGTCGCCGCCTCGTCCACTGGCTCCTGTCGTTCGCCGCCGTGACGATCCTCGCGGGCGCGTACCTCTACTGGAAGGACTGGGACGCGACCGGGAGCTTCGGGGACTGGATCGGCACGGGCTTCGGGCTCGGGCTCACGGTCGGTGCCGTGGCGGCGATCGCGGCCTTCACGATCGGCCTCGTCGGCACGAGGCCGGCCGTCGACCGGATGCTCGCGCTCGGCCGGGAGGTGGCGGCCTCCGGCGGCCCGCCGACGCCGGAGCAGGCGGCGGAACTCGCCGCGATCCAGGCGAGCCAGCAGCGCCTCAGCACCGCGTCGCTGTCGCTGATCGGCGTCGCGGTCGTCGCGATGGCGATCGCGCGGTACCTCTGATCCCGACGACGACGGTGCCGACGATCGTCGGATCGGGTCGGCTCAGCGGACGAGACGCGAGAGGCGTCGGTCGGCGAGCACCTTGCCGTCGGTCTGGCACGTCGGGCAGTACGTGATCTCGTAGGACTCGTACGAGACGCGCCGGAGGTCGTCGCCGCACGCGGGACAGGGTTGGCCATACCGGTTGTGCACCGTGAAGTGATCGCCGATCTTCGTCGGCAGGCCTCCCGTGCGACGGCGTTCGACGTCGGTCGCGTCGGCGAGCACCGCGCGCAGCGCCTCGATCAGCGTCTCGCGCCGCTCGGTCGGGAGCTTCGCGAGCTGCGCGGTCGGTGACAGCTTCGCGCGATGCATCGCGTCGTCGGCGTAGCCCCGACCGACCCCCGCGATCGTGCGCTGGTCACGCAGGATCGTATGGACGCGCCTGCCGTCGTCGCTCGTCCGCAGGAGCTCCGCGGCCGCGTCGGAGTCGGCCTCGGGTCCGAGCTTCGCGAGCGGGCCGTCGTCGCCGTCGGCGAGGACCCACCAGCCCGCCTTCCGCTGGGTGCCGAACTCCTTCACGAGGATCGACGGGCGGTCCTCGACGCGAAGTCGCACGACCGCGCCGCGCGGCTTCGTCGACCTCGGCGGCGCCTCGACGTCGACACGGCCGCCCTGCGAGAGGTGCACGAGCAGCCGTCGGCCGTCCTCGAACCGGACCACGAGGTACTTCCCTCGCGACGCAACGCCGTCGACGCCGGCGCCGGCGAGCTCGTCGGGCCGCGGGGAGAACGTCTTGAGCGACGAGAACTGGAGCGGCTCGGCCCGGACGAAGCGGGCGCCGGCGACGATCCCGTCAAGGCGTTCGGCGAGCGCTCGGATCTCGGGGATCTCCGGCATGCGGACAGCCTACGGCCCGGGGACGCATCCCCGGGCCGCGTGGGGTGCAGGTGCGATCGCGCGTCAGACCATCGCGTGCTGGCGCGAGTCGCCGCGCAGCAGCGAGCCCGCACGGGCGGCGACCCAGAGGCCCGAGAGCCCGACGAGGCCGTAGATGATCCGGCTGAGCGCGTTCGTCTCACCGAAGTCCAGGCCGACGAGCGTCGCGACGAGGTCGAACTCCGCTATCGCGACGAGGCCCCAGTTGAGCGCGCCGATCACGACGAGCGCGACGGCAGCGATATCGATCGTACGCATCTTCCGTATCCCTCCCTCGGACGGTCCTTCGCCGTCGATGCGGGAGGGATACCCCCCGTGCGTCGGTTCGTACCGTTCGACCGCGTCGGTGCATAGGTTCCGCGCGCTGGCGTCACGGCCCCTGCCACCCGCCCGGGGTCAGGCGGCGAGGGCGGCGGCCGCCGCTCGCACGATCTCGATGCACTCGCGGACGCGGCCGCGATGCGTGCGGTGGCTCACGATGCACACCCGCAGGGTGAACCGGCCGTGCACTCGCGTGCTCGAGAGGAAGACACGCTTCGAGGCGTTGATCCGACGCAGGAGCTCCTCGTTCGCCGCGTCGTCGCCGTCCCGCAACCGGAACGGCGTCACGGTGAGCTGCGTCGCCCACGGGAGCTCGAGGTTCGGATCGTCCCGGAGCGCCGCGTCGAGCTCGTCGGCCAGATCGAGCTTCTCGTCCAGCGCCTCGCGGAAGGCCCCGATCCCGTGGAGGACGAGCGGCATCCACACGCGCAGCCCGCGCCAGTCGCGCGACAGCTCCGTCGAGTACTCGCTGTAGTTGGGGAGCTGTCCCGACGGCGGGAGGTCCTGGAGGTACGCCGCGCCTTCGTAGTGCGCGTCACGCAGGGCCGTGCCGTCGCGGACGACGAGCGCGCCGGTCCCGTACGGGAGGAACATGCCCTTGTGCGGATCGACGGTCACGCTGTCGGCCTGCTCGATCCCGCGGAACCGCTCCCGCCCCCGCTCGGTCAGCTGGAAGAAGCCGCCGTACGCCGCGTCGACGTGCAACCAGAGGCCCTCGTCGGCGGCGACGTCGGCGATCGCGTCGAGCGGATCGATCGCGCCGGTGTTCGTGGTCCCGGCGCTCGGCACGACGAGGAACGGTCGCATCCCCGCGGCACGATCGTCCGCGATCATGTGGCGCAGCGCGTCGGGATCCATCCGGAGCTCGGCGTCCGTCGGCACGATCCGAACGTGCTTGCGGCTGAAGCCGGCGATCGTCGCGGCCTTCGTGACGCTCGCGTGGGCCTGTTCGCTCACGTAGTACGTGCCGTCGCCGAAGTCGTCGCCGAGCTTCGCGTGCCGAGCGGTGACGACGGCAGACAGGTTGGCGGTCGAGCCGCCGCTCGTGAGGATGCCCTGCGAGCGGTCGCCGCTGCCGTCGGAACCGCCCATGCCGTAGAGGTCGCAGAGCCACCGCGTGACGTTCTCCTCGAGCTGGACGACGGCAGGGCTCGGCATCCAGAGGCCGACGTAGCGGTTCACGCCTTGGGCGATGAAGTCGGCGAGCGCGGCGGTGTACAGGCCGCCACCGGGGATGTAGGCGAGGTACCCGGGGCCGGCGTACTCGAACGTGTGGGCGATCGCTTCCCGGACGTCGGCGAGGAGGGGCTCGAAGGGCGCACCGTCGTCGGGCGGCGTCGATCGCAGGCGGTCGGCGACCTCGAGCGCGCCGTGCGTCGCGTCGGCCGGAGCGTCGTCGAGACCGCGGATGAACCCGATCACGTACTCGACCGCCGCCTCCCCCATCGCCCGCATCTGGTCGGGCGTCGGGTCGAGCGGGAGGCCGGTCACGCGTTGGCTTCCTTCGCGGTGATCGCGTCGAGCAGGCGGGACGACGTCGCGGTGATCTCGACGACGGCCGCCTCGAACGCGTCACGGTTCCGACCGGACGGCTCGCGGTAGCCGCTCACCTTCCGGACGAACTGGAGCGCGGCCTCGCGAACCTCCTCTTCGGTCGCGCGTCCCTCGCCGTACGGACCACGGAGCCTCTTGATCGATCGGCACATGCCGTCCACGGTAGCGCGCGGAACGACCGATGGCGTCCGCGCGGACACGGCGGATCGGCGAGGGCCGTGCGTCGGGGTTCGAGCGCTCAGCGCCGCACGAGATGGCTCACGCGCGCGGCGGCGGCGCGGGCGCGCAGCACGTCGGCGTCGCTCGGTCGCGCGTCCGGCGCCGCGAACCGTCGCGCCTCGAACGTACGGATGACCACGTCGCTGGACGCCCGGACCTCCGTGTCGAGGTCGCGATCGGCTGCGACGCGCTCCTGGAACTCCGACGGCGTCTCGGAGGGCGTCCGCGCGTGGCCGACGCCGGCGAGCGCGTCGACGAGGTCCTCGAACGCGCGGCCGACCTCGTCGGCCGGCCCCGTCGGCGACCGTGAGCGTCGCCGGCGGATCAGCACGACGCCCGCCGCGAGCGACGCGGCGACGAGCAGCGCGACCGGCCAGCCCCCGAGCGCCACGCCCGCGAGGTGGGCGACGAGCCGCCCGGCGGCGCCGGCCGCGACCTTCACCGACTCCGGAACGACGCGCCCGATCGCCCCGCCCACGGCGCGGAGGACCTCCGGCGCCGCGAAGCGCGTCGTCCACGAGGGCGAAGCCGGCGGCACGCCGAACGTCGGGTCGTACGGCACCCATCCGATCCCCGCGTAGTACACCTCGACCCACGCGTGCGCATCGGCGAAGCGCACCTCGTAGTAGCCGGTGAAGGGGTTCCGCGACCCGGGGCCGAAACCCGCGACGAGGCGCGTGGGGATCCCGTTCGCGCGCAGGAGGATCGCCATCGCGCTCGCGATGTGCTCGCAGAACCCGCGGCGGGTCTCGAACAGGAAGTGGTCGACCGCGTCGACGCCCGCGGGTTCCCGCGGCACGGTGAGGTCGTACCGGGTGCGCTCGCGCAGCCAGGCCTCGACCGCCCGCACGACGTCGAGCTGCGTGGATCGGCCCGTCGCGAGCGATGCCGCCAGGTCGACGACGCGCTGGGACGTGCCCGACGGCAGCTGCAGGAACCGCTGGACGTCTGCCGCCGCCGTGTCGACGGGCGGCGCGTTGCGGAGCGCCGCCGGGTCGGTGACCGGCGGCGTCGACACGACCGAATAGACGAGCCCCTCGTCGAGGGTGATCGGAGACCGGATCGCGCCATCGGCGTCGACGACGAGACCCGCCGCCGGGAAGTAGACGCGCTCCGCCGCGTACGCGGTGAGCACGACGTTCGGCTGGTCCGTCGCCATCGTGAACGTCTGCGTGACACGCTCGCCCGTGCTCGACGACGGGAGCTGTTCCGGTGGGACGGTCGCGGCGTCGCCTTCCCATCCGCGATGCAGGCCGAGTCGCTCCTCGCTGGACGACGTCCATCCCGTGCCGTCGAACGTGTCGAAGGCCTCGCCGCGCCAGAGCGCGGCACGATCGGCACGGACGCGGAACGCGATCTCGTCGGAGAGCTGTCCGCGCGCCCGCAGGTCCATCCGCTGCCCGAACCCCGGGTAGGCGAGCGGAGCGAAGTCGACGACGCCCTCGCCGTCGGCGGGCGGCGCGTTCGGCGTCTCGTACACCTGCGTCGCCGCGGTCGCCGCTCCGCCGCCGAGCGAGAAGGGCAGCGCGCGGACCACGTTCCCGGGCAGCCGAGGCGTCACCATGAAGACGGCGGTGGCGAGGAGCACCGCCGTGACCACCGCCGCCACGAGCGAGCGGAGCGCGGCTCCCCGACGGGCGCGGCGGCCCGTCGGCGCACGACGGAGCGCCACCGGCTCCGCAACCTCGCCGCCGGCCGGCCGCGCGGAGAGCCAGAGCCACGCCGCCGCGAGCGCCGCCCAGGCCAGGAGGAACCAGACGAACGACGTCGCGAGCGCGACGGCGCCGGCGGCGGCGACCAACGTCGTGCTCGACACCATCGAGAACGCGAGATCCCGACGTCGCGGCACGTCGAACGCGTGGAGGACCTGCACCCACAGGAACAGCGTCGCGAGGGGTTCCCGCACCTGGTCCACCGACGAAGCCTCGCGCGCGGCGCGGAGGAACTGACCGAGCGCCGCCAGCAGCGCGATCGAGATCAGGATCTTCACCACGACGGCGTTGTCGTACCGACGCCGGAACGAGAACCAGTAGCCGAGCGGCGCCAGGACGAGCGCGGCGATGCCGGTCGCCGCCGGCACGGCCTCCTGCGCCATCAGGGAAACGATCCCGACCTCGACGGCGCACGCGACGACGACGCGGATCGCGACGCCGTCCTCGGGCAGGGCCTTCCGTCGACGACCCGGTCGGGAGGGCGGCGCCGGCGCCGGAGCCGCGGCGCCGTCGCGGCGCGGTGCGTCGGCGCCGTCGCGGCGCGGTGCGTCGGGCCGCGGAGGTCCGGCGGTTCCGGGCCGCGTCACGACGATCCTCCGAGCACGGCGGCGAGATCGGCGCCGACGGGCCACGGATAGACCTCCGCACCCGTCGCGATGAGCGAGGCGCCGACGTCGTGGAGCGCGTCGTCGGCGGCGACGCCGGAGGCGGCATCCTCGCCGGTTCCGATCACGACGCAGGCCACGCGCGGAACGACGGCGCCGAACGATGCGGCGGCGGCGGCGATGGACGGGCCGGACGCATGCCAGCCGGGCGCGACGAGCACGACGCTTTCCACCCCTCTCGTGGCAGCGGGCGGGAGGTCGCCCGTCGTGGGGCCGAGCGGAACACCGGACGGCTCGAGCTCCGCGAGCCACCGCAGGACCTCGGGCTCGTCCGCGCGCGCGATGACGTCGAGGCCGTCCGACGTCGCGGCGGCGAGCCGGGCACCGTGGCCGTGCGCGAACGCGGCGGTGGCGATCGACGCCGCGGCCGTGCAACAGCGGTCGAGAGGGGTGGGTCGCCATCGCTCGGTCGTTCCGACGTCGGCGGCCGGGAGCCTGTCGGACGGGACGTCGCGTTCGGTGTCGACCACGATCAGCACCCGGCGCGTCCGCTCTTCCTCGAACTCGCGGACCATGACGGCGCCGTGACGAGCCGTCGACGGCCAGTGCACGTGCCGCATCGAGTCGCCGACGCGGTACTCGCGGACGCCGAGGTATTCCGGCCCGCGCCCGCGACGAGGCGCCGACCGGATCGCCGGCTCCGCGGTCCCGACGGGCTCGACGAACGGAAGGGCGCCGAGCGGTACGACGGCAGGCAGCACGAGCGTCGCCGCGTCGGCGACGACCGTGCGTCGGCGCTCCGCGACGCCGAAGGGGGCCGCCGTCCGGAGCTGTACCGCCGATGTTCGATGCCGGCCCCGGCGAACGGCCGTCCGCTCGGTCGCGATCTCGACGCGCTCTCCCGCCCGGACGACGTCCACGAACGTCTCCGTACCGGCGAGGTGGTCGTCGCGGAGCCGGAGCCCCCATCGGGCGCCACGCCCGCGCAGGGTGACCGTCACGTCGACGGACGCGATCGCGCCCTGGGTGGTCTCGGCAGGCGCGCGCAGGTCCACGTGCAGACCTCGAAGGCCGACCAGGGGAAGCACCGTCCCTGCGAGCACCGCCCCGACGAGCAGCGCCGCGATCACGAGGAGCCAGCCGGCCTGCGCGTTCGTTCCCATGAGGAAGATGACGCCCGCGCCGACGAGGAGCGCCGCCGATCGTTTCCGGAGCCGCACGGGGCTCACCCTGCCGCGGCGTGGAGCGGAACCGGCACCTCGTCGAGCACCCGACGGACGACCTGGCGCGTCACCCCGGCGGCGGCGCGGGTCGTGGGGACGAGCCGATGCGCGAGGACGGGCTCGGCGAGCGCCTTGACGTCGTCGGGGAGGACGTAGTCGCGCCCCAGCCCGATCGCGCGCGCCTGGGCGCAGCGGACCAGCCAGAGGCTCGCGCGCGGTGACGCGCCGAGCGCGACGTCGGGCGCCTCCCGCGTCGCCGTCGCGAGGGCGACGGCGTACGCGACGACCTTGTCATCGACGTGGACGGAGCGGACGGCATGCTGCGCGGCGATCACCTGATCGGGTTCGAGGACCGCAGAGAGATCCTCGAGCGGGTGGCGGTGGAGCTGCCGCCGCACGAGCGCCGTCGCGCCGTCATCGTCCGGATAGTCCACGCGGACGGCGAGCGCGAACCGGTCGAGCTGTCCTTCGGGCAGGGGATAGGTTCCGTGCTGCTCGATCGGGTTCTCGGTGGCGATCACGACGTACGGCGCCGGCAACGGATGCGTCACGCCGTCGACCGTCACCTGCCGCTCCTCCATCGGTTCGAGGAGCGCCGACTGCGTGCGCGGCGGCGTCCGGTTGATCTCGTCGACCAGCACCACGTTCGCGAACACCGGTCCGGGCACGAACCGGAACTCCCCGTGGGCCTGGTCGTAGACGCTGATCCCGGTGAGGTCGCTCGGCAACAGGTCCGGCGTGGCCTGGACCCGTGAGAACCGCCCGCCGAGGGAGACCGCGAGCGCGCGCGCGAGCGTCGTCTTCCCGACGCCCGGAACGCCTTCCAGCAGGAGGTTCCCTTCGGCGAACAAGCAGATGGCCGCCATCTCGACGGCCGCGTCGTTGCCGGCGATCACGAGCCCGACGTTGTCGACGAGCCGACGGAACACGCTCGTCGCGTCGGCGCGCGCGGGCTCGGGCTCGAACACGGTCAAGGCTTCGACGCCGGAGCGGTCGCGCTTGAGCCGCGTAGTGCCCTCGGTGCTCGGGGTCGGCGTCAGCCCGCCGGGGTCAGGACAGCCGGAGGCGACGGGCCGGCTCGGTATCGCGTTCCGTCGGCGCGGATCCACCGGAGGGTTCCGTCCGCGTTGCGGGCCACCTCCCACCCGTGCTCGTGGACGAGCCGGTGATGGAACCCGCAGAGCAGGATCAGGTTCTCGACGTCAGTCATCCCTCCGCGCGACCACCACTCGATGTGGTGCGCGTCGGCGAACCGCCTCGCACCGCACCCGGGGAAGCGACACTCGCGGTCGCGGCGTCGAACGGCGCGAGCGAGGGCTCGCGACGGTTGGCGCACGCGCCGGCCGAGCCGGAGCGGATGACCGGCGCGATCGCTCACGAGGAGCTGGAGATCGGCGTCGCACGCCAGTCGACGCGGCGTGGGGAGGTCGATCACGGCGCCGTCGACGCCCGGAACGCCTTCGGCGTCGAGCTCGGACGCACGGCCGTCGCTCCCGTCGGCGCCGAGCGACGACACGGACGTATGGACGACGACGCGTGGACGGACGCGACGACGTGCGGACCGGCCGACGGCGGAACCGGCTGCGCCCGCGCACAGCGCGACGAGCGCATCTGCCCGACGCGCCTCGACCAGGTCGTCGCGGCGTTCATCCGGAAGGTCGGGACGTTCGTTCGCCGTCCGCTCGATCGCCGCGGCGACGAGCGATCCTTCGTACGCGGGAGGCTCGGCGAAGAGCTCCATGCGCCGGCCCTCGTCCGTGAGCCACCAGCGGACGCGACGCTCTCGGTCGAGTCCGGCGGAAGCCTCAGCCGGGCGCTTCACCTCGACATCGGCGCGCCGTCGGATCGCGCCCGACGAGACCGATGCGGCCCACGCGACGAGCCCTCCTTCTGTCTCCGGAGTGGCGAAGCGCGTCAGCTCCACGACCTTGTCGACACCGACCTCACCCCGCGCGAGGGCATCGCCGAGACGCGGAAGGCGCTCGAGCGCGGCGGCCGCGTCGGCCCAGCGGTGCGCCTTCCACGCCGAGACGCCGTACCGCATCTGGACCCAGTGCGCGAGGTCCCGCGCTCCGTCGCCCTCCCACGCACGCGTCCGGTCGACCTCGAGCAGGGCCTCGAACAGGCCACGCGTCGCGCGCGCCATCACCCCGTAGAGCGCGTCGGCTCTCGCAAC
>DATHTO010000041.1:0-61815 GCA_035463115.1 Actinomycetota bacterium | reverse complement strand
GGGCCTTCGCTCGCGTCGACGAGCAGCAGCACGCCGTCGACCATCGTGAGCGCCCGTTCGACCTCGCCGCCGAAGTCGGCGTGCCCGGGGGTGTCGACGATGTTGATCTTCACGCCGGCGTGGCGGACCGCGGTGTTCTTCGCGAGGATCGTGATGCCCTTCTCGCGCTCGAGGTCCATCGAATCCATCACGCGCTCGGCGACCTCCTGGTTCGCGCGGAACGCGCCAGACTGCCAGAGCATCGCGTCGACCAGCGTGGTCTTGCCGTGGTCGACGTGCGCGACGATCGCGACGTTGCGGAGGTCTTCGCGGACCAGCGGGAGGGAAGCCACGAGCGGCGAGCCTACACGCGCGAGGGCCCCGGCTCTGCGCCGGGGCCCTCGACACGCCGCGACGGCGGAACGCCTATCCGACGCCGGCCTTGAACCTCGCCCACTCGTCCTGGTACAGCTGGTCGGCCTCGGGCGACAGCGGCGCCACCGGCTGTCCCTGCAGGAAATCTTCCTCGGAGACGAGCGTGTTCTCGAGCGTCGGCGGGATGTAGCCAGCCTCGAGGAACTCCGCGCGGTCGACGCCGACGAGCGGCGGCTGGAACCCCTCGTAGCCGAAGTTCGTGAGCGCGACGTCCTTGTCCATCAGGAAGTTGATGAACAGGTGCGCGAGCACCGGGCTCTCGGCGTTCGGGTTCAGCACGATCGTGTCGTTCGCGACCTCCCAGCCACCGTCGGGCGGGTAGTAGTAGCCGAGGACGTCGGTCTCGACGCCCTTCGGCAGGTACCACTGCGCGTAGTTCATGTTGCCGGACCACGAGTAGCGGACGTGCGACGTGCCCTCCGCGAGCTTCTGGTAGTCGCCGGGGCCGATCTCGACGTTCACGGTCTCGATCAGCTCGACGAGCGAGTCGACGGCCGCGGCGAGCTCCTCGGGATCGGTGGAGTTGAAGTTGGTGCCGCCGTTCCGCAGCAATGCCATGCCGATCGTCTCTCGGTACTCGTCGAGGACGCCGACCTTGCCCGCGTACGCCGTGTCCCAGAAGACGTCGAATGGGTGGTCGTACTTGTCGAAGTCGTCATCGATGAAGTCGCGCCGGTAGCCGATGCCGGTCTTCCAGGTGAGGTACGGAAGCGTGTACCGCCCACCCTTGTCGTACCAGGGATCGAGGAGCGTCGGCCAGATGTTCGCTGTGTTCTCCATGTAGGTCTTGTTCCAGGGCCGGATCCGCTTGGCACCGGCGAGCTTGCTGACGTTCTCGATCGTCGGGAAGAACACGTCCCACTGGATCGTGTCGTTCTGCACCTTGTTCATCGCCTCGGCCATGCCGGCGAACTGCGTGAACTCGACCGTGACGCCGTACTCGGCCTCGAACTGCTTGATGACCTTCTTGTAGATGTAGTCGTTCCAGTTGTAGACCCGCAGCGGACCGGCCTCCGGCGACAACCCGTCCTCGATCGGCTGGAGGTCGTCGTGGACCGGAAGCTCCATCGGGTTCTCGAGGTCGGCCAGCACGCCGCTCGTCGCCCCGCCGCCGCCCGTGCCCGTGGCTCCTCCGTTCGTCGAGGGGTCGGAGCTGTCGCGACAGGCGGCGAGGATCGCCGCGAGGCTCGGCATCGCGATGCCGGCGGCAGCGGCGCGCCGCAGGAACTCCCGTCGCGAGTAGTCCGGCCGTTCCTTCGGATGCGCCATGCAGGAACCCCCTCGTGGACGTGGTCGGGCAGACGTGGCGGGTGTACCGGCGCGTCACCACGCTGTCAAGGCACTGAGTGCCCATGTTGCCTGACCGCGGGTTCGCTGCTCGTTCGCGCGGCGGGTGCTACCGTCCGCCGTCAGTGGCACGTCGGCGTCGGACACGTCCCGAACCGAACTCGCTCACGCGCTTGTACCCGCGCGGGTTCTGGCCCCTCGCGTCCGCCCCTGGCGTGCTGTGGCTGATCGCGCTGTTCGTCGTCCCGTTCTACGCGATCGTGTCGATGGCGGGTGGCTCGCTCGACGCCCTCACCGGCACGGCGGTGCCCCAGTGGAACCCGACGTTCTGGGACCGGGCGTCATTCCGCTACGTGATCGAGCAGCTGTGGTCCGCCGACGGGGTGTATCACGTCGTGTGGCTGCGCACCCTGCGGTACGTGGCGTTCGCGGTCGTGCTCTGCGTGCTCGTCGGCTACCCGGTCGCGTACCACGTGTCGAGGCTCCGCGGCCGCCGGCGCGGGATCGTGCTCGCCCTGCTCGTCCTTCCGTTCTGGATCAGCTACCTGATGCGGATGCTCGCGTGGGTCGGCCTCTTGAACGAGGAGGGACTCGTCAACCGGCTGCTGATGGGGCTCGGGATCTTGAACGATCCGTACCCGTGGCTCGAGGGCCAGAGCGTCACGGTGATCCTCGGCCTCGTGTACGGGTACGTCCCGTTCTTCATCCTGCCGCTGTACGCGGCGCTCGACCGGCTGCAGACGACCTACCTCGAGGCGGCGTGGGATCTGGGCGCGAGCTCGTTCTGGACGTTCGTGAAGATCACGCTGCCGCTCTCGAAGCAGGGGATCCTCGCGGGCATCGCGATCATCATGCTGCCGATGTTCGGCGACTTCTACACGGCCTACCTGCTGTCGAACGGCCGACCCGAGACCGCGATGATCGGCAACGCGGTGCAGTCGCTGCTGCTCGAGACCACCTTCGGCTACGCGCAGGCGCGCGGCGCGGCGCTCGTCACGATGCTCGCAATCTTCGTCTCGATCCTGACGCTGTACTACATCTACTCCACCGCCAAGAGCACGCGGGAGGCGATCCGCACGTGACGCTCCGGGAACTGATCGCGAACCCGTGGCGCAAGCACCGCTTCCTGTCGCTCTGGACGTGGCTGTACCTCGCGTGGGCGATCGTGCCGGTCATCATCGCGATCGGGTTCTCGTTCAACGCCGGGCGCTCGCGGAGCGTGTGGCAGGGGTTCTCGCTCCGGTGGTGGATCGACGACCCCGACCTGTCGGTGCTGAACGACCCCACGCTCACATCGGCGATCCGTCAGAGCCTGATCCTCGCGGTGGCGACGATGGCGATCGCGACGCCGATCGGCGTGGCGCTCGCTCTCGGTCTCGCGCGGTGGCGAGGTCGCGGGGCCGGCGGGGCGAACTTCCTCATGCTGCTCCCGCTCGTCACGCCCGAGATCGTGCTGGCCACCGGGATCTTCTTCACGCTCGTGTTCCTGTACCCGTTCCCCGATCCCGGGACCGTCGGACAGATCGTCGGTCACGTCACGTGGTCGATCCCGTACGTCGTCGTCGTGCTGCGCGGGCGGATCTTCGGCATCGGGCCCGAGCTCGAAGAGGCGGCGATGGATCTCGGTGCGCCGCCGCTGCAGGCCCTCCGGCGGGCGCTGCTGCCGATCCTGTCGCCGGCGGTCTTCGCGGCCTTCATGATCGTGTTCGCGCTCTCGATCGACGACTTCGTCACGAGCCAGTTCCTGTCGACGGACCTCAAGACCCAGACGGTGCCGATGCTGATCTACAGCGCGGGTCGCACGGCGCCGAACCCCGCGCTGAACGCCACCGCGACCGTGATGCTGGTCCTGTCGCTCGGCGCGATCGCGCTCGCCGCGTTCGGCATGAAGACGCTGAGCAACCGTCGCGGGCTCGAGACCGAGACGACCGACGTGGCGAGCTTCCGGCTGTAGACCTCCCGGCGGATCCCGAGCGAGAAGGACTTCGATGACCGACGAGCACCGGTTCCTCACGATGGACGACGGCGTCCGGATCGCCGTCACCCTGCATCTGCCCGACGACGCGCCGCCGCCGTGGCCGGTGGTGTTCGAGGCGCGGCCGTACCGCAAGGACGACGTGAGCGACGCGACCGCGATCTACCGGCGGCTCTGCGACGAGGGCGCGCTCGCGGTGTGCCGGGCCGACGTGCGCGGGACCGGCTCGAGCGAAGGCATCGCCGACGACGAGTACACGCCACGCGAACTCGAGGATCACCTGCGAACGATCGCGTGGCTCGCCGACCAGGAGTGGTCGAACGGCAGCGTCGGCATGTTCGGAACGTCGTACTCGGGGTTCAACTCGCTGCAGGTCGCGGCGCTCCGGCCGCCGGCCCTGAAGGCGATCATCCCGATCTACGCGACCGACCGTCGCTTCACCGACGACGTGCACTACGGCGGCGGCGCGATGCGAGGGATCGACTTCCTCGACTATCCGATGCTGATGGTGGCGATGAACGCGCTGCCACCGGTGCCGAGCGTCTTCGGCGACGGCTGGCGCGAGGAATGGATGCGGCGTCTCGAGGGAACCGAGCCGTGGTTCATCCCGTGGCTCGAGCACCAGCGCGAGGACGCGTACTGGCGGCACGGCTCGGTGTTCTTCGACTACGACGCGATCGAGGCCGCGACGATGATCGTCGCCGGGCACGCCGACGGGTACCACAACATGGCGTTCCGAGGGTTCGAACGGCTGCGCGGACCGAAGAAGCTGCTGTTCGGGCCGTGGAGCCACATGAGCCCGCGCTTCTCGATGCCCGGCCCGCGGATCGACCACGTGCCGGAGATGATCCGGTGGTGGCACCGCTGGCTCCGCGGCGACGACAACGGCGTCGACCGGGAGCCGCCGATCCAGATCTTCGTGCGCCGCTCGACCCGTCCGCGGGCGGACCTCGACGCGTACGAGGGCGAGTGGCGATCCGAACCGGCGTGGCCGCCCGCGCGCTCGCGCGACGAACGACGCACCCTCGACACGGCCGACGCGCGGAACGACGGCGGGCCCGCCGGCACGGTGGCGATCCGCGGCGACGTCGGCGTGAGCGGATCGATCTGGTGCGCGGCGGATCTCCCGTTCGGCGAACCGTGGGACCAGCGGCCCGACGAGGCGTTCTCGCTCGTGTACGACTGGCCCGCGCTCGACGCGCCGCTCGAGATCATGGGACACCCGCGGCTCGAGGTGACCGTCACCGCGAGCGCCCCGGTCGCGTTCGTGTCGACGAAGCTCTGCGACGTCTTCCCCGACGGAACGTCGGCCCTCGTCACGCGCGCGATCCGCAACCTCACGCACCGGAACGGGTTCGACGCGCCGACGCCGCTCCCGCCGGGCGAGCCCGTGACCGCGACGATCGAGCTCGACGCGACGTCGTGGATCTGGGAACCAGGGCACCGCGTGCGCCTCGATCTCGCCGGGAGCGACTTCCCGTCGACGTGGCCGCCACCGTACGCGGGAACGCTCGCCGTCGACGCCGCCTCGTCGACCCTGGTGCTGCCGGTCCTCGACGGGCCGCCGGTCGCCGACCCGCCGGTGTTCTCCCCAGGCGAACGGGAGGCTCACCGGGTCGAGCACGTCACGTGGACCTCGACCGAAGACGTCCTCGGGCGGCGACGGACCGTGACGATCGATCACGGCGGCGTCCGCGGAGCGGCGGCGGGCGGCCTCGGATATTCCGACACGTACGGGGGCGAGATCGTCGCGTCGATCGACGAGCCCGGGAACGCGCACGCCACCGGCGGAACGGTGTACGAGCTGGCCTGGCCGGAGGTGCAGGTGCGCACCGAGTCGAAGGGCACCCTGCGGAGCGACGCCACGACGTGGCATCTCGACCTCGAACTCGAGGTGCAGGAGAACGGCGAGACCGTCTTCACCCGGCGATGGGAACGGCGCCTGCCGCGGGACCTCGCTTGAGGCTCGACGTCGACGAGGCAGGAACCGGCGGCCTCTGCGCGCCGACCGGCCGCGCGCGAACGGCGAGGTCCGGAACAGCGGCGTGAGCGACGTGGGCTAGTCTCGGGGCGTGCTCCCGAAGGGAACGGCGCTCGCCATGCTCACGCTCGTCGCGCTGACGACCGCGGCGTGTGACGCCGGAGGGTCGACGACCGACGACGCGACGCCGTCGCGGACCGCGGCAGGGCAGCCGTCGACGGGCCCCAGCGGAGCGACCGACGATCCACCGCCGGTCGTCGCGGAGGTGCTCGACTTCGAGGCGCCGCTCCTGGGCGGCGGCACGCTCGAGGGTGAGAGCCTCGCCGGCCGTGACGTCGCGTTCTGGTTCTGGGCACCGTGGTGAAGCCGGTGTCAGGCCACCGCGCCTGACGTCGCGCGGGTCGCGCGACAGTACGAACAAGAACACGGCGACGAGCTCTCGGTCGTGGGCATGGCCGGCCTCGCGGATCCCGGAGCGATGCAGGGCTTCGTCGACGCCTTCGACATCCCGTTCGAGAACACCGTCAGCGAGGACGGAGACCTCTGGAGGCCGTTCGGCGTTCCCTTCCAGGGGTCGTGGTACCTGCTGAACGACGACGGGACGGGTGAGGTCGTGCCGTACGACCTCGAAGCGCCCGAACTGGCCGAAGCGCTCGACGGTCTCCTCGCCAGCTAGCTCTCAGTCACGCCACCGTGCGAGGAGCGTTCGCTCTTCGTCCGGCGACGGGCCGAACGGGAGCGGCTCCTGAGGCCGGCCGCGATCCCACGCCAGGGTGTCGTGGATCGTCGCTCGGAACGATCGATGCTCGAGACCCGCCTCGATCGCCCGCGATGCGTCGTACCGATGCACGCCGGGCCATTCCGGGTGCCACATCGGGAAGAGCCGGTAGCGCTCGTCCTCGTCGCCGACCGAGAACGCGGTGTCGCGGTCAACCCAGACGAGCGACGTGCCGGCTCCCGCCTCGTCGACGGCCGTCTCGAGGAACCGACGCATGGTGAGGGGCTCGCCCGGTCCGACCACGCCGAACGTGCCCGGTCGGTCGTCGACGAGCAGCCGCAGCATGAACGCGGCGAGGTCGCGCACGTCGACCATCTGGATGGGCTCGTCGGGCGGGCCTGGCGCGATCATCTCGCCGCCGCTCGAGGCGCGCCGGAGCCACGACATCAGGCGTTCGGTGGGATCGTAGGGGCCGACGATGTAGCCGGGCCGCACGATCGTCGCGCGGTCGCCGTAGACGCGACGGACCACGTCTTCGCACGCCACCTTCAGCGGACCGTAGCTCTCGCCGGTCACGTCCTCGGTGTCGGGGAACGGCGGCGTGTGGACCGGCGATCCCTCGTCGACCGGCGGTGGCACGTCGTCGGCGTACACCGACGTCGTCGAGACGAACAGGTAGCGGTGGGTGCGTTGCGCGAGCGCGGCGGCCGACGCCTCGACGACGCGCGGGACGTACCCCGACGAGTCGATCACCGCGTCGAAGCTGGCGTCGCCGAGACGGGCGAGATCGCCGTCGCGGTCACCGTGCACGTGCGTCACCGCGGGGAGGCCGTCGGGCTCCTGTTCGCCACGGTGGAACACCGTGACGTCGTGGCGTTCCGCGGCGGCGAGCTCGACGAGCGAGCGGCCGACGAACGACGTTCCGCCGATCACGAGCAGGTTCACGAGCCATCCTCCGGTTCGGGACGGTCCCACGGGTAGTACCACGTGCCGGCGAGCTGTCCGCCGTCGACGACGAGGGTGGTGCCGTTCACGTACGAGGCGTCGCTCGACGCGAGGAACAGGATGGGCGCGGCGATCTCCTCGGACGTGGCGGCGCGCAACGCCGGGATGGCGGCGAGGTACGCACGGCGGAACGCCGGATCCGCGAGCTCTCCTTCGGTCATCGGGGTCAGCGTCTGGCCCGGCGCGACGGCGTTCACGCGCACGCCCCGGTGCCCGAGCTCGAGCGCGAACGTCCGCGTCAACGCGATCAGGCCCGCCTTCGAGACGTTGTAGGCGAGCAGCGGCGCCTCGGGCACGAGCGCGTCGGTCGACGCGACGTTCACGATCGCGCCGCCGCCGCACTCGACCATGTGGCGAGCCGCGGCCTGCGCCACCTCGAACGCCGCGTCGAGGTTCACCGCGAGCGTCGACCGCCACACCTCGTCGGACGTGTCGAGCACCGGCGCGTCGATCGCGACGCCGGCGTTGTTCACCACGACGTCGAGCCCGCCGAGCTGCGCGATGGCGTCGGCGACGAGCGCCCGGCCGGCGTCCGGCTCGCCAAGATCGACGGACAGCGCGGTGACGCGGTCCGGGTCGACCGACGACGCGCGGACGTCCGCGAGACGTTCCGTCGACCGACCCGCCGCGGCGACCCGGGCGCCCTCGGCGACGAACGCCCGAAGCGTGGCCGCCCCGATCCCGCTCGAAGCGCCCGTGACGAGCACCGCCAGGTCGTCGAACCGCCCCATCGGCGACGGACCCTATCAATGGTCCGACCGCCGGAACGGGGTGCGGCGCCGCGTTGACAGCGACGCCGCGTTGACGTCATTATTACGTCACTACGACGCCATCGGGCACGTTCAGGAGGGGACGATGAGCAGGCGAGATGCGAAGAGGACGGCGATCCACCGGCGGCGAACGGGAGGCCGCTGATGGACACGTCGACGCACGTGCACGCGATCGCCGAGGATCTCCGGGCCGCGGCCGACGACGCGAACGAGGAGGTCGTCGAACGGATCGTCCGGTCGACGGAGAGCTCCCTGCACCTGCGGCTCCTCGATGCGCTCGGCGAAGCCGCGCTCGACCTGTCGGAGACGATCCCCGGCGGCAACGTCGAGGTCCGCCTCGCCGGACGCGACGCGCGTTTCGTGTTCGTCCCCGACGCCGAAGCGACCCGCCCGACGATCGACGATGCCGACGAGGCCGACCGGGGAACGGCCCGTCTCACCCTCCGCATGCCGGAACGGCTGAAGCGGCGCGTCGAGAGCGCGGCGGACGGCGAGGGCGTGTCGACGAACGCATGGCTCGTCGACGCGGTCGTCCGCCGGCTCGAGCACCGTCCGTCCAGGCGGTCGGGACGACGCGTCGTCGGATACGCGCGCGGCTGACGAGCCCCGCACCGAGAGAGGAGACGACCATGGAACCCCGCACCTTTCCCCTGACGCAGCGGCTCCGGCTCGAGATCCGGATCCCCGCCGGGTCGATCGAGGTCAGCGCCGACGACGCGCGCACGTCCGCGGATCTCCGGATCGACGGCGACCGAGAGGGCGACATCCGAGTGTCGTTCGGCCCGGCGGTCGACGGCGAACGTCTGCGCGTGGAACACCGGAGCGGTCGGTTCGGTCTCGGGCGGCATCGTCACGTCGATGTCGAGATCGGCGTTCCGACGGGGACGATCGTCGAGGTCGAGTCCGGCAGCGCCGACCTCACCGCCCGAGGCGCCGTCGGCGACGTGACGTTCCGGTCGGGCTCGGGCGACCTGACGCTCGAGCGCGTCGCGGGCGACGTCTCAGCGAACACCGCGAGCGGCGACATGTTCCTCGGATCGGTGACGGGCAGCGTGGCGGCGCACGGCGCGTCCGGAGACGTGAAGGCCGACGACGTGGGTGGGTCCTTCGTCGTGCGGTCGGTGTCCGGCGACGTCGTGGCCGGATCGATCGGCGGCAGGGCGACGATCGCCACCGTGTCGGGTGACGTGCGGATCGGCAGGCTCGGACCCGATCGCACGTCGCTGCGTGCGGTCTCGGGCGACATCGAGGCAGGCGTCCCGCGGGGCGCGGCCGTCTACCTCGACCTCTCGTCGACCTCCGGCGACGTCGAGACCGAACTCGACGACGCCGCTCCTCCGGCGGAAGGCGCCGACATGGAGCTCGTCGCGTCGTCGGTCTCCGGCGACATCCGCGTGCGTCGAGCGCCGGCCGCCTGAGGCAGCACGTCCGCCCCTACACTCGATCCGTGAAGCCCTGCCTTCGGTGCGGCACCGAGAACCCCGGCGCGGCGAACTTCTGCATGCGATGCGGCGCCCCGCTCGGCGTACGCGGCGGCGACGAGCGGAAGGTCGTCACGGTGCTGTTCTGCGACCTCGTCGACTTCACCGGCTGGGCGGAGCGCCACGACCCCGAAGAGGTCCACGCGACGCTCCGCGCGTACCACGCGGAGGTGGTCCGCCGGATCGAGCACCACGGCGGTTCGGTCGAGAAGTTCATCGGCGACGCGGTGCTCGGCCTCTTCGGCGTGCCGGCGGCGCACGAGGACGATCCCGAGCGCGCCGTCCGCGCCGCCCTGCGCGTGCTCGACGCGATCCGGTCGCTGAACGAGCAGCAGGGCCTCGACCTGCACGTGCGGATCGGGGTGAACACCGGCGAGGCGATCGTGTCGAAGACGCGCGGCGAACAGCTCGGCGGGTCGATCGCCGGCGACGTCGTGAACACCGGCTCCCGGCTGCAGGCCGCCGCTCCGGTCGACGGCGTGCTCGTCGGCGAGTCCACGTTCCGCGCGACGGCGCACGTCTTCGTGTACGAGCAGCGCGACGACGTCGTCGCGAAGGGCAAGGCCGAGCCGCTCGCGGTCTGGCAGCCGATCCGCGCACGGAGCCGGATCGGCGTCGACCTGCGGGAGCGTCCGACGACGCCGTTCATCGGCCGCACCGCCGAGACCGCGCTGCTGCGGCAGGTCTTCGGCTCGGCGACGCGCGCGCCCGGATCGTCGCCCCGGACGGACCGATCGATCCCGGTCGTGCTCGTCACCGGCGAGGCCGGCGTCGGCAAGTCGCGGCTGATCCGGGAGTTCTCCGAGTACCTCGACGAGCTCCCCGATCTCGTCCGGTGGCGCGTCGGTCGCTGCCTGCCCTACGGCGAGGGCGTCCGCTTCTGGGCGCTCGGCGAGATCGTGAAGGCCGAGGCCGGCATCCTCGACACCGACGACCTCGACGTGACCCGCACGAAGCTCGAGGAGAGCCTGATCGGGCTGCGGCTCCCCGACGACGAACGCGAGTGGATGTCGTCGATGCTCGGACCGCTCGTGGGGCTGGCGGGCAACGGTCCATCGCCCCCTCGGCACGAGGTCTTCGCGGCGTGGCGCGCCTTCTGCGCGGCGCTCGCGGCCGACGCGCCCACGATCCTGGTGCTCGAGGACCTCCACTGGGCCGACGAAGCGCTGCTCGCGTTCCTCACGTCGCTCGCGATGCGGGTCGAGGGCGTCCCGCTCATGGTCGTCTGCGTCGCGCGCCCCGAGCTCGCCGACCGACATCCGGATTGGGACGCGCCGCTGCCGAACCTCGTGCGCATCTCGCTCCCGCCCCTCGACGAAGCCGAGAGCCGCGGGCTGCTCGACGCTCTCCTCGACGGCGCCCGGCTCGATCCGGTGACCGAGCGAGCGCTGATGGAGCGTGCCGGAGGGAACCCGCTGTTCGCCGAGGAGTTCGTGCACATGCTGCGCGACCGCGGCGAGCTCGCGGACCCGCGTCGCGGATCGATCCCGGTCCCTCGCTCGCTCGAGGCGCTCGTCGTGGCGCGCCTCGACGCCCTTCCTCCGGAGCTGAAGGCGCTCGTGCAGGACGCCTCGGTGCTCGGCAAGGTGTTCTGGCCCGGCGGCGCCGCTGCCGTCGCGGCGGTCGACAGGGACGACGTCGAGGCCCGTCTGCCGTTCCTGCTGCGCCGCGAGCTCGTCCGCACGGTCGACGGCTCGACGGTGCCCGGTGAGGTCGAGTTCGCGTTCCGGCACGACGTCATCGTCGAGGTCGCGTACGCGCAGATCCCGAAGCGGGAGCGGGCCGACAAGCACCGACGTGCCGCGGCGTGGATCCGCGCCACGGTGGGCGAGCGCGCGATCGACTTCGCGGAGGAGGTCGCGCATCACCTGCAGCGGGCGCTCGACCTCGGTCGGGCGGACGATCCGGGGCTCCGCCGCGACGCCGGCCGGGCGATGATCCTCGCGGCCGAACGCGCCGCCCCCCTCGACGCGGCGGCGGCGGCCGCATACCTCGATCGGGCGCTCGCGCTGCTCGACGACGGCGACGCCGCCAAGCTCGACGCGCTCACGCTCGCGGCATCGATCGCGGGCTCGATGGGCCGCTTCTCGGTCGAGGAGCGGCTGTACCGGGAGGCGCTCGCCGGCCGTCGGGCCACCGGCGACGATCTCGCCGTGGGCGAGCTCACCGCGATGCTCGCGCGCTCGGTGATGCTCCAGGGTCGACTCGACGAGGCGGACGACCTGTTCGAGGACGCCGTCGCCACGCTCGAGGCGCATCCACAGAGCCCCGCGCTGGCGCGGGTGTATTCGCGGATCGCCGGACAGCGCTTCGTCGCCGGCGCGTACGCCGAAGCCCGCGACTGGGCCGAACGGGCGCTCGCGTTGACCGGCGATCGGAACGAGCCGGCCGATGCCGTCGTCCTCGCCCTGCAGTACCGGGGCAGCGCCCGAGCCGAGCTCGGCGATCCCGAGGGTCTCGAGGACATGCGGGCGGCGTCACGGCTCGCGAAGCGAGCGAACCTCACCGAGGAGGCCGGCGTCGCGCTGACGAACCTCGCGTACCTCGTCTGGATGCGCGAAGGTCCGGCCGCGTCGCTGCAGATCGCCCTCGAGAACGAGTCGTTCTCGGCGCAACGCGGCTTCGTGCACAACGTGATGTGGGCGAAGGCAGCGCAGATCGAGGCCCTGTTCGACCTCGGCCAGTGGGACCGCGTGCTGTCGCTCGCCGACGAGATCGTCGCGTGGGACAGCCCCGAAGGCGGCGTGCGGTCCACCGTCGGCATGTGGGCGCGCGTCGCACAGGCCTGGGTGCTCGCACGTCGCGGTGCGTTCGACGGAGCGATCGCCCACGTCGAGGAGATCGAGACCGCGTCGCAGCTGATGGGGTACCCGGAGTTCCGATCCACCGCGCTCGCGATCCGCGCGTGGGTCGCGTGGCAGCGGGGCGCGGTCCCCGAAGCGCTCGCCCTGCTCGACGACTACGCGAAGATCACCGAGGACGCCGCCGACGTGCGGGTCCACTTCCTGCCGATCGCGGCGAGGATCCTCGTGTCTGCCGGCGAGATCGACGCCGCGGAGGCGCTGCTGCCCACGGAGCCTGGTCCGCCGGTCGCCCGCCGACGCCTCAGCATCGCGACCGCCGAGGCGGTGATCGCGGAAGCCCGGGGCGACACGGCCGATGCGGCCGCCCGGTACGCCGACGCGGCGAACGGATGGGAGGCGTTCG
This sequence comes from Actinomycetota bacterium, assembly GCA_035463115.1. Lineage (GTDB taxonomy): Bacteria > Actinomycetota > UBA4738 > UBA4738 > HRBIN12 > BPGL01. Next base: position 48,977 of record DATHTO010000041.1, on the reverse strand, counting down.
GGTTCGTGCTCGAGCGCGGCCAGTGCCTCGTCGGACGGGGCCGCTGCCTGGCCGCGCTCGGCCGCGAGGACGAGGCCGCGGCGACGCTGCATGCGGCCCGCTCGGTGCTCGAACCGCTCGGCGCGGCGTCGGTGCTCGCCGAGATCGACGCGCTGCTCGCCGGTCGCCGTTAGGTCGCGGCGCGGCGCCGGAGACCAGCGGTCCGCCGAGGGCGCCTACGGACCGGTCCTAGGCGGCGGACTCCATCGACGGCTCGTAGCGGCCGTCGCGTGCGAGGCCGTTCATCCGCGCGCGGTGCGCGAGCGCGCGCTGGCCCGCCTCGACGTTCGCGTCGTCACCGTTCCACGCGGCGAGCGACGGCGCCTGGAGCGCCCGTCCGTAGCTGAACGACAGCGCGAACCCGAAGCCACCGATCCGGTTCATCTCGTTCAGGCGGCTCGTGGCCTGCTCGTCGCTCATCCCGCCCGACAGGAACACCACGCCGGGCACCTCCTCGGGCACGTGCGTCGTGAGCGTGCGGATCGTCGCCTCGGCGATCGCTCGGTCGTCGTCCTGGGTCGCGTTCCCTTTGCCCGGCACGATCATGTTGACCTTGAGCAGGGTGCCGGCGAGATCGATCCGGTGGGCGGTCATCTGGTCGTACAGCGCGTCGAGCGTGCGCGCGGTCGCGTCCTCGCACGCCGCGATGTCGTGGTCGCCGTCCATCAGCGTCTCGGGCTCGACGATCGGCACGATGTCGGCCTCCTCGCAGAGCGCGGCGTAGCGCGCCATCGCGTGCGCGTTCGCGTGGATCGCGAAGTCGGTCGGGGTTCCGTCGCCGATCGTGATCACCGCCCGCCATTTCGCGAAGCGCGCGCCGAGCTCACGGTACTCGGCGAGGCGTTCCCGCAGCCCGTCGAGGCCTTCGGTCACGGTCTCGCCCGGGAACAGGGCGAGCGGCTTCGCGCCCGTGTCGACCTTGATCCCCGGGATCATGCCGTTCGACGTGAGCACGTCCGTGAACGGCGTGCCGTCGGACGCGGATTGCCGCATCGTCTCGTCGTACAGGATCACGCCGCTGATGTGCTCGCCGAGACCCGGCGTCGCGAACAGCATGTCGCGGTAGCGCCGACGGTTCTCCTCGGTCGACTCGAGCCCGATCGTGTCGAACCGCTTCGCGATCGTGCCGGTCGACTCGTCGGCGGCCAAGATCCCCCGCCCGGCCCCGACCAGCTCCCTCGCCGTGTCGTGCATCGCGTTCGTCATGTGCGTCCTCCCCGGAACGTCGTGCCATCGAGCGCGGACGACACGTCTCGCCCGACCCGGATAGGGTGGAGCCTACGCCGACGACCTGCTTCGCCGCCACGCGGGGCAGTCCGTGGTTCAGGACGACCACGGGGACCGCCGATAGACGAGACATGCACCGTACCCCCCGGATCCTCCGTACCGTCGCGACGGCGACCGTGGTGGTCGCCGCGCTCACCCTCGCGACGCCCGTCGCGAGCGGCGTGGCCGCCTGGGACGTCGCCGGATCCGGGTCGTGGACCGACGAACGTACCCTGTTCGTCGGCCGATCCCGGCCCGAGCCCGTCCTCGACGACCGACGCCCGGAGCGCCCCGAGCCCGCCGACCGCGACCAGGCCGAGCCCTCGGAGCCGGTCGCCGAGCCTCCGCGTGAGGACCGCTCGAGCCCGCGGCCCCGTCGATCCGTGCTCGTCCGCGTGCCGGACGGCGGCCTCGAGGCGCGGCGCAGACCGTCCGCCGATGCTCCCGTCGTCGGCCGGGTCGCCGACCGCTCCCGGTTCTACGGCGTGCCGATCACGGCGTGGGTGGAGGAGATCAGCCGCGACGGCGCGTGGGGACGGATCGAGCTGCCGTACGTGTGGCCGCGACGGAACGGGTGGGTCCGTCTCGACGGCCTCGACGCCGCGACGACGCGCCTCAAGGTCGTCGTCGACCGCTCGGCGCATCGCCTCACGCTCCGGAAGGACGGACGCGTGATCTTCCGGACGCCCGCCGCCACGGGCCGTCCGTCGTCACCGACACCGCTGGGCGAGTACTTCGTGACCGACCGCGTGTCGTTCGACGGCGGCTCGTACGGGACGTTCGCGTTCGGGCTGTCCGGGATCCAGCCGAGGCTTCCGCTGGGCTGGTCCAGCGGCGACCAGCTCGCGATCCACGGGACGAGCTCGCCGGCGACGATCGGAACGTCCGCGTCCGCCGGTTGCCTCCGCGTGAGCGAGGCGGCGCTCGCTCGGCTGAAGCCGTTGTTGCAGCTCGGCACGCCCGTGATCGTCGTCCGCTGAACGACGCCGCAGCCCGGATCGCGCCGGGCGCCTCGCGGTCGTCCTCACCCCGGCGGCCCGGATGCCGCCCACGCCGACGCGGCGACGAGCTCCGGGACCAGCACCTCCGTGACGAGCGCGACGTCGTCGCGGTCATCGCCGGCGTAGCGGACGACGCTCGCCGCGCCCGGAACATCGGCCCCCACCGCGACGACGGTCGACCCGCGCTCCGCGGCCCACCGCATCACCTCGCCCTGCGCCGGCGACCCGGTGAACAGCAGCGCTCGGTAATCCACGGTCTTCGTGAGGTAGACGTCGACGTGCGACCAGTCGGCCGTCTCGCATGCGTCGGCCGTGAGGCGGGGCCCCTCGCGGAACATCAGCGCCCCCTGCTCGGCCGACGAGAGCCGCGACGCGGGAGCGATCGTGAACAGCTGACCGGTCGCCGCGAGGAGTTCCGTGACCTCGTCGAGCCACGCGGCGCGCGTCGCGAGGAGATCCTCGGTGGCGTCGGCGGAACGGCCGGCGAGCACGGCCGCGCGGCCCTCCGGCGCGCCCGTGAGGCGGTCGACGAGGGCGCCGAGCAGCACGAGCGTGTGCTGGAACGTCCGGCACGCGACCCCGCCCTCCTCGGTCCCTGCGCCGAGCGGAACGACCACGTCGGCGACGTCCCCGATCGGAGCGTCGGCGTCGTTCGTCACGGCGACGGTCGTGCTTCCCCGCCGTCGGTGACGTTCGAGCGTCGCCACCACCTCGGCGGTCCGGCCCGATGCCGACACGCCGACGGCGAGCGTTCCGGCGCCGCCCGGATGCGCGACCGGCGTGCCGGCGTACTCGGTCACCGCGTCGATCCTTCCGGCGCGCAGCCGGTCGGTCGCCGCGACGGCCGCGGAACGCGACGAGCCCAGCCCGAACGCGACGACGCGCTCCGGAACGACGTCGAGCTCCGCCCACGGGTCCCGATCCCGCAGCCGCGCCGCGAGCGACCTGAGGAACGAGGGCTTCGCCTCGAGGTCCCGCAGGAACAGCTCCGCGCTCATGCGTCGAGCTCCGCCAGGAGCGCCGGGAGCGCGAGATCGGCGACCGTCGCCCACCGGGGCAGGAACCGAGCCGCGTACACGTACTCGTGGCACGCCTGCGCCACCTCGAACGGGCGCACGAGGCGTTCGTCGTAGAGGTCACGGGCCCCCGCGTCGTCGAGGGCGGTGCGGTACGCGTCGAGGAAGCGGCGCCGGACGGCGCGGCTCCACCGGTCGGCAGCCTCCGGATGTGCGCCGTCGCGCGCCTGCACGATGCGGGCGAGATGGTCGAGCGATCGCACGAACGAGGCCACGTCGCGCGCCGCGGGCTGTCGCGCGAGCCGCTCCGGAGCCGGCGCGAGCGGGTTCCCGTCGAGATCGGCGACCGCGTCGCCGCCGTCCCACCGGAGGATCTGCCCAACGTGGAGGTCGCCGTGGATCCGCTGGGTGGGCGTGGCGTCGACGTCACCGAACGCCGCGATCGCGTCGCGGACGCGCGGTGCCAGCGCCGCGAGCCGAGCGCCGTGCTCGCCGGGCGTCACGACGAGGGCGTCGTCGAGGAGCGCGTGGGCGCGCGTCCGCCATGCCTCGACCTGCGGGACGCCGGCCCGCTCGAGCGGAGCGCCGTCGAGCACCGCGGACGGCGTCGCCAGCGCGACGTGGAACCGCGCCACCAGCTCGCCGCAGCGCTCCGCCGCGTCGGAGGCCGGCCCGGGGTCGTCGGCGGCGATCGCTCGCCGGGCCAGCTCGAGGAACCACGTCCATCCGTCGCGCGCACCCGGCAGGAACGCCGTCACCGTCGCGATCAGCCACCGGTCGTCGCCGACGGTCCAGCGCACCGATCCGTACAGCTCGGGGACGTCGCCGAACCCCACCGCCGCCAGATGCGCCGGGAGGTCCTCCCCCGGCTGCGGGCCGTGGCCGGGCCGCGGGAAGAGCTTCACCACCAGTCGCTCACCGACGACGACGGATCGGTTCGACTGGTCCACGTCGATCGCGCGCTCACCGCTCGCGGACGGAACCGCGCGGAACACCCGCGGCCACACGCCGCCCGCGGGCCGCCCCTCGCGCACGAGCCCCGCGATGGCCTCGAACGCGCCGTCGCCGGCCGCGGCGCGGCTCGGTCCGTCGGGACCGGTCACGACCGGCGCCGCCGACACGACGCCGTCCGCCTCGAACAGCACGAGGCGCACGCCGCGGCCGAGGTCCGCCACGTCGAGGACCCGGGTCGTTCCGACGACGGGCGGGTCCCCGGCTCGCCGCGGCGCGATCGCCTCGGTCCCCCCGTCGGCCAGCCAGTCGCGGAGCATCGCCTCGGCCCGTCCCGCGGTCACGGTCGCAGAGTGTACGGGCGAGGCCTTCCACGCCTGGGCACCCCTGTGCAACGCCGCGACCGGGTGTCGCACTGCCGTGCAACAGGGGTAGCATCCGGCATGGTGGGGGGGCAACGCAGGGTCAGCATCCGCGACGTCGCTCGTGAGGCGGGGGTGTCGGTCACCACGGTCAGCCATGCGCTGAACGACAAGGGCCGGCTGCATCCCGAGACGCGGGCGCGCGTCCGTGACGTCGCCCAGCGGCTCGGGTATCGGCCCAACCCGGCGGCGCGGAGCCTCGTGTCGGGCCACACGGGCCTGATCGCGGTGCTGGCGACCTTCCCGTCGGGGGTCCACGGCCACATCGGCGAGTTCGGGTACTTCACCGACCTGATCGGAGGCGCCACCACCGTCGCGGTCGAGCACGACGTCGCGCTCGTCGTCGCGCCGGCGGTGGGCGACCGGTCGACCGACGCACCGTTCGTGTGGGATCGGATCCCGCTCGACGGCTTGGTCGTCGCCGGCACGATGCGAGGCGACCCGACCCTCGACGCGCTCCGCGCCCGCGGCATCCCGTTCGTCGCGATCGGCCACGACCCTGACGGCGGTTCCGACGCGACCGATGCCGTCGTCGAGACCGACGAGGCGGTCGGGATGCGCGCGATCCTCGCCCACCTCGCCGACGCCGGAGCCCGGCGTCCGGGTCTCGTGACGCTGCCGCCCGTGTTCGCGTCGACCGCCGAGGCCGCGGACGCGTACGCGTCGTGGTGTGGCCAGCACGACGTCGAGCCCGCCGTGGCGACCGTCGAGATCGTGGACCTCCTGCGCGACCGCGCCGCGACGGTCGACGCCGCCGTCGCGGACCTCCTCGCCGCCGGCGTCGACGCGATCCATTGCCCGGTCGAGCAGCTCGGGATCGAGGCGCTCGAGGCGCTCGATCGCCGTGGGATCGGGGTCCCGGACATGGTGCGGCTGTCGACCACGAACGATGCCGGGAGGGCCGAGATCGCGCGCGTGCCGCTGACCACGGTCGACACCGACCATGCCGAACTCGGCCGGCTCGCCGTGGAAACGCTCCTCGACGTCCTCGCCGGGCACCGAGCGCCGCCGTTCCGTCTGCGGGTCCACGCCTCGCTCACGGTGCGCGCCTCGACCGCCGCGGCGTCGGGACCCGACGGCGCGCGACTCGGGTAGGTTGGGGCCGGCCCGGGTGTCGGAACCGGTAGACGACGGCGCCTTAAAAGCGCTTGCCCTTCGGGGCGTGTGGGTTCGAATCCCACCCCGGGCACCGGGTGACGATCTCGACGGGACGCCTCGGGGGTGCGCCGACGATGCTGGACGTGCTGACGACGGTCGGGCCGCACCTCGCCTCGGCGCTCGCGCGGTTCGTGCACGACGAGGGCCTGCCCGGCGCCGCTGCCGCCGCCGTCGTCCGCGGGTCGCAGCCGTGGTCGTTCGCCTACGGCGTCGCGGACGCCGGGTCGAGGTCGCCCCTCGACGCCGAGACGGCCTTCCGGGTGGGATCGCTCACGAAACCGTTCACCGCCGCGGGCGTGCTCGCGCTCGCGGGCGACGGAGCGCTCGACGTCGACGATCCCGTGGTCGCGCATCTCCCGGAGTTCCGTGCGGTCCGACCGGGGAACGGAGCCGATCCCTCCGACGTGCGGCTGATCGACCTGCTGACGCATCGTGGCGGGCTCCCCGCCGAAGCGTCCGTCCTGGACGACGCGGCGGAACGCTATCCCTCGATCGAGACGATCCTCGGCTCGCTCGACGCGGTCACGCTCGCGACGCCCGCGGGAGCGGCCGTCCGGTACTCGAACCTCGGCTATCAGCTCCTGGGTGAGATCGTGTCCCGCCGCGCCGGCGTCTCGTACGAACGGTGGTGCGAGCGGCGGTTGTTCGGTCCGTTGCGGCTCGCGTGGACGGCGTTCGATCCCCTGTCGGCGTTCGCGTCGGGCCACCAGCTCCGGGCGTTCACGGACCACGTGGAGCTCGCGCCCGCGCGACGGAAGCGGACGAACGCCGACGGCGGCCTCTGGTCCACGGCCCTCGACCAGGCGGCGTGGATCGAGGCGCAGCTCGAGGGATCAATCGACGGGCTCGACCTGCGGGCGATGCACGGACCGACCCCCGGCTCGAGCGCGTCGGGTGGTCCCGGGCAAGGCGTCGGATGGTTCCGCGAGCTCCGGGACGCCCGTTCGCTCGTCTACCACCAAGGGAGCACCCCCGGATACGCCGCGCGCATCGCGTTCTCCCCTCGTCTGCGGGGCGGCGCGGTGATCCTCACGAACGGCGAGACGAGGACGGCCGCCGTGCTCGGCGAGATGCTCGACCTCGTCCTCGACGGGATCGAGGGGGCGCTGCCGTCCGAACCCGCGCCGGCCGTTCCGCCGCCGCCCACGCCCGTCGCGTACCCGGCGGCGTGGGACGAGCTCCTCGGCTACTACGTGTGGCCCCGATCCTCGATGCTGTTCCGGCTCGAGGTCCGGCGCGGACAGCTCCGGATGGCGGACTCCGTCGACGCGCCGCACCCGATCACGCTCGACCCGCGCGCCGACGACCGCTTCCTTGCCCTGGACGGCGGGTGGGCAGGCGAGACGGTCGTCGTGCGGCGTGACGACCTCGGCGTCGTGCGCGGCCTCCGACTCGGGCCGTGGACGCTGAACCGCCTCGTCGAGCGCGACTGAACGCGGCCGCGGACGGCGAGGCGACGTCGCGATCGGCGCGCTACGGCTCGTCGCCCGGTGTGGGCGAGGCCCCGTCGGGGCCCTGCGCGACCGGGCGCTCGTCGATCGTGACCGACCCGATGTAGACGGCTTGCGTCGGTCGGTCGGTGCCATCGACGACCGGCAGGTCGTTGATCGTCTCGACGACGTCGAGGCCGTCGACGACCTCTCCGAAGATCGTGTAGTTCGGGATCTGGTCGAGGTTCGAGCCTTCGGGTCCGCTGACGATGAACCACTGGCTGCCGTTCGTGTTCGCGCCGGCGTTCGCCATCGCGAGCGTGCCGACCTCGTACCGCATCCGTCCACCGAGCTCGTCGGCGAAGGTGTATCCGGGACCACCCTGTCCGCCGCCCTGCGACGATCCCGCCTGGATCACGTAGTCCGTCGCCACCCGGTGCACCGTGAGGCCGTCGTAGAACCCCTCGCGCGACAGGAACACGAAGCTGCTCACCGCGAGCGGCGCCCGCCTCGCGTCGAGGTCCAGCACGATCGTCCCGCACGACGTCTCGACGGTGGCGCGGTACCGCACGTCGGGATCAAGCAGATCGGCGCCGGGCGCGTGCGAGTACTGCGGCCGCGGGTCACCGGCGGTCGGCGGCATGTCGCCGCCGCAGGCGACCTCGTCGGGAGGCTCGACCTCGCGCTGCACCTCGCCGGTCACCTCCGGCGCGCCCGATGGTGCGGCGCTCACCGACGGCGTCGCGGTAGCGCCCGCGTCCTCGCCGGCGTCGCGCGTGAGCAGCCGCCAGCCGACCACGAGGAGGACGCCCGCGACGAGGGTTCCGATCACACCGAGGGCGATGTCGCGACGGCGTTTCGCGGCGAGCCGCTCCTGCTGACGCCGTGCCGCGAGCTTCGCCAGCTGTCGGTCGCGCGTGCGCTTGTTGGCCATCCGGCGCGGCAGGGTACCCCACCCGCCCGGCGGGTCACCCGTCGAGCATCTCCCAGGCGAGGCCGTCGAGGATGTCGGTCTCGCTCACGAGCATGCGATCGGCGCCGAGGCGGCGGAGGACGGCGACGAGGATCGCCGCGCCCGCGACGATCACGTCGCCGCGGCCCGGCACCATCACGGGGATCGCCGCCCGTTCGGCTCGGTTCATGCGCGCCAGCTCGGTGAAGATGCGTTCGGCGTCGCGGAGCGTGAGCCAGGTGCGGTGGATCCGTTCCGGGTCGTACCGCGCGAGCCGGAGCGCGATGGCCTGCAGGGTCGTCGCGGTGCCGGCGACGCCGACGACCGTGCGCACGTCGTCGGCGGGCACGGCGCGGAACGCCTCGTCGAGGACCCGATCGATCTCGCGCGCGAGCGCACGGACGTCGTCGTCCGACGGGGGGTCGTCGGCGATCGTGCGTTCGGTGAGCCGCACGCTCCCCATCTGCGTCGAGATCGCGACGTCGGCGCGTCCCGCCGTGCGCCCGACGACGAACTCGGTGGAACCACCCCCGATGTCGAAGATGAGGAAGGGACCGTCGGCGTCCGGCAACCTCCGCGTGCCGCCGAGGAAGGACAGCGCGGCCTCCTGTTCGCCCGTGAGGATCTCCGGCTCGGAGCCGGCGATCATCCGCACCGCGTCGACGAACGCGTCGCGGTTCGACGCGTCGCGGACCGCGCTCGTCGCCCCCACGCGGATGCGGTCGGCGCCGAGAGCGCGGGCGCGACGGACGAACGTGACGACGACGTCGAGCGCGCGGACGAGCGCGGCGTCGCCGAGCCGGCCCGTCGCGTCGACGCCCTGCCCGAGCCGCGTGATCCGCATGTCGCGCGCGATCTCCGTCGGTTCGGCGCCGTCATCGCCGCCCGGCTCGAGGACGAGGAGGCGGCACGAGTTCGTGCCCTGGTCGATCGCCGCGACACGGCCTGGTCGTTCGTCGTGGACCGGCAAGACCTCGCCGGCGACCCAGGCCCCGACCGGATCGTCGCCACCCGCCAGGTGGTAGGCGAGGTGGGCGTGGAGACACTTGATGCCGCGACGCGTGCCGCCGACACCACCCCAGCCATCGGCGCCGGCGAGGTCGGAGGCGCGGTCGCGCGCGTACGCCGCGTGCGCCGCATCGACGGTCCGCGAGAACGGCGGATCGGTGTCGTACCGCTCGTTCGCGCGAGCGATCGCACCGCCGGACTCGACGCGGGACACCGCACGCACGACGTCGGGACACGTGAGCCAGTACGTGGTCGGGAACGGGTCGCCGTCGGCATCGAGGGGCGCGTTCCGGATCACGAGCGGGTGGCCGCCCGTACAGCGGGCGACGACCGTGAACGACGTCGTGGGTTCTCGGCCGAGCTGCTCGCGGACGGCGTCCAGATCGGAACCGCGCAGCTCGCGGTGGAGCGTCGGCTGGTCCGTCGGGCTACTTCCGCTTGTGCTCGACGGCGCGCTTGTAGTCGACGAGGCGTTCCTCGGACTGCCGCATGAACTTCTTCAGCATCTGCTCGAACTGCGGATCGCTCCCGCGGCGCGGTCGCGGCGGAGCCGGCGCCTGCAGCTGCTTGATCGAGAGGTCGATCTTGCCGTCGTCCTTGATCGCGACGACCTTCGCCTCGACCTTGTCGCCCTCGCGGAGATGGTCGTGGACGTCCCGGACGTAGTTCCGATCGATCTCGGAGATGTGGACGAGGCCCATCCGCCCGTCCTCCAACTGCAGGAACGCCCCGTAGTTCTCGATGCGAGCCACCGTGCCTTCGATGACGGCACCGACCTCGATGTCGGCGATGACCTCTCCCCTTCCCGTGCGGTCGTCCGGCGGTTCGGCGGACGTGGACGTGTCGCCCGGCCTACCCGGGCGCGAGCCCTCAGTGTGCGGGATGGTGAAACAGCACGTCAATGGGCACGCGCGTCGCTCAGCAGGGCGGCGGCGTGGGCGCGCCGTCCCGCGGCACCGTGATGAACGCGATCTCGCCCGGCTCCACCATGCCGAGGCACTCGCGAGCGAGCCGCTCGAGCGTCTCGGGGTCGCGGAGGTCGGCGATGCGCTCGGCGAGCCTCGCGTTCGCCGCCTCGAGCTGGGCCGCCTGTCGTTCGAGGTCACGGAGGCGGGATCGCTGGTCGAGCCAGACGCGCGTCGGTGCGATCGACACCATCGCGAGCAAGAAGACGGCGAGCAGGAGGATCGCCGCACGGCCCGAGGGTCGGACCGATGCCGACGTGCCGGCGCGCTGGCTCTTGCGGTGGCTCTTCCCGTGGCTCTGGGGCGCGGCCGGGGAAGTCGCCGTCGCCCGAGCGCTCACCGCGCCCCGCCGCCCCCCGGCGGCCCCGGCGTGCCGGGTGGCGCAGCGGAGCTCGGTGCCCCTCCGCTCGAGGGAGGCGCATCGTTCCGGCGAGCCGCGAGCATCGATCGGCCGGCGAACCGCGCGTCGTCACCGAGCTGCTCTTCGATCCGGAGGAGCTGGTTGAACTTCGCCGTGCGCTCGCCCCGGCTCGGCGCACCGGCCTTCAACTGCCCGCAGTTCGTCGCGACGGCGAGATCGGCGATCGTCGCGTCCTCGGTCTCGCCGCTGCGATGGCTCATCACGACGCCGAAGGTCGCACGCTGCGCGGTGTCGACGGCGTCGAGCGTCTCGGTGAGCGATCCGACCTGGTTCACCTTGACGAGGATCGCGTTCCCGACGCGCTCGCGGATCCCGCGTTCGAGCCGTTCGGCGCTCGTGACGAACAGGTCGTCCCCGACCAGCTGGACGCGACCGCCGAGCGTGCGCGTGAGGGAGGCCCAGGCGCTCCAGTCGTCCTCCGCGAGCCCGTCCTCGAGCGACACGATCGGGAACCGGTCCGCGAGATCGGCCCAGAACGCGATCATGTCGTCGGCCGTTCGGTCGACGCCTCCGAGGTGGTAGCGCCCGTCGCGATACAGCTCCGAGGTCGCCGGATCCATCGCGAGCGCGACGTCGGTTCCGGGGTCGAGGCCCGCTCCCTCGATCGCGCGCATCAGGTACGTCAGCGCTTCGTCGGCCGTCGCGACCGGCGGCGCGAATCCCCCTTCGTCGCCGACGGCCGTCGACATGCCGGCATCGTGCAGGAGACGCTTGAGCGCGTGGAAGCATCCCACGCCCCAGCGCACGGCTTCGCCGAACGACGCGGCGCCGACCGGCATCACCATGAATTCCTGGAGCTCCAACTCGTTGTCGGCGTGCGCGCCCCCGTTGATCACGTTGAACATCGGCGTCGGCAGGACGTGCGCGTTCGGGCCGCCGAGGTACCGGAACAGCGGAAGCCCGCTCGCGTCGGCCGCCGCCTTCGCGACCGCGAGCGACACTCCGAGGATCGCGTTCGCGCCGAGGGCGGACTTCGCGTCGGTGCCGTCGAGGTCGATCAGCGCACGATCGATCGACCGCTGCTCGAGCGCGTCGAGGCCACGGATCGCCGACGCGATCGGTCCTTCGACGTTGGCCACGGCCCGGAGGACCCCCTTGCCGCCGTACCGGTCGTCGTCGCCGTCGCGGAGCTCGAGCGCCTCGTGTTCGCCCGTCGACGCGCCGCTCGGCACGGCGGCCCGGCCGAACGCGCCGTCGTCGAGCCACACGTCGACCTCGATCGTGGGGTTCCCGCGCGAATCGAGGATCTCGCGCGCGCGGATGTCGTCGATCACGGACACGGTCGCGAGCCTACCGGACCCTCCCGCCGAGCTATGGAGGCTCGGTCGGGTCAGTCGTCGGCGAGGGTGTACTGCCAGAAGGTTCCGACGCGCACGAATCCCAGCTTGGCGTAGAGATCCTTCGGCCAGTCGCCGTCGTCGGCGATCAGCCAGATCAGGTCCGCTCCCGACGCGCCCGCTTCGGCGGCGGCGCGTAGCACGACGGCCCGGGCGAGCCCTCGCCCTCGGAACCGCTCCAGCGTGTTCACGTCCTCGATCTGTGCCGTTCCGTCATGGAGATAGAGCTCACACGAGGCCGCCAGCACGCCGTCGACCCGAGCGCCGAAGAAGCGCGCGCCGGCGCGGTCCCGCAGCACCCGCCGGAACGCCGCCAGCGTGTCGATCACCGGCGGGTCGGTGCGCGGGAAGCTCTCCCGATGCACGACCGCCGCGAACCCGATGGCATCGTCCAGGGCGAGCTCCTCCGCGAGACCGGGGTCGCCGCGTCCGTCGCTCGGCGCGCGTCGCGCGAGCGTGACGAGCCGATCGACCCGCCACCCGTGCTCGGCGAACCACGGCGCCATCGCCGCGCCTCGCCGGGGATCCTCGACGATGACCTCCCGGTGCGTGAAGCCGTCGAACAACCGGTCGCACTCGGCGGCGACCTCGGCGCCGTCGATCGTGCCGTCGGACCCCTCGACGCGGAGGAAGTTGCTGTCGTACCGGACGCGGAAGCCGTCGTGGTAGAGGGCCGTGCCGAACCGTGACGCGACCGCGCGCGTGCTGGTCACGTCCTCGATCCAGCGCATCGCCTCGGCGATCCGCGTCGCGTCGTCGGGCGTCGTCGGGGCGGGCTCAACCACCACGCGCCTCCCGGAACAACGCGCGCAGATCGTCCTCGGGCGCGCGCTCGACGTCGACGCCTCGCTCGGCCGCGAGCACGACGAACCGCGCGTACCGCTCGGCGAACCCACGGATCGTGCGGCGGAGGGCGGATTCCGCGTCGACGCCGGCCTTGCGCGCGACGGCGACCGCGGCGAACAGGACGTCGCCGACCTCCTCCTCCAGCCGTTCGTGCGAGGGCTCGTCGCGGGCCAGCTCCTCGGCGAGCTCGTCGACCTCCTCACGAAGGGCGTCGAGCGCCCGATCGACGCTGCGCCACTCGAACGACTGCGACGCCGCGCGACGCTGGACCTTCGCGGCGCGGGCCAACGCCGGCAGCGACTCGGGGATGTGCTCGTCCACCGCCGTGGGATCGCGCTCGGCGCCCGTGGACTCTCGGGCCTTCAGCCGCTCCCAGTTCAGGAGCACCTCGTCGGCACCCGAGACCTCGGCGCCTCCGAAGACGTGCGGATGGCGATGCACGAGCTTGCGGACGAGACCCTCGGCGACATCGTCGATGTCGAAGCGTCCGTCGTCGGCGGCGATCTGCGCGTGGAACGTCACCTGCAGCAGGACGTCGCCGAGCTCGTCGCGCATCGCGGCGTCGTCCCCGGCGTCGATCGCCTCGAGCAGCTCGTGCGTCTCCTCGAGCAGGTGGCGCGCGAGCGACGCGTGGGTCTGTTCCGCGTCCCAGGGGCAGCCGCCCGGAGCGCGGAGCGCCGCCTGCACCCGCACGAGATCGAGCAGCCGCGCACCGCCGGCGGACGACGGGACGGGGCCGTCGGGAACGCCGTCGAGCGCGTCGGGCGTTCCGTCGCTCACGGCGACGCTGGCGCGTTCACGGGCGCATCGCTCGCCGTCGGCGACGCGTCGGGGTCCGTGCTGGCGATCCGCTGGACGCTGAGCGTCTCGGGATCGAACCGCCCGTACCGCGGGTTCACCTCGAGCGCCTCCAGCTCGGTCCGGAGCCACGCCGGGAACACCTCGGCGGCCGCCTGCTCGACGATCTGCTGGCGGACGTCGGCGAGCGGAGCCACCTCTTCGTCCTCGAGCCTGATCACGTGCCAGCCGAACTGCGTCTGGACCGGCTGGGAGATCCCGCCCTCGTCGAGGGCGATCGCGGCGTCGGCGAACTCCGGCACGTACGTGCTCGCGGCGGCCGACCCGAGCGATCCGGAGTTCTGCGCGGCGCTCGGATCGATCGAGCGCTCCTTCGCGATCGCCAGGAAGTCGTCGCGCGTCGCGCCCGGCGCGGTCACCTCGGCGTACACCTGCTGCGCCTCGGCCTCGGTCTCGACGAGCACGTGGTCGACCTCGACGGTCGTGAACGTGGCCAGGTCCTGCTCGTACCGGCGTCGGATCTCGGCCGCGCCGAGCTCGTCCTCGGTGACCGCCGTCGCGACCTGGCGCAGCACGGAGAAGTCCCGCGCCAGCTGCTGGAGCTCCTCGCGCGTCGTGTCGCTCTCGGCGAGCTGCTGCTCGAAGGCATCGGCGCCGATCTGTTGCTCGAGCTGGCCGACGGCGCCCTCGACCTCGTCGCGCGCAGGTTCGATGCCGTTGTCGGCCGCGAACGCGTTCGTCACGCTGAACTGGATCAGGTTCGTGAGCGCGAGGCGGTTGCACGCGGCCGCCTCGGTGTCGCCCTCGTCCACGGTCGGCGCACAGGGTTGCTGGCCGACGCCGCCGAGGAAGCGGAACAGGTCCGCCGCGTCGGCGACCTGCTGATCGGTGATCTCGACGTCACCGACCTGCGCAGCCGGTGGTTCGCTCCCCGCACATGCGGTGAACAGGAGGGTTGCGAGGGCAGCGGCGATGACGGCGCGGAACCGTGGCATGCAGGTCAGTGTACGGGCGTCGCGTCGGAAGGTGTCCCTGCGAGTCCCGGCTCGTCGGGCTCGCCGACCGCTGCGCGCAGGCGTGCCTCGGTCCACCGCACGAGGTCGGCGCCGAACACGCGGTCGGGCGTCAGGTTCAGCGTGGCCTTCGTGGCGTGGAACGTGGCGCCCGGGATCCGCTCGGCCATATCGAGCTGGAGCGTCGCCGGGATCGGAACCGGCGTCAGCCGGACCTCCTTCTTGAACGTGCCCACCTCGCGGACGCCGAGACGCGCGGCCGTGATCCGGAGCGACGCGATCGCGAACAGCGTCTCGACCTGCGGCGGAAGGCCTCCGTACCGGTCGACCGTCTCGGCGCGGATCTCGGCGAGCGCGTCGTGGTCGGGCGCGAGCGAGATCCGCCGGTACAGCTCGAGCCGCAGCGCCTCCTGCGCGACCCAGCCGGGCGGCACGAACGCCTTCACCGGGAGATCGATCCGAAGCTCCTGCTCGGGCTCGATCTCCTCGCCCTGCAGCTCACGCACGGACTCCTGGAGGATCCTCGCGTAGGCGTCGAACCCGACGCTCGCGATGTGACCCGATTGCTCAGCGCCGAGCAGATTGCCGGCGCCGCGGATCTCGAGGTCCCGCAGCGCGATGTGGAAGCCGCTCCCCAGGTCCTGGTGCTTCGCGATCGTGGCGAGGCGCGCGTGCGCCTCTTCGGTCATCTCTCGCTGCGCCGGGAAGAAGAAGTAG
This sequence comes from Actinomycetota bacterium, assembly GCA_035463115.1. Lineage (GTDB taxonomy): Bacteria > Actinomycetota > UBA4738 > UBA4738 > HRBIN12 > BPGL01. Next base: position 33,637 of record DATHTO010000041.1, on the reverse strand, counting down.
GCGAACGCCCGCTCGGAGCTGCGGCCGACGCGGCCGCGGAGTTGATAGAGCTGCGCGAGCCCGAGCATGTCGGCACGATCGACGATCAGCGTGTTCGCGCTCGGCACGTCGAGGCCGGACTCGATAATCGTCGTGCACACGAGCACGTCGGCCTCGCGTTCCCAGAAGCGCATCATCTGGTGCTCGAGCTGGTCCTCCTCCATCTGGCCGTGCGCGACGACGATCCGCGCGTCGGGCAGCTGCTGCCGCAACCACCCCGCCTGCCGGTCGATCGTCGCGATGCGGTTGTGGACCCAGAAGACCTGCCCCTCCCGGAGCAGCTCGCGTCGCACCGCGCCGAGCGCGAGGTCCTCGTCGTACGAGCCGACGTAGGTCAGCACGGGCTGCCGGTCCTCCGGTGGCGTGTCGATCGTCGACATCTGTCGGATGCCCGTCAGCGCCATCTCGAGCGTCCGCGGGATCGGTGTCGCGGTCATCGTCAGCACGTCGACGTGGGCGCGCATCGCCTTCAGGCGCTCCTTGTGCGAGACGCCGAACCGCTGCTCCTCGTCGACGACGAGCAATCCGAGGTCACGGAACTTCAGATCCTTGCTCAAGAGGCGGTGGGTCCCGATCACGACGTCGACCTTGCCGGCGGCGATGTCGGCGACGACCTTCCGCTGCTCCTCGGGCGACACGAAGCGACTGAGCATGCGCACGGTCACGGGGAACGGCGCGAAGCGCTCGGTGAACGTGAGGAAGTGCTGTTCGGCCAGGATCGTCGTCGGGACGAGCACGGCGACCTGCTTGCCGTCCTGCACCGCCTTGAACGCCGCGCGGAGCGCGATCTCGGTCTTCCCGAAGCCGACGTCGCCGAGCAACAGCCGGTCCATCGGCGCTCGCTGCTCCATGTCGGCCTTGACCTCGTCGATCACCCGGAGCTGGTCCGGCGTCTCCTCGTGCGGGAAGGCGTCCTCGAGCTCCTGCTGCCACGGCGTGTCGGGACCGAACGCGTGGCCCGGCACCGACATCCGGACGGTGTAGAGCCGGACGAGCTCGCCGGCCATGTCCTTGACGGCTCGCTTCACCTTCGCGGTCGCGCGTGCCCAGTCGGAACCTCCCATCCGGTGGATCCGGGGGGCGTCGCCGCCGACGTAGCGAGCCACCATCCCGACCTGATCGCTCGGGACGAACAGCTTGTCCCCCGCCGCGTACTCGAGCACGAGGTAATCGCGCTCGGAGCCCGCGAGCTCCCGATGGACGATGCCGGCGTACCGGGCGACGCCGTGGATGCGATGCACGGCGTGGTCGCCGGGCTCCAGCTCCTCCGCGACGGCGTCGGTGCGCCGCTTCGTGAACCGCGGCGCCGTTCGCGTGTGTCGACGGGAGCCGAACAGATCCTCTTCAGTGACGACCGCGACGCGAGCCGGACCGCTCACGAAGCCGCTCGGCAACGGTGTCTCCGCCGTCTCGACGGCGAGGTCGCCGACGACCTCACGGACGCGCTCGAGGGACCCGTGCGCCCTTCCCGTCACGACGACGCGGAACCCGCGCTCGGCGAACGACGTCAGGCGGGCGACGAGCTCCGACGGCTTCCCCACGGCGCTCCCCCACCCCCGGAGGGAGAGGTCGATGCCTTCGGTGAACTCGGTCAGGTGCAACCGCACGCGATCGCCGATCGCGTCGTCGAGGTTCCGGAGCGGACGGGTGCCGGGCCACGACAGCGCGTCGGCGAGGGCCTCGGCTTCGGCGTGCGCCTGCTCGGAGCGGTCGCGGGTGCGCGCCTCTCGCGTCACGACGACCCACGAGCCCTCCGGCAGGAGCTCCGCGGGCGTGGGCATCGCGTCGAACAGCAGCGGCGCGAAGGTCTCCATGCCTTCGGGCCGCAGGCCGTCGGCGATGCGTTGGAGCCCGTCGCGGAACCGCTCGACGTGCGCCGGCGCCAGCCCGCCGGCGCGCGCCCGAACGTCGGCGTCGGGGATCAGCTCGCGGACCGGACCGACGGCGGCGTGACCGAGCCGATCGGTCGAGAGCTGGGTCGACGGCGTGAAGGCGCGGAGCGACTCGATCTCGTCGCCCCAGTAGTCGACGCGGACGGGTCGTCGCGCTGTGCCGGGGAAGACGTCGACGACGCCGCCACGCACGGCGAACTCGCCGCGGTGCTCGACCACGTCGACACGTCGGTACCCCAGCTCCTCGAGGCGCTCGGCGAGATCGTCGGGAGGAAGATCCCTGCCGGCGACGAGATCGAGCGGCGGGGTCGTTCCGAGCGTCGGGATCACCGCCTGCATCGCCGCGAGGACGGGCGCGACGACGACGAAGGCGCCGGTCGCTCGACGGAGCGCACCGATCGCGTCGGCCCGGCGAGCAGCCACCTCGGGGCTCGGCGAGATGCCCTCGTACGGGAGGGCTTCCCACGCCGGGAGCAGCGCGGTCCTCGTGTCGCCGAGGTACGCGCCGACCTCCTCCGCGAGGGCGTCGGCCTCGCGCGGACCCGGCGAGACGGCGAGGACCGGCGCGTCGAGGGACCGCGCCAGGGCAGCGACGGCGGCGCCCTCGCCGGCCTCGGCGCGCGCGCGGATCGGGCGCTCCCGCTCGAGCAGGAGCCGTTCGAACGGCTCCGACGCGGCCAGGGCGTCGATGACGGCGGAGAGGGCGCCCTCGAGCGATGTCGTCGCTGCCATCGTGTTCGCGACCTCCTCCACGCCGAACAGCCCCGGTCGCGGATGCGACGGGGCTCGGAAGAGGATCGGCGCTGCGGCGCGGCGTGGTGCGTCACCCCGGTGCGCCGTGCGGGGTGCCTCCGCAGGTGCTCGTGTCAACATGTTCACGACTACGTCCTACGTCGATGTCGTGAACCTGTTGACGGAACGACCGCCGGAGGCGACGCCGCCGTGACACCTGGGTGCGCCGACCCGTTCCCTCGCCAGAGTCTACGGCGACGAGCCGGAACACCTTTCCGGCGGATCAGACGGCGTGGATGCGGTTCCGACGAGCCTCCGGTGCGTCCTCGGCGGACGCCGCGGCGGTCGCCGACGGCTCGAGGTTCCGGACCGACAGCCAGCGCGTGAACCCGTCGACCGGCAGCGGCTCGGAGATGTAGAACCCCTGCGCCTCGTCACACGCGAACTCGGCCAGACGGTCGAACGTCTCGAGATCCTCGACCCCCTCGGCGACGACCCGGAGGCCGAGGTTCCGCCCGAGGTCCACCGTCGCGCGCACGATCATGAAGTCGTTCGCGTCCACGTGCATCTGCATCACGAAGGAGCGGTCGATCTTGATCTCCTCGATCGGCAGGCGCTTCAGATACGCGAGCGACGAGTACCCCGTTCCGAAGTCGTCGATCGAGAGCCCGACGCCGACGTCGGCGAGCCGGTCCAAGACGTACGTCGATCGGCCCGAGTCCCCGGCCAGGAAGCCCTCGGTCAGCTCCATCCGCAGGAACGCGGGCGGCACGTCGAACTCGCGGAGCGAGCCTTCGATCACGTCCGGGAGGTCCTGATCGAGCAGCGATCGCGGCGAGACGTTGATCGAGATCGGCAACCGGATCCCCGCGTCGGCCCACCTCCGCCACTGCCGCAGCACGTCGTCCACGATCCAGCTCGTGAGCGGCCGCAGCAGGACCGTCTTCTCGACGAGGGGGATGAACTCGTCGGGGGGCACGAGTCCGAGCGTCGGATGCCGCCACCGGATCAGGGCCTCGGCGCCGGCAACGCGGCCGTCCGCGAGGCGTACCTTCGGCTGGTAGAACATCGCGAACTCGCCGTTCTCGATCGCGGGACGCACCTGGCCGATCAGCGTGAGCCGCTGCGGGTTGTGCCGATCGAGCTCCTCGCCGTACAGCTCGTAGCCGCCGCCGGCCTCCTTCGCCGCGTACATCGCGACGTCGGCACGACGGAGCAGCGTGTCGGCGTCGTCGGCCTGGAGCGGGAACAGCGCGATCCCGATCGACCCCGACACGTCGAGCGCGAGCCCCTCGACCGAGATCGGGTGCTCGAGCTCCTCGAGGAGTCGAGCCGCGACCTGCACCGCGATGTTCTCGTTCGGAAGGTCCGGCAGCAGCAGCCCGAACTCGTCGCCGCCGAGGCGCGAGAGCATGTCCTGGTCGCGCAGCGCCTTGGACAGGCGGGGCCCGATCTCCTTCAACAGCATGTCGCCGAAGTGGTGACCGAGCGTGTCGTTAATCTCCTTGAAGTGATCGAGGTCCATCAGCATCACGGCGAGCCGTCCGCCGGTACGCCGCGCCTCGTCGATCGCGTCCTGCAGCGTCCGCTGGAACAACGTGCGGTTCGGCATGCCGGTGAGCGAGTCGTGCAGCGCCTGGTACTCGTTCTCCTGTTGCTTGCGAGCGAGCTCGACCGTCGCCTCTTGCAAGGAGTGCGTTCGCTGGAACATCTGGCGTGCGAAGGCGAGCGGCGCGATGAACACGAAGATCGCCCACGCGCCGATCTCGAGGAACGTCCGGACCACGAGGACCGAGAAGAGCGCCAGGCCCGAGTAGCTCATCACGAACTCGCCGAAGACGCCCGCGTGCATCTCGCGGACCACCGATGCCGTCGACTGCCCCGTCTGCAGCCGGTAGTAGTAGGCGACGATCGCGGTGTTGATGATGTAACCGAGCACGGCGGCCGGCACGATGCCGACGGCGAGCCCGATGAGGTCCGGATCGTGCACGTCGATCGTCGTGATCTGGTGGAAGACCCAGCTCTCGGCGGCGACCGCGAGCGCGATCTGCGCACGGACGAAGAGCGCCTTGAGCGGCGGGATCTGCCGTCTGAACTCGCGCGCGTCACCCGAACCGAGGAACGCGATCGACGCGGCGACCGGGATGGGGAACAGCACAGCTGCGGAAAGCTCGAGCGGGAAGCTCAGACTGAATCCCATCGAGACGTTCGTCGGCACCGGCAGCAGCTCCGCGGCCGCGACGGCGGCGACCCAGAGGAGGATCGACCACTGCTCCGTCTGCCAGAGGGTCGGATCCTGGTAGGCCTCCCACACCAGCCAGACGATCGTCGGAAGCGCGATCACCGCCTCGAACAGGCGGATGTGGAGCCGGCGGTCGTGCAGCGTCGACCGACCGCTCGACGTCGCGGCTTCCGGCGGCGTCGTCTCAGCCGCTGACACTCGGCACCTCGTCGCCGCTCCGGGCGAGCGTCGCGGTGTCGGTCGGGCTCCCCTCGCCGGATACGTCGTCCGCCCGACGGCGCATCGCTGCCGCGATCACCACGCAGACCCCGCCATACGTGAAGAAGTCTCCGAGGCTGACCGCTTGCGCGATCGGCGGCGGGATCGCGATCACGTCGCCGAGGAACAGCACCCGGTCGTCGGCATCGGCGAGGTGGTGCTTCACGTAGCTGTCGGCGTCGTTCGCGAGATCGCCGAGCGTGTCGCCCTGCCCCGACGCGATCAGCGCCTGCCGCGACACGGGCATCCCTCCGTTCACGGCGATGACCGTGAAGTTCATCGCGACCCCGATCAGGATGAGCGCGAATCCGACCGTGCGGATGTTGGCGATCGCGAAGATCGACAGCAGCACGAACGACCCGAGCAGCATGAACAGCGGCCAGTTCCCCGGTGGGTTCACGAGCTGCATCGCGAAGCCGACGAGGGCGAGCGGTGCCCAGCGGATCCGCAGATGGCTGAGGTTCGTCAAACGTCCCCCGAGCAGGTAGCCCGCCACGAGCGCGATGAGCAGCGTGCCGAGGATGAGCTTCATGTCATCGGTATCGGGTCGCGAGGCCAGGACTGAAGCAGCGGAACCGTGTTGCGGCGTCGGTCATCTGCGCCCAGACGCCGGACGCGGTACGGCCCCCGGGACGAGGTCCGTCTCGGGGGCCGTGCCGATCGATCAGTTCGGGCGCCAGCCGGCGCCGACCGCCATCGCGAACGCCGCGAGGCTCGCGAGCGCGTAGATGATCTTCCGCATGGTGGAGCTCCTTCCGTTCGTGCGCCGGTGGGGGGAGGTCACTTCGGCTTCCACCGGGCGCCGGCTGCGAGGAGAAGCGTGGCGAGGCTGGCGCCGCTCACGAAGAGGTACCGCCAGTTCACCGACCGCAACTGGGTTCGCATCCGATCACCTCCTTCCAGGTGTGGTCGGATGATGGCTCGTGGGCCGGCCGACACGCATCGGGCGACCGGTCGTGATCGTTGCGATGGGCGGCCGACCGCTTCGGCCGCGGCCGGGGGAGCGACGGAGCGACCAGTCGCCTAGGTCTTCAGGGCGGTCGCGGGAGAGAACCGCTGGTCGGAACGCGCAGCGGGCGGCACAACGTCGCGCCCCCGGCCGCAGGCCGGGGGCGAGATGTGCGAGCGCGATCGGGACGATCGGCTCAGTTGGGGCGCCAGCCGGCGCCGACCGCCATCGCGAACGCCGCGAGGCTCGCGAGCGCGTAGAGGATCTTCCGCATCGTGGAGCTCCTTTCCTTGTTCGCGTCCGGTGGGATCACTTCGGCTTCCACCGGGCGCCGGCTGCGAGGAGAAGCGTGGCGAGGCTGGCGCCGCTCATGAGGAGGTACCGCCAGTTCACCGAGCGCATCTTCGAACGCATCCGATCACCTCCTTCCGGTTCGAGGAGGTCATCGGCGGCGCGGAGCCGTCGGCGTATCGGCCGAGGGTCGCGAACCCCGGTCGGGGGACACCCAGGCCGCAGGTCGTATCCGGCGGTGTCTGGTCAGGGAGGCCGAACGGCCTAGTCAGGCGCCGCCGGCAGCACGGTTGAAGCGGTCCTGCGTCGCGGTCAGTCCGTCGAGGATCAGCGAACGCACGGCATCGGCGCCGCGCCCGACGAGGATCGCGACGTCGGTCTCGTCCCGCTTCGCGATCGGCGCGAGCACGTAGTCGGACGGGTCGCGTCGGCCGGGCGGACGGCCCACCCCGGCGCGCACGCGGTAGAAGTCGGGCGTCCGGAGCGCGGAGCTCAGCGATCGGAGGCCGTTGTGGCCGGCGGTCCCGCCGCCGAGCTTGATCCGGAGCTCGCCGGCCGGGATCTCGATCTCGTCGTGGACGGCGATGAGGTGGTCGGCGTCGATCCCCTGCTTCTTCGCGATGCCGGCGAACGACGGCCCCGACTCGTTCATGTACAGCGTCGAGCGGACCAGCAGCACCCGCTCGTCGCCTTCGCGGATCTCGGCGACCTCCGAGGGCATGAACCGGACCTTCCGGAAGCGCTCAGCGGCATCGGCCGCCAGCTCGTCCACGACCATCCGGCCGACGTTGTGGCGGGTGTTCGCGTACCGGTCGCCAGGGTTGCCGAGCCCGGCGACGAGCCAGGCCACCTATCCCTCGCCGTCGCCCTCGGGCGCTTCGTCGCCGGCCTCGGGCGCGGGCGCGGTCTCGTCGGCGAGCTCAGCCGGAGCGACGCCTTCGACGCCTTCCTCACCGGGCGTCGACAGATCGACCTCGGTCCGAAGAGCAGCCGGCGTGATGATCGAGATCACGGGCGCGTCCGGGTCGGTCAGGATCGTGACGCCGTCAGGTGCGGTGATGTCGCCCACGCGGAGCATGTCGCCGATCCCGAGACCGCCGACGTCGGCCACGATCTCCTCGGGCACGTTGCCCGGGAGGCACTCCACCTCGACCTCGCGCAGGTGGTGTTCGATCACGCCGCCTTCCTTGACGCCAGGCGCTTCACCGGTCTCGTGCACCTCCACCGTCAAGCGAACGGTCTCGTTGCGGTTCACGGCGAGGAAGTCGACGTGCACGTACCGCGAATGGATGTGGTCGCGCTGGACCTCCCGCGGGATCGCGAGATGGGTCTTCCCGTCGATCTCGAGGTCGACGAGCATCGTCGCGCCGTGCGACGCGTGGAAGAGGTGGAGGAGGTCGAGGGCCGACACCGAGATGGCGACCGGGTCGGCGCCGCCTCCGTACAGCACGGCGGGCACCCTCCCCGCCGCGCGCAGCCGGCGGGCCACGCCCTTGCCGGTACCGTCGCGGGGCTCGGCCTTCAGCTTCGTTTCCATGGCAGCACGACCTCTTCGAGGGATCTTGGGTCAGGGATCTCGCGAACCCCAGGATGGTAGCAACGAGCCGCAGGTCGCGACCGGGTTCGCCCGACAGCGCGATGTGCACGGGGCGTCGCGCGTCTCCATGGTGTGATGCCCGGAACGACGATCGTGGTGAACCCGAACGAGGACGTGGGAACCGGCGCCGACCCGCAGCCGGGCAGCCTTGAGGACCTCTACCTCCGCCATGCCCCCGAGGCCGTACGGCTGGCGTTCCTGCTGACGCGCGACGGCGCGATCGCCGAGGACCTCGTGCAGGAAGCGTTCATCCGGGTCGCGGGGCGGTTCCTGCATCTGCGATCGCCGCAGGCGTTCGACGCCTACCTCCGGAAGACGGTGGTGAACCTCTGCATGACCCACCACCGCAAGCGGAAGGTCGCGTCGGCGTACCTCGATCGGGAGATCGGGCGCGTCGGCAGGGCGGAGCCGATGAGCCAGACCGCCGACGTCGAGACTCGGAGCGAGCTCCGCGACGCGCTCGAGACGCTGCCCGACCGGCAGCGCGTGGCGGTCGTGCTCCGCTTCTACCTCGACCGCTCGGAAGAGGAGACGGCGGCGACGCTCGGATGCTCGGTCACGGCCGCGCGCTCGCTCGTGCACCGCGGCGTGCAGACGCTCCGCGATCGGCTCAGGAGTGAGGATCACGATGGATGATCTCGAGACGAGACTGAAGGACCTCTTCGAGGCGGACGCGTCACGCGCGCCCCTCGTGGGGACGGCTCCGCCGATGCTGCGACCTCGGGTCCGGCGGCGTCAGGTGCGATCCGCGATCGCCGGAACGACCGCGATGGTGGTCGTCGTCGGCGTGATCGGCGCCGGTGCATGGGCGGGGCTCTCCCGACGCGAGGTTCCCGCCGGCAACGACGATCCGATGCGCGTGACGGTCGACCGGTTCACGATCGACGTGCCGTCGGGCTGGACCGCTCTCGACACCTCGTTCACGCCGCTCGTCATGGCGACGGAGAGCGAGACGTGCTCGTATGCCGCCGAGGGCGTGCCCGTGACGGGCGGGGCGACCGACGCCGCGCAGGAGGTCGAGGCGCCGTCGGAGGAACGGGAACGATGCAGCACCGAGCCGATCCCGTACCCCGCCGGCCTGCCGCTCCTGCAGCTGACGCAGCGTGACGTCGCAGACATCGACGGGACGGAATGCAGTTCCCGGCTGGGCGAAGCGCGCGAAGACACCACGAGCAACCCGTTCTCGGGAGACGGATCGGGGTTCTACCTCGCCCTGCTCCCCGACGTGACGGGTCTCCCCGCCTGGCCCGTCGGCCTCGAGCACGGTGAAGGACCGTGCGGCGAAGGGTCGTACGCGAGGTTCTCCGTCGGAGACGAGTCCTACCTCGCGTTCGCAGGGTTCGGTCCCGACGTGGGGTCCGAGCAGCGCGATGCCCTCCTGCAGGCCATCGCCAGCATGGACGTCCACGAGGCCACACGTCCCGATCGGGAGCTTCCGATCGCCGGACCGGCGGTCTTCCTCGCGAGCGGCGAGCTCGACGGAACGAGATGGCAGATCTCCGCGGGCATCGCCTTGGACGCGAGGATGACGAACGAGCCGACGGCGTGGGCGGAGCTCGTGAGCAGCGACGGGACGATCACCGACACCCTCACCGTGCCATCAGCCGGAGGACGACCGACCGGCGCATCGATCGGCGTCGACGATCGGCAGATCGCGGTGGCGCTCGTCCCGGATGGCCTGGACGCGGCGTGGGAAAGCGACGACGGAACGGTGACCGAGCTCACCACGGCAGCCGCTCCCGCGATCATGACGCTGCCACCGACGCCCTTCTCGGGCCGCGTCGGTTGGGCGGTCGCACCCGGAACGACGGGCACGCTCGCACGCACGCGGACCGGAGATGAGCCGACGCCCGTCGCCGGGCCGTCGGCCTCCGCGTTCCCGTCCCCCATCGATCCGGTCGGCGTGGTCGTGGACGGTCCGAGCGACGTCACGTCGTCGTTCGCGTACTGGACGACGATCGAACGATCCGGGGACGCATGGCGTCTGGATGTCCACGTGGGCGACGAGGGCGAGGTCCGCGGCGAGGCCGACCTCGTGTGGTCAGGGCTCGTCCCACGCTCGACGACCGCAGCCGACGGGCGTTCCTTGAACGCCGTCGTCGTCGACGTCAGCGATCGCTCCCCCGGAGACGCGATCATCGCGTTGGCGTTCGTTCCGACCGACGCCGCCGAGCTCGAGGTCGACACGGGGAACAGCAGCAGCGGCATCGGGCTCGCAGCTTCACCCCGGCATGATGCCCTGCGCTTGCTCGGCGAGACCGGGCCCGTCGATCTCGTCGGGTTCGCGACGTCCCTGGTCGGCGGCTCGTTCGGGCAGACGGCAACCGTGTCGGCGCTCGGTGCGAACGGCGAGCCGATCCTTCAGACCACGACCGCCTGGAGGGCCGACCGCTAGACCTGGTTCGCGCCGCCGAAGATCTCGCTGACGCTGGAGTCCTCGAACACGGCGCGGAGCGCGCTCGCGATCAGCGGCGCGATCGAGAGCACGCGGAGCTTCGAGAACTGCCGGTCCTCGGGGATCGGCACCGTGTTCGTGACGAGGACCTGCTCGATCGGCGCCTCCTCGAGGAGCTGCGCCGCCTTGCCGCTGAAGATCGGGTGGGTCGCGGCGGCGTAGATCGGACCCGCGCCCTGCGCCGCCAGCGCCTGCGCGCCCTTCGCGACGGTCCCGGCGGTGTCGATCATGTCGTCGACGAGCACGCACGGACGCCCGTCGACCTCACCCACGACCGCCATCTCCTCGATCTTGTGCGCCTCCTTGCGGGAGCGTCGCTTGTAGAGGAACGCCAGGTCAGCGTGCAAGAACTCGCGGAGCTTCTCGGCGGTCTTGATCCGACCGGCGTCGGGTGCGACGACGACCACGTCGTCGCCGTGCAACCCCATCTCGTCCTTCAGGAAGCCGCACAGGAGCGGAAGCGCCGTCAGATGGTCGAACGGCGCGTCGAAGTAGCCCTGGATCTGCCCGCTGTGGAGGTCGACCGAGACGACGCGATCCGCACCGGCGGTCGAGAGCAGGTCGGCGACGAGCTTCGCGCTGATCGGCTCGCGCGACAACGCCTTCTTGTCCTGCCGGGAGTAGCCGTAGTACGGGATCACGGCCGAGATCCGCTTCGCCGACGCACGCTTCATCGCGTCGATCATGATCAGCTGTTCCATCAGCGCTTCGTTCACGGGCTCGTAGTGGGTCTGCACGACGAACACGTCGGCGCCGCGGACGCTCTCGTCGGCGCGGAAGTAGATCTCGCCCGACGCGAACCGACGGAGCTCGCCCTGGCTCACCGGGATGCCGAGGTTCTCGGCGATCTCGTGCGCGAGCGTCGGGTGGATGGTGCCGGAGTACACCATCATCCGCTTCTTCGTGATGATCTCCACGCCCTGCCCCCCTAGGTCCCGTCGCCCTCGGACCGCGCCGCCTCGGCGCGTTGCGCGTCCTTGCGTTTGCGGTAGCCGCGGACGTTCCGTTGCTCCGTGCGCTCGACCGCGAGCGCGCCCGGCGGAACGTCCTTGGAGATCACCGATCCAGCTCCCGTCACGGCGCCGGAGCCGAGCCGGACCGGCGCGACCATGATGGTATCGGAGCCGGTCCGGACGTCGTCTCCGATCGTGGTGCGGTGCTTCGCGTAGCCGTCCCAGTTCGCGGTCACGTTCGCTGCGCCGATGTTCGTGCGTTTGCCGACGGTCGCGTCGCCGACGTAGGACAGGTGCGGAACCTTCGATCGCTCGCCGATCGCGCTGTTCTTCACCTCGACGTAGCTCCCGACGATGACGCCGTCGGCGAGCTTCGTTCCGGGCCGCAGACGCGCGAAGGGACCGACCTGGACGTCGCGCCCGATGCGCGCATCCTGGATGACCGCGAACTCGACGCGCGACCCGTCACCGACGGTAGAGGCCGAGACGCGGGTGCTGGGTCCCACGACACAGCCTCGGCCGACGCGTGCATCGTCCTGGAGGAACGTCAACGGCTGGATCACCGTGTCGGCGCCGATCCGCACGCCCTCGTCGATGTAGGTCGTCGCTGGATCGACGAGCGTCACGCCGTTCGCGAGGTGCCGGGCGTTGATCCGCTCGCGCATCACGCGCTCGACGGCCGCGAGCCCGTTGCGGGAGTTCAAACCCATCACGCCGCCGGTGTCGCAGGGAACGACCGACACCTTCTCGCCCTTGTCGATCAGGATCGGGACGACGCGGTTCAGGTAGTACTCGCGCTGCCGGTTGTCGCGGTCGAGGGTCGGAAGCGTGGCGTAGAGCGACGTACGGCGCGCGACCATCGCGAGCAGCCAGACCTCACGGATCGCCCGGATCTCCGGCGACGCGTCGATGTCCTCGACGATCTCGACGAGCCGCGGACCCTCACGGACGACGCGGCCGTAGCCGCCGGGGTCGTCGAGCTCGGTCGTGGCCGTGGTGATCGCGGATCGCGTGCGCCGGTGCGTCGAGACGAGCTTCCGAACGTCGGCGGGCGTGATCGGATCGAAGTCGCCGCCGAGCACGAGGACGTCGTCGGCGTCGCCGACCGCGTCTTCTGCGACGAGCACGGCGTGGCCCGTGCCGAGCTGATCGGTCTGCTCCACGAAGACGGGCGACGGCGCGATGCCCCACGACGCGACGGCGTCTCGAACGGCGTTCGCGCCGTGGCCGGTCACGATCGCGATCCGCGTCGGCCGGGCGGCCTTCGCGAGCTGCAGGACGTGCCACAGGGCCGGTTTGCCGACGACCGGGTGCAGGACCTTGGGTGTCGAGGACCGCAGTCGCTTGCCCTTGCCGGCGGCGAGCACGACGACGGCAAGGGAGCGTGTGCGGGTCTTGTTCTTCTCGGCCACGCGCGCACCCAAGGTCGAGGGACCGTCATCGTCCCCGACGGAGGCGGGCCCTGGCAACCGGCGGTGCGATCGGTGGTGGCACGACCCTGAAGCAACGGGGTCGATCGGTTCGTTCCGGGGGGAGGAGTCGAACCTCCATACCAGGCTCCAAAGGCCCGTGTCTTGCCGTTAGACCACCCCGGATCTCAGGCCATCGTACGGGGAGGTCCGCTCGTGACGAACGAGCCGTCGATCGCGTCGGCGAGACGGTCGGCGTGGCCGAGATGCCGGGCGAGCGCGACGACGGTCGGGCCGCTCCCGCTCATGATCGCGCCGAGGGCGCCGGCATCGACGAACGCGCGGATCGCCGCCCCGACCTCGGGGTGGCGTCGGACGACCGGCGGCTGCAGGTCGTTCGAGAGCGCGGCGCCGGCGAGCTCGTCGTTGCCGGACTCCACCGCCGCGACGAGCGCGCCGGGGTCCGGTCCGGTGACGCCGCCGTCGTCGCCCCACCAGGCGTACGCATCGGCGGCGCGGACGCCGAACGCGAACGGCTTGACCACCCAATAGGTGGTCTGCGCGTGGACCGCCTGCATGACCTCGCCGCGACCCGAGCAGAACACCGGTAGGCCGGCGAGGAGCGCCGGCACGTCGGACCCGAGCGTCGCGGCGAGGTTCCGGAGGGTCTCGTCGTCGAGGTCGCACGACCAGAGCTCCCGCAGCGCGATCAGGGCGGCGGCGGCGTCGGCGCTTCCGCCACCGAGTCCGGCCGCGACGGGGATGTGCTTGTCGATCGCGATCGCCGCGGTGTGCGCGTGCGGCGCGTCGCATGCGTCGGCGAGTGCACGGGCGGCGGCGCTCGCGAGCGTGTCGCCGACCGAACCACCGAGGTCGGTCGCACGCGGCCCTCGAACCGCGACGTCGAGCCCGCCGGCGTGCGACACCGTCACGTCGTCGTGCAGCTCGAGCGGGAGGATCAGCGTCTCGATGTCGTGGAAGCCGTCGTCGCGGCGCCCGAGCACGCGGAGGAACACGTTCAGCTTCGCGTGCGCGCGGCGGCGGATCTCGTTCACGCGACGCCTTCGAGCTCGCGGACGTCGGCCGCGATCGCGGCGAACGCGTCGAGGCCGAGCTCCTCCGCGCGGACGTTCGGCGCGAGCCCCCGCCGGGCGAGCACCTCGTCGGCCGCCCCGGCCTCGAGCCCCAGGCGACGGAGCGCGTTGCGCATCGTCTTGCGGCGTTCGGCGAACCCGGCCTCGACCACGCGCCACAGATCGACGTCGTCGGGATCGATCGACGTCGACGTGAGCCGTCCGATGCGCACGACCACCGACGAGACGGCGGGTCGCGGCCAGAACACCGCGGGCGGGACCTTCCGCACGACCGTCGCGCGGGCGCGGGCCGCGACGCGGACGCTGACGGCTCCGTAGGCATCGTCGCGAGGCGCCGCGGCCAGCCGTTCCCCTGCCTCGCGCTGCACCATCACGAGCGCACGCTCGACCTGGGGCACGCCGACGAGCACGTCGAGGATCAGCGGCGTCGCGATGTTGTACGGCAGGTTCGCGCACAGCACCCATCCCGAGCCGTCGAGCTCCGCCCCCCAGTCCAGACGCATGACGTCGGCCTCGAGGACGCGCACGCGCTCGAGCGGCCGGACCACCTCGCGGAGCGCCGCCACGACGGGCCGGTCGAACTCGACGGCGAGCACCTCGGCGCCCGTCGCCGCTAACGCGACCGTGAGCGACCCGAGGCCCGCACCGACCTCCACGACGCGGCTCCCCGGCCCGACGCCCGCGTCGGCGGCGATCGCCCGGGCCAGGTTCGGGTCGATCAGGAAGTTCTGTCCGAGCGCCTTCGTCGGGCGGACGCCGTGCCGCTCGGCGAGGTCACGGATCGCGCCGGCACCGAGGCCGGCACGGACGGAGGCCGCCTCGCCGCCCGTCGACGGCGACGGATCACCAGGTGAGGCCGACGCGGAGGACCCCTCGGCCGACCGGGGCGAGCGCGCCGAACGCTTCCGGCGAGAGGTCGATGATGCGCCCCGGCGCGAACGGTCCGCGGTCATTGATCGTCACGGTAACGGAGCGCCCGGAGTCGAGGTCCGTCACCGTCACGAGCGTCCCGAACGGGAGCCAGGGATGGGCGGCGGTCGATCCCGACCACGGAGGGTCGTACCACGTCGCGTGCCCCTCCTGGGTCGTGGCGCCGGTTCCGGGCTCGGTCAGCGTGCCGTCGTACATCGAGTACGGGCCGGACTCACGCACCTCGTCGACCGGCTCGCGGACGACGTTCGACCAGACGATGATCCGGGCCGTCTCGACGCCGTTGACGTACGTCACCCGGACGCGCTGCTCGCGGGAGCCGTCCTCCCCGTCCCGGACCACGCGGACGTTCCCCGGAACCATGTCCTCGTGGTACGTCGTCGAGACCTCGAAGGGGATCGGCACCGTGGCGTGGCGAACCTCCGTCTCGATCCGATCGATCCGGACGGTGTCGCCGTCGTGAAGGGGGGTGTCGGGTGATGGAGCGACGCGATCAGACGCGCCGGGTTGGATCCCCATGGCCGAGAGGAGCGAACCGGTCGAGTCCGCGTTCGTGAGCACGTCGTGCACCTTCCCGAACACGACGGCTTGGACCGCGACGACCGGGTTCTGTCCGGCGCCGACCGCGGAGGCCGGAGCCACGTCGAGCACCGGAGCCGCCTTCCCGTTCGGCTCCGAGCTCGCTCGCTCCACCACCCACACCCCCACACCTTCGGGGGTGACGGTCCCGCTGAGCGCGTCGGCCGGCAGCCCCGGCGGCGGACTCACGGTGACCGTCATCCCGTCCGCCAGCTCGGTCGCCGGCGGCGGTTCCACCTGGAGACCGAACGAGAGCGGAACCCCCGTCGTCTCCATCAGCTCGGCGACGCTCGACGATGTCGTCGACATCGGATGCGCGTCGTCGCCCAGCACGAGCGTGATGTCCTTGCGGACCGCGAACGAGAGGGTCGCGGCGACGAGCGTGATGCCCGCGACGATCGTCGTCGCTTGCGTGGCGCGATGGATCCGCAGCCTGCGGACCCGCGTCGCTCGCACCGCTTGTCCCACCGCTCCACCTCTCGAACGTCATCTGGTTCGAGGAGCGCTCCGAGGGGAAGTGGCCTGCGGTGAAGCGGGGCCGAACCGGAACCTCCGTACGCACGGACGGCGACTCTACCCAACCCTCAACCTTTGAGGCAAACTTGAGACCGAACGTGCGTTCGGCGGCTACGGAAGGGCTGGGAAGGCGCTCCGTGCGTTCCGCGAGGTGATATCCACGAGGTCGCGGATCTGAACATCGCGGATGCGTGCGAGTTCCTCGATCGTCAGCATCACGTTCGCGGGTTCGTTGTCGCGGCCGCGCACCTTCTGCGGCGACAGGAACGGCGAGTCCGTCTCGACGAGGAGTCGATCCTCGGCAACGATTTCCGCCGCGTCGCGCAGATGCGCGTTCTTCGGGTACGTGAGGTTCCCGGCGAACGACATCCAGTAGCCACGCCGCGCGCACTCACGGGCGATGTCGACGTCGCCGCTGAAGCAGTGGATCACGACGCGCGTCGCCTCGCGCTTCTCCAGGATCTCGAGGACGTCGGGCCACGCGTCGCGGACGTGCACCACCATCGGCTTGCCCGATCCGTTCGACAGCTCGACGTGCGCCTCGAGGGTCCGACGCTGATCGTCGACCGGCGAGTGCATGCGGAAGTAGTCGAGCCCGCACTCCCCTACGCCGATCACGCGCGGATCGAGGACGAGCTCCTCGATCTGCCGCGACGCGGCGGGGTCGAACGTTGAGGCATCGTGCGGATGGACCCCCGCCGTGGCGAACACGCCGGGCAGCGACTCGGCGAGGACCCTCGACGCTTCGCTCGTCGCGGCGTCGATCCCGACGCAGATCAGGCGGTCGACGCCGGCGGACCGAGCCGCCTCGACCAGTTCTGAAGGTTCGCGGTCGCCGAGGAAGAGGTGGCAGTGGGTGTCGACCGCGCCGCTGTCCACCGCGAGTTCAGGGTTCTCCTCGCTCATGAGGACGCGAGCGTACCGACTCTCCATATGGGGTGCATAGGTGGAGCTTCACGTGAAACATGATCCCGACAAGCCTCAGGCCAGAGTCGAGGAGCGGTGGATATCCGCGATCGTTCCCGGTCGCTCGCGGATCCGGCTCGGCGGCCCCCGCGAGAGGTGGACCGAGGGCCGGCTCAGTCCGTCTCGACGCGCGGGAAGAGCGCGCCACCCTTCGTGGTGGCGGTCCCGGGCTTCAGCCCGCCCCATCGCACGGACGTGGGCACGCGCTGGTGCAGGAGCGGCTCCGCCATGCCGAGCTGCTCCCAGAGCCGTTCGGCGGCGCTCGGCATGATCGGCTGGATCAGGATCGCGAGGACGCGGAGCGCTTCGGCGCCCGCGTACAGGATCGAGCCGAGCGCGTCGCGTCGGGTCTCGTCCTTGGCGAGCTTCCACGGCTCCTTCTCGACGAGGTAGCCGTTCAGCCGGTCCACGATCGTCCACACCGAGACGAGGGCTTGCTGGAGGTTCACCGCGAGCATGTGCTCGTCGTACGCCGCGACGGCGCGCTCGACCACCGCGGGCAGATCCTCCTCCACGCCGTCGACCTCGGGAGCCGGCACGTCGCCGCCGAAGTTCGACGCGAGCATCGCGAGGACCCGCGAGGCGAGGTTCCCCAGGCCGTTCGCGAGGTCCGCGTTGTGCCGCTCCTGCATCGACTCGAGCGAGAAGCTCCCGTCCTCGCCGAAGCGCATCTCGCGCATGAAGTACCAGCGGTAGGAGTCGGTCCCGAACTGATCGATCAGCTCGAACGGATGGATCCCGGTCGCGTTCGTCTTCGACATCTTCTTGCCGCCGACCGTGAGGAACCCGTGGGCCCAGACCTGGGTCGGCGGTTCGACGTCGGCGGCCATCAGCATCGCCGGCCAGTAGATCGCGTGGAACCGCAGGATGTCCTTGCCGATCACGTGGATGTCGGCGGGCCACACGGCGTCGAAGCGACCCCCCGGCTCGGCATAGCCGGCGGCGGTGATGTAGTTCGTGAGGGCGTCGAACCACACGTAGCAGATGTGCTTCGGGTCCCACGGCAGCGGGAACCCCCAGTCGAACGTCGTCCGGCTGATCGAGAAGTCGCGGAGCCCTTGCCGGATCGTTGAGAGGACCTCGTTGCGTCGGGAGGCCGGCTCGACGGCGGATGGGTTCCGTTCGTAGTGCTCGAGGAGCTTGTTCGCGTAGGCCGAGAGCCGGAAGAAGTAGTTCTCCTCGGTCACGTGCTCGACCGGTCGTTCGTGGATCGGGCACAGGCCGTTCACGAGGTCGTCCTCGGTGTAGTAGGCCTCGCACGAGACGCAGTAGAGGCCCTCGTAGGTCCCGAGGTAGATGTCGTCGTTCCCGTTCTCGTAGACGGCCAGCAGGAGCTTCGTGACGGCCGCCTCGTGCCGGGGCTCCGTCGTGCGGATGTAGTCGTCGTTCGCGATGTCCAGACGGGCCCAGACCTCGCGCCAGCGCGGTTCCATCTCGTCGACCCAGCGCTGCGGATGCATCCCGGCCTGCTCGGCGGCGCGCTGGAGCTTGAGCCCGTGCTCGTCGGTTCCCGTGAGGTGGAAGACCTCCTCGCCGCGCAGGCGGTGGTACCGGGCGATGAAGTCGCACGCGACGGCGTTGTACGCGTGCCCGATGTGCGGCACGTCGTTCGGATAGTAGATCGGTGAGGTCAGGTAGAAGACGTCGCGGCCCATGACGCGTCAATGCTAGCCGCCCGCCGACCGGTTCCGATCACTTCTTGACGATATCGTTAGCAGCGCAACGAGTTTGGGTGGGGAGTCATGATCGCCGGTCAGTCGTATGCGACGAGCCGGTCGTAGATGTCGTTCACCGAGACGTGATGGCGGTCCGCCACCGCGTGCGCGGCCTCACGCTTCTTCATCCCCTCGGCGACGAGGTCGCGAGCCTCGTCGACGCAGGCGTCGAGGTCGCGCGGCGCTCGCGGTGGCGCGCCGCCGACCACGAGCACGATCTCTCCCTTGGGATCGCCGTCGAGCGCCGCGATCACCTCGCTCACGCGTCCCCGGATCACCTGCTCGTGCAGCTTCGTGAGCTCGCGGCAGAGCGCGGCCGGGCGATCGCCGAGCACCGCGAGCACGTCGCGCAGCAGCGTCGTCACGCGCCCGGGCGACTCGAAGAACACGAGCGTCCTCGCATCGTCCCGCAGCGCCTCGAGGCGATCCGCGCGCGCACCGGCCTTGCGTGGAGCGAACCCTTCGAACGAGAACCGATCGGTCGGCAGCCCCGACAGCACGAGCGCGGCGAGGACGGCCGACGGTCCAGGGACGACCCCGACCTCGTATCCCTCTTCGATGCACGCACGCACCACGCGGAAACCGGGGTCCGACACGAGCGGCATCCCTGCGTCGGAGACCACCGCGACCGTTCGGTCGTCCCGGAGCGCGTCGACGATCGCGCCGACGCGCTCGCGTTCGTTCGCGTCGTACAGCGAGAGCATCGGCTTCTTGATCCCGAGCCCCTTCAGCAGCCTGCCGGTCCGGCGCGTGTCCTCGGCCGCGACGAGATCCGCGCCGGCGAGGACGTCGCGGGCCCGCGGCGCGAGATCCGCCAGGTTGCCGATCGGCGTTCCGACGAGCCACAGCGTGCCGGGCATGTGGGGATGGTGGCAGGATGCGCGCCGGAGCGACCAGGGGCGAACGGCTCGACGCGGAGGCGCGGTGGCGGACGGACACAGGGACTATTCGGGCACGCCCCTGTGGCGGAAGCTGGGCATCCGCGAAGGCGCCCGGGTCCTCCCCGTGCGCGAGCCGGCGTCGTTCCGTCGGTCGCTCGAGGCCCTGTCGCCGCTCCCCGCGGGCGTCCGGTTCCTGTCCCGCGCGACGAAGGACGTCGACGTCGCCGTGCTCTTCGCGACCCGACGGCATGAACTCGAGGAGCGGTTCGGGATCCTCGCCGCGGCGATGCGTCCCGATGGGCGGCTGTGGGTGGCCTGGCCGAAGAAGGCAGCGAACGTCCCGACGGACCTCACGTTCGGCGTCGTGCAGCGGCACGGGCTCGACGCCGGCCTCGTCGACAACAAGACGGCGTCGATCGACGAGGTGTTCCAGGCTTGCCAGTTCGTCGCGCGGGTCAAGGATCGGCCCCGGTGACGGGGCTGCGTGGGTTCGTCTCCCGTCCGGTCGTCGCGATCCTCGCGGTGACCGCTCTCGGCGCCGCGCTGCGCTTCGTCCATCTCTCGCATCCGGACGAGTTCGTGTTCGACGAGCTGTACTACGCGAAGGCGGGGTGCATCCTGATCGGCGAGACCGACCGGACGTGCCGGCTCGACGACACCGAGAAGCTCTTCCGCGAGCAGCGCTGGGACGTCGGATCGTACGTCCATCCTGATCTCGGCAAGTGGCAGATCGCGCTCGGCGAGAAGGCGTTCGGCATGACGTCGTTCGGATGGCGGGCGACGTCGGCGCTCGCCGGAACGCTCGTCGTGCTGATCGGGGCGGTCCTCGCGTGGACGTTGTTCCGCAACGTCGTGTGGACGGCGGTCGGAGGACTGTTCATCGCGGTCGACGGCATGAACCTCGCGTTGTCGAGGACCGCCCTCCTCGACGTGCATCTGCAGCTGTGGGTCGCCGCCGGGTTCCTGTTCCTCGTCCTCGACCGGTCGTGGATCGAGCGGCGATCCGCCGTCGCGCCCGCGACCCCGACCGGCGCCGGCGCCGCGCTCGGCTCCGACGGCGACGATGGCGGCGAGGCCGGCGACGATGCCGACGGCGAGGTGCCGCCGCGCCCGGAACCGCCCGTGTACTCGCCGGTGTGGCGACCGTGGCGTTGGGCCGCCGGCGCGGCGTTCGGCGCCGCCGTCGCGGTCAAGTGGTCCGGCGCCTTCGCGCTCGCCGCCGCCGTGATCCTCGCGTACCTGTGGGAGACGAGCCGGCGCCGCAGGAGGGACCCCTCCGTCGGACGGGCGGTGGGACGGGCCGTCGCACGCGAGAGCTTCGGCATCGTGCTCGCGCTCGCGTTCGTGCCCGTGCTCGTGTACACCGCATCCTGGCTGCCCTGGTTCCATCACTTCGGGCACGACGTCGTCGGGGAGCCCGTCGCCTCGTTGCGAGCGCTCGTGAGCGAGCACGACCAGATGTGGGAGTACCACCGGCGGACGCTGCAGGAGTTCGAGGAGGACGACGAGGGCAACGTCACCCCCACGCATGCCTACTACTCGCGTCCGTGGAAGTGGCCGATCCTCGCGCGGCCGGTCCTGTTCTACTCCGATCGCGGGAAGGGCGACGTCGCGCAGATCTCCGCCATCGGGAACCCCGCGATCGCCTGGGCGAGCGTCGTCGCCGTGCCGTACCTGGCGCTCGCGTGGTGGCGCCTGGGTGACTGGCGAGCCGGCATGTTGCTCGTCGCGTTCGCCGGCCAGTGGCTGCCGTGGTTCGCCATGAGCCGGCCGCAGTTCTCGTTCTACCTGCTGCCGATGACGCCGTTCCTCGCGCTCGCCGTCACGTACCTGTTGTGGAAGCTGTCCGAGGCGCGGATCGTCGTGCGCGATCGGGAGACGGGCGTCGTCGCGACGAACCCGGAGACCGGCGGGCCGGCGGTGTCACGCGGCCGGCCGTACCTTCCGTTCGTGATCGCGTTCGTCGTCGCCGTGATCGGCCTGGCCGTGTGGTTCTGGCCGATCGTCTCGGCGGGCAGGATCTCCGACGACCGCTGGCGCGCGATCGTGTGGTTCCGAGCCTGGATGTGAGCGTCGGGCCGCCGCACCGGCTACGAGAACAGCGACGGGAAGCGGTCCCGCAGCGTGAGGTAGGCGACGCCTGCGCCGACGTCGAGCAGGAAGTGCGCGACGACGAACGGCCACGTGCGACGTCGCCGGACGAACAGCGCTCCGAAGAACAGCCCCATCGCGAGGTTCCCGGCGAAGCCGCCCCAGCCTTGGTAGAGGTGGTAGGTGCCTCGCAGGAGCGCGCTTCCGAGCACCGCTCCGCGTGACGACGCGCCGAGCTGCTCGAGGCGCGTGACGAGGTACCCGAGGACGATCACCTCTTCGACGAGCGCCGCTTCGGCGGCGTTCAGCAGGAGCGCCGGGATCGTCCACCAGTGGCCCTCGGGCGGCACCGGCACGACGAACCGGTTCACGCCGAGGGTGACCGCCGCCGCGTAGATGCCGATGCCGGCGACGCCCACGATCGCGAAGACGATCGCGCCTTCGACGGCGTCGCGTCGTGGCGAGTCGAGCGCGAGGCCGATCCCGCCCGGGCCTTCGCCCGTCCGTCGCGTGAGGTGCCACACGAGGAACACCGGGGCGAGCCCGAACACGACGGCGAGCACCTGCCGAAGGACGCGAGGGTCCTGGTTCGCCGCAGCGACCGTCACGCCGCGGAGCGGCGCCTCGACGAGGCTGAGCACGGCGTAGACGGCGCTCGCGAGCAGCGACAGCGCGAGGACCGCGAGGACCTCTTCGGCAAGGGTGCGGCGTTCCGCGGGGGCACGTGGAGGCCGCGTCGGCGCGGCGAGCTTGGGCATGTCGGTCAGCGTACGCATCGCGATCCGGAACACGGAAGCCTCCCCTACACTTCGCCGCACGGAGCGCCGGCTCCGGCGGAGGAGGCTCGGATGACGCGCGGTCGCTCGGCGGACCTCGTCGTGGTGGGCGGCGGCACGATCGGCGGATGGGCGTCGGTGTTCGCTCGGGAGCTCGGGGCCGAACGCGTGATCGTGCTCGAGCAGCACGTCGTCGGTTGGGGCGCGTCGAGCCGCGCGGGCGGCGTCGTCCGTCAGCAAGGTGGAACGCCCGACACGGTCCGTCTCGGATCGTTCAGCGTGAGGTTCTACCGCTCACAGGCCGAGCGCTACGGCACCGACAGCGGCTTCCGGGAGCTCGGGTACGTGATCCTCGCGCGGACGGCGAACGACGAACGGCTCGCCCACGACCGCGTCGCGATGCAGAACGGAACGGGCCTCGACGCGCGGTGGGTCGACGCCGACGAGGTCCGGGCGCTGAACCCGACGATGGGTCCGTCGGGGTTCCGCGGCGGCACGTACGTCGCGAGCGACGGGGCGATCGATCCGCCGCGGAACGTCCGCGCGTACTCGCTCGCGATGCGGAGCGCCGGCGTCGACCTGCTCGAGCGGACGGCGTTCCTCGGTGTCCGCACGCGGAAGGGACGCGGCGGCACGCGTGTCGTGACGGGCGTCGACACGAGCATCGGTCCGATCTCGGCCGCGCGCGTGGTGCTCACGGGCGGACCGTCGATGCGGGCGGTCGCGACGCTCGCCGGCGCCCGCGCCTGGGTCGGCGCCGCGCGCCACCAGATCGCGATCAGCTCCCCGCACGACGCGTTCGGCGTGGAGCGCCAGCCGATGATGTTCGACCTCGGCGCCGGGCTCTACTGGCGCCTCGAGGAAGGCGGGCTGCTCTGGGGCATGTCGAACCCGAAGGAGCGGTCGGGACCCGCGACGGAGGTCGACTGGCCGTACCTGCGCACGATGCAGCGGCGCCTCGCTCGGTTCGTGCCGCTGACCGCCGATCTCGGCATCCGGAAGGTCTGGGCCGCGACGATCGAGTACACCCCCGACCACCTTCCGCTGCTGGGGCCGCTCGTGGGGCGCGACGGTTCCGAGGTCGCCGGCGCCTCGATCGCGACCGCCTGCGGCCACGGGATGATGTGGGGGCCGGCCGTCTCGAGGATCGCCGCGGACCTCGCGCTCGCCGGCCGCACCGAGGTGGTGGAGCGCGTCGAGGACTTCCGCATGGACCGGTTCGACGAACGCGGGCGGTCGCCGTTCAGCGACCCGGTCGCGCTCCCGTTCCCGATCGACGTCGACGACGGCTGACCCGCGCGCCGTCACGAACGGACGGTGAGGACGTACCGCCCTGCGCCACGCCACGCGTTGACGTGGAAGTGGTAGACGCCGGTCCGGCGGACGCGGATCCGCACGACCTCGTCGACGCCAGCAGGCTCTGCTCCCACCGCCGTCAGCTGGGAGAGCCGACCCTTCTTGATCTCGATCGGCCAGGTGTCCTGCGCCGTCGGCTTCCACACGAACAGATCGAAGTCGCGACGGGCCGGGACGCGGAGGGTCGCGGTGTAGGTGCGTCCACGGCGCAACCGCTTGGAGAAGATGTCGTTCACGTCCCGCGGAACGGAGACGGTTCCGGATCTGCGGCTCGCCAGCGGCTTCGCGCCAGCCATCGTCCCGTCGTGGACCGGCGTCGCGTTCGAGGTGTCGGCCTGCTGCAGGGCGGCGAGGGCGTCGACCCGACCGTCGGTCAACGTCCGCGGCGAGACGAGATGGTTCGGCCGCGCCACGGCGTTCATGATCGCGTTCTTCGTCTGCACCGGCGTCCATCCGGGGTTCTGCGAGCGCAGGAGCGCCGCGACACCTGCGACGAACGGCGACGCCATCGACGTCCCGCTGATCGTGTTGTAGGCGCCGTTCCTCCAGGTGCTCCGGATGCCCGAGCCGGGTGCGGCGAGATCCACCGACGTCGTTCCGACGTTGCTGTAGGTCGCGAGCCGATCGGTCGACGTGCTCGCCGCGACGGCGACGACGTTCGGGAGGTCGTAGCTCGCGGGGTAGCTCGGCCCCACGATGAACCCGCCGTCGATCGAGAGCGCATCGTTGTCGAGGCTCTCGTTCCCGGCTGCGGCGACCACGAGCACTCCCGCATCGTTCGCGTACATGATCGCCTGGCGCTCGGCCCGAGACCACGCGGGCCCACCGAAGCTCATGTTGATCACGCGCGCACCTTCGTCGACCGCGTACCGCGTGGCCTGGACCACGTTCGCGAGGGGAAGGCCGCCTTGGTTGTTCGCCACCCGCAGCGGCATGATCGAGCAGCCAGGACAGACGCCGCTGATCCCGATCGAGTTGTTCCCCTCGGCCGCCGCGATCCCGGCGACGTGGGTCCCGTGGCCGTCGTCGTCCTCGGGGACCGCGTCGTCGCCGTTGAAGTCCCATCCCGCGACGTCGTCGACCTTGCCGTTGCCATCATCGTCGGCGCCGTTCTGGGTCTCGCCGGGATTCGACCAGATGTTGTTCGTGAGATCGGCGTGATCCGTCCGCACCCCGGAGTCGATGACGGCGATGGCCATCGATGGATCACCGGTCTCCATGTCCCACGCTTCGTCCACGTTGGCGCGCGGGATGCTCCACTGCGAGCCGTACATCGGGTCGTTCGGAACGAAGAGCGGCTGACGGATCCAGTTCGGCTCGGCCCACGCCACACCACGGGTTCGCTCGAGCGTCCCGACCGCCGAGGGCACGTCGACCCCCGGCGCGAGCGTGACGACGTGCACGTTCGGCAGGACGGCGTCATCCAACCGCGCCGCTGCGACCGTGCGCCCGACGGCGACCCGCCGATCCGCCTTCGCCAATCCACGACGGAACCCGACGATGAGCTCGCCTGGGACGTAGTCAGGCGCGGGCGTCGTTCGGATGCCGAGGTCCGGCGTACCGGCATCCTCGGTCGGCCGCGCCGACGCGACGCCACCGAGCGGCGAGACGGCGGACAGCGACGCGGTCACGATCACGGCGACGAACGTCGCGACGGGTCGGCGCAGGGTCACGGTGGAGGAGAGCGCGGGCATCCGCGAAGGGTACACGCCACGGTTGCGCTCGGCGACGACCCTCCGACGTGGGCCGGACCTGTCGAGGGCGTCCGCCGAGCGGCCGACGCGTCAGTCGAGGGCGACGTCGACGGCGATCAGCTCCGACGCCGCGTTCGCTCCGATGTCGATCGAGGCCTCGTCCGAGATCTGCGCCGCCGCACCCGTCGTCATCGACGTGCCGTTCACCGTGACGTCGCCCTCGATCACGTAGAGGTACCACCCGCGACCGGCGCCGAGCGCGTGCGACGCTCGCTGCCCCGGCTCGAGCCGCGAGACGAAGACGTGGGCGTCCTGATGGACGAGCACGGCGTCGCCGCCGTCGCCGCTGATCACCTTCAGGAGGCGCCCGGTGCGGTCCTCGGCGGTGAACACCTTCTGCTCGACGCCGGGCTTCAACCCTTGCTGCGCCGGCATGATCCAGATCTGGATGAACCGCATCGGCTCGGTGTCGCTCGCGTTCTGTTCGGAGTGCCAGGCACCGGAGCCGAGCGTCATGCGCTGCACCGAACCGGCCGGGAGCGGACCCGGCGCCCCGCCGACGTCGTCCTCATGCCGGAAGGACCCTTCGACGACGTACGTCAGGCCTTCGACGTCGCGATGCGGATGCATCGGCCAGACCGCGCCCGGGATCAGGCGATCGTCGTTGAAGACGCGCATCGTTCCGAAGCCCATGAACGCCGGGTCGTGGTACGAGTCGAACGAGTAGTGCCATCGCGCACGGAACCAGCCGCCGTCGACGTCGGAGATCTGGTCGTCGGTGCGGATCGCGATCGTCATGCAGCCTCCAACGCGCGGTGGCGGCCGCGGTGTTCCGGCTCGGGTGGCGACGCTACAGCTGCAGGATCGGACAGGTGAGCGTCCGGGTGATGCCCTCGAGCTCCTGCATCGGCATCACGGTGCCCTTCGCGAGCACGTCGAGATCCGCCGCTTCCGCGCGCGCGACCACGTCGTACGGCCCGGTCACGGGATCCACCACCACGACGCCGTCGATCTGCCGGACCTGCTCGGTGACCTGAGCCGCCTTGCCGACCTCGGTCTGGATCAAGATGTAGGCGCTCACCATCGCGGCCTCCTCACGCGTCGTCCCCGGTCTTCGCGTCGGCCTCACCGCTCGACGCGTCCGCGCCGCGTGCCTTCCGCAACGCCTGTTCGGCGGCGTCGACCGCCTTGCCGAGCGCGGGCTTCGCCTTGTCCACGAGCTGGTCCGCCTTCTCGGCGGCCTGATCGATCATCGGCTTCGCCTTCTCGGCGGTCTGGCCGATCACCGGCTTCGCCTTGTCGAGCGTCGGGCCGGCCTTCTCGCGCGCCTTCTCGAGCATCGGCTCGGCCTTCTCCGCGAGCTCGTCCGCGGTTCCCTTCGCCTTCTCGAGCACGGGCTGCGCCTTCTCGGCGAGGTCGCCGACCGCTTCCTTCGCCCGATCGAACAGCCCCTTCTTCTCGGGCGGTCGTTCCGACCCTTCGTCGGACACGGACACCTCCTCCACGCGGACGGCCGACGTGGCCGTCGTTCCGTCGGGGGATGGCATCCTTGCCGGAGCCGGCTCCGGGAGCAAACGCGCTGTTCAGGAACGCCGTGCGCGCGGAGCGCCTCGACGCGTTCACGCCGTGACGTCGGGACCCGGGATCGGCACGTCGAGCGGCTCCTCCGCCTCGTCGATCTCACCCGGGTCGTCGAGCGCGGGCGTGCGGAGCGCGAACCACGCGACGACGGCTGCGGACAGCGCGGCGGCAGACGCGCCCGCGAACAGCACACCGGAGCCGAAGCGCTCGAACACCACGCCGCCGAGACCCGCGCCGACGATCGGGCCGATGCCGAAGCCGACCATCTGTTGGATCGAGTTCCCGGTCGAGTAGAGCGTCGACGGGAGGAGCCGTCCGACGATGACGACGCCGGTGGTGAACAGGAGGCTGAAGCCG
Source organism: Actinomycetota bacterium (assembly GCA_035463115.1). Lineage (GTDB taxonomy): Bacteria > Actinomycetota > UBA4738 > UBA4738 > HRBIN12 > BPGL01. Next base: position 6,284 of record DATHTO010000041.1, on the reverse strand, counting down.
ACGCCCTCGAAGACGGTGAGGACCGACAGGATCGTCGGATCCGAGACGGCGCCCCACAGCATGAACCCCGTGGCGTAGATCGCGCAGCCGATCGCGTACACACGGCGGAGCCCGAACCGGCGCTGCAGCCGCGACGACGATCGCATCGTCGGCACCTCGACGAGTCCGCCGAGCGCGGTTCCGAAGCCGACGAGCAACGCGCCGCCGCCTTCGTCGCCGATCTTGAGCGCGATGAAGTTCCACGCGGCGTTGAACCCGGTCCACACCAGGACGACGGCGCACAGGAACCCCCAGAACCGCGGCGCCGTGCGGAACACCGCTCCGACCGACCCGAGCCGTCCATGGTCTTCGACGTGGGTCGGGCGATCGAGGTGAACCGTGAAGGACCATCCGAAGACGAGCAGCGTCGAGACCGCGAACAGCGGCATCGCCCATCCATCACCGGCGGCCTGCAGCACGGCACCGAACGCGAGACAGCCAGCGGCGTACGTGAGCGATTCCCAGCTCCGGATCCGTCCGTAGTCCGACATCCGTTCGTCGCCGAGATGCACGAGAGCGATCGCATCGAGGTTCGGTCCGTTCGCGACCATGAACAGCGATTGGAGGAACGCCGCGAGCACGAGCGCCTGCGTGCCGTCGACGAGGTTCATCGCGAAGGCGCCGGCCGCCGATCCGAGCGCGCCGATCTGCAGCGCGGTACGGCGTCCGGTGATCGTGTCGGCGACGTGCCCCCACACGGGGTTGCCGATCAGCCGGGCGACCGACATCGCCGCGATCACGAGACCGATCCGGCTCTCGCTCAGACCGTGATAGCCCTCGAGGTACAGCGCGAGGAACGGGAAGAACGCCGCGATGCCGAACCCGAAGAGCACGAACAGACCCTGGACGGCGACGGCGGGACGGACCTCGGTGCGGGGCACGGCGAGCACGGTACCAATGGCCCGCGTCGCGACCGAGGCCGGCGCCAGCCTCGACGCGCGAGCCGGGCGTCTGCGAGACTCCGCCCGCGATGACGGCGGGCCGGGCCTGATGGCGAACGACCTCGAGAGGGCGTGGCGCCAAGCCTGCGCGCTCGCGCCGGAACATTCGCTCGCGCTTCCGTTCGTCGGCGAGCACGTCGCGGTCGTCGGCACCGGTCTGGCTGCAGGCGTCGCACGCGCGTACGCGGCGCTCCGCGAAGACGCCGCACAGGGCGCGACCGACGCGTCCGATCCCGACGACCTCGCTCGGCGGACCTATCACCGAGCCGTCCTGCTGTCGCACACGGGCGCCGAACCCGCGCTCGTCGAGACCATCGAGTGGCTGCGGTCAGAAGCGATCCTCGCGATCGCCGTCGGCGCGCCGCCAGGCTCACCGCTCGATGAGCTCGCGGGCGTCACCGTGCCGCTCGCGGCCACCGGTGGATCGGAACGCCCCGACGAGGCGTACGCGCTGACGTCGTTCGCGGTGCTCCGACATCATCTGCTCGGCGAGACCGGTGGGCGTGACGCGGCGCGCGCCGCACGGGCCGCGCTCCCCGACGCGTCGGGCGTGCGACGGTGGGTCTTCGTCGGCCGCCGCTGGACGCTCGGTCTGGCGACGACGGCCGCGCGGGCGTTCCGACGCCGTGGCGCGGCCGCGTTCGCGGGGCCGCCCTCGGCCCTCGCGGCAGGCGACCTCGGCACGCTCGATCCGACGACGCTCGTCTGGTGGTTCGACGCCGCCGACGTCGACGGCGCGATCGCCGACGAGGACGACGACGCGCCGGCGCTCCGGATCGCCGCGCTCGATCCCGGAGCCGAACTCGTGCTCGCGCTACGGCTCGCCGACGCGCACGGATCGGCCGGCGGAACCTGAGCGCTCGAGCGGCCGTTCCATCTCCACGATCTGCACCGGCGACCCGTCACGGAGGGATCTCGGCGGCGTTCCGGTCGGCGCGAACCCGAGCTTCGCGTAGAACGCAGCGGCGCGCCCGTTCCCGTCGCTCACCCACAGGACGAGCCTCGTCGCTCCTTGGCCCCGCGCCCACGCCTCCACCATCCCCACGAGGCGCGTGGCGACGCCGGTTCCGCGAACGTCGGGCTCCACCCACATCCCGAAGAGGTTCACGGTCGATGGGTCGGCGTCGAACCGGGCACCCACGGCCATCCCTCGGAACCGGCCGCGATCGTCGGCGACCCACGAGCGGACGCGGCCGTTCCACCCGTCGCCGAGGATCCATCCTCGCCAGTACGCGTCCGGTTCGGCCGCGGCGGCGGCGTGCGTGCCGCCGAACGCGTCCGGCGCGTCCTGCAACGCCCGGAGGCGGATCTCGCGGAACGCCCGCCAGTCGTCGGCTCGAGCGATCCGGATGTCCATCGTCAGACGACCCGCACGTCGGTGTCGACGGCGAGGAGCTGCGCGTGGGCGCGATCGAGCCGTCCGGCCCCCGCCGGTCGCGGGTTCGCCCTCGCCGCCGTGAGCATCGGACGCTCCGGATTGGGACCGCGGTCGACGCCGGACGGCCCGCCGGTCGACGGGCTCGCGACGAGGCAGGCCAGCATCGGCCGAGGATAGCCGGGGCGCCGGGGCGGCGCAGCCGGGAGGGCGGGCTGGCGCGGCCGAGCGGTCGTCGGGATCGGCGCGACATCGTCGGCGATGCGAGGCCGCGCGACCTATCGTGGAAGCGTGCCGCCGACGATCGTGTTCGTGCAGGGCGACATCACGCGCGAGCGCGTGGACGCCATCGTCAACGCGGCGAACGCCGCGATGCGGCCCGGCGGCGGCGTCGACGGCGCGATCACGCGTGCGGCGGGCGCCGTGGCGATGCGCGACCGCGAGCGGCTGATCGCCGAACGCCCCGCGCCGCCGCTGCCGACCGGCACGGCGGTGGCCGGCGCGGGCGGCGACCTGCCGGCCCGGTGGATCATCTACACCGCGGGCCCCATCCACCGCGGATCTCCGACCGACGCGGACCTCCTCGCGTCGTGCCACACCGCGTGCCTGGCCGTCGCCGACGCGATCGGCGCCCGCTCGGTCGCGTTCCCGGCGATCTCGACCGGCGTGTACGGCTATCCCGTCGAGGAGGCCGCCGCGATCGCCGTGAGCACCGTCGCACGCGCCGAGACCGCGGTCGAGGAGGTCAGGTTCGTCCTGTTCGACGAGCGCGCCTTCCGGGCGTTCCGCGAGGCGCACGAACGCACCGCGTGACCGACGCGGAAGGGCGCTGACGCGGCCACCGGATCGGGTTGCCGGCCGCGCCCGTCGTTCCCGACCCCGCTGGTAGCATTTGCACCTGCAACAGCCGTCCCCCGTCCGGGAGCCACGATGGAGACCATGAGCGAGCATCTGCGCGACGTCCGCGGCGTCTACGACCATCTCGACGAGATCCAGCTGGTCGACTGTCGCGAGCCGTACGAGTGGCACGCCGGTCGCGTGGAGCAGGCCGTCCACATCCCCCTCAACGCGATCATGGCAGGGGCCGGGCAGGACCTCGATCCGTCGAAGCCGATCGCGGTGATCTGTCGCACCGGCAACCGGAGCGAGCTCGCGACGATGATGCTCGAGGCGCGCGGGTTCGAGGCGTACAACGTCGAGGGCGGGATGGAGGCGTGGGCCGCCGAGGGTCTCCCGTTCTCGGGCGACGACGGCTCACCCGGACGCGTCGCCTGAGCCGACCTCCTCGCGCAGGCACGGCAGCGTCGCCATCGCCGCCGTCGGGAACGCCGCGCTGAACACCGTCGCGCCGGGATCGGTGACCGTCACGCCCTGATCGGCCGTCTCGGCTTGCGTCGACGCCATCACGGCCATCGCGACGTCGTCGAGCGTCAGGCCTTCCGCAGCCAAGGTCTCCTCGTCGATCCAGAGCTGGGTGGGACGTCCGCGCGTGACGACCGGCGCGTCGGGCGTCCCGCCGAACCGCTGCTCGAGGTGCGCGGTGAGCGCGGGGATGCCGATCTGGAACGCGCCCGAGACCGCGGGATCGAACTGGTGCCCATGATCCGCCGTCAGGATCAGCACCCACTCCCCCCGCCCGGCGACCTCATCGAACATCGACACGATCTCGGCGAGGCCGTCGTCGAGGGCACGCACGGTCTCCTCCATCTCGGGACCGTTCACGCTGTAGAGGTGGCCGACCGAGTCGGCGGCCTTGATGTTCACGAACAGCAGGTCCGGCACGTCGTCCGCGCCGAAGCCTTCGTTCTCGAGGACCGCGCGCAGGATCCTCGTCTGGTACGGAACCCTCGCCGGGGACTGGAACCCGTCCTGCAGCTGCGAGAACGGATGCGGCCCCCACTTCCCGTCGAGCATGCCGTCGGCACGGTCGAGCGCGCGGACGTCTGCGTCGATGCCGCGCACGTCGTTCACGTACGAGGGCATCGTGAACCAGGGACGCATCGCCGACGTCAGCGTCCATCGCAGCCCCTCGGCACCGCCCGTGTCGGCGTCCTCGAGCTCTCGCATCACGGCGATGTCGCGATCGCCGCCCGGCCACGACGCCCCGTGACCGAGCATGCTCGCGTGCGCGCCGAGGGTGGCGACGACGCCGACGACGGGCTCGTTGCCCATCGCGGCGTCGTACCGATCCGCGAGGGTCGGGAGGCGGATCACGTCGGGCCCGGTGTCGAGCGGCTTCTGGATCGCCCCGTCCACCATCTGGTACGTGTCGATCACGCCGTGGCGCCGCGGGAACGCCCCCGTGCCGATCGTCGCGTGCGTCGGCGGCGTGTTCGACGGTGAGGATCCGATCGTGGCGCGGTCGAACCATGCGCCGTCGGCGATCATGCCTCGCAAGGTCGACCAGGACCCGGGCCACGTGTCGAGCACGTTGCGGCCGGCGCCGTCCCAGACGAGCGTGACGATCAGCTTCGGCGGGTCGGATCGTTCCGACGGCGGCAGCAGCGCCGGCGTCAGCGCGCGGCCATCGGGCGCGCGGAAGTCGAACCCGAGCAGCTCGGCCTGCGTCGGAGCGATGTCGGCGAGCGTCGCGGCATCGTCGATCCTCCCCGCCGCCCGCACGAACCCGGGGCCGTAGAGGAAGAGCGGGATCTCCTGCACGTAGTCCCACGGTCCCGCGTGGCTGAACCCGGCGCCCATGTAGTTCGGCTCCGCGGGAACGATCTGGAGGTTGCCGCTCGGGCCGTTCCGGCTGCCACGCCAGATCCGGAGCAGCTGGTCGTGCGGGAGCGCGCACGCAGCCTCGGCGGGTGACGCGAACGGCTCGCCCGCCAGGTCGCCCGTCGCGGCGGTCGCCGACCCGAGCGAGGGTCCGTCACGTGGCTCGGCGCCGCCTGCGGTCGTGCACGCGACGGCCGACGCGACGGCGATCAGCGCCCATGCGGCGGCTCGGACCGACCCTCGGAACGCCATCGTCCGCGGGAGCCTACCGGTCGGCGGGCCGGCGCCATCGCCGGTGGATCGGCACGTTCGAGCTCCGACCAGGTCGCGGTCACGGCCGTACCCTAGCCCCCATGGCCGACCCCGCCGCCGCGCGACGCGAGCTCGAAGCCGCGCTCGGTGCCGAGAACGTCCTCGCGGACCCGCTCGCGCTCCAGCTCTACGCGCGCGACGCGTCGATGGTCGCCGGCTCCGCCGGGCTCGTCGCGTTCCCGCGCTCCACCGACGACGCGGTGGCCTGCGTCCGCGCGGCGTCGGCCCACGGGATGGCGATCGTGCCGCGAGGCGCCGGCACCGGGCTCGCGGGAGGCGCCACCCCCGTCGGCGATCCGCTCGTGGTGGTGACGTCGAAGATGCACCGCATCCTCGACGTCCGCACCGAGGATCGTCTCGCGTGGGTCGAGCCCGGCGTGCCGAACCTGGATCTGTCGAACCACCTCGCCTCGCTCGGGTGGACCTACGCACCCGACCCCTCGTCGCAACAGACCTCGACGATCGGTGGGAACGTGAACACCAACGCAGGCGGCCCGCACTGCCTGGCGTACGGCGTGACGGCGGCGCACGTCCTCGCGCTCGACGTCGTGCTGTCCGACGGCACCGTCGCACGTCTGGGAGCGGAAGGTCCCGAAACGGCCGGCTACGATCTGCGAGGACTCGTCGTCGGCAGCGAGGGGACCCTGGGCATCGTCACGGCCGTCTGCGTGCGCATCGCGCCACGACCGCCCGCGATCCGGACGCTGCTCCTCGATTTCACCGCCGTCGCCGACGCGGCCGAGACGGTCTCGGAGGTGATCGCGCGCGGCGTGGTCCCCGCCGCGGTCGAGATGATGGACCAGGGCATCACGATCGCCGCCGAGCGATTCGCCCACGCCGGATATCCCATCGATGCGGCGGCGATCCTCCTCGTCGAGCTCGAGGGACTGGCGTCC
>DATHTO010000040.1:0-5267 GCA_035463115.1 Actinomycetota bacterium | reverse complement strand
ACGGACGGCGCCCTGCTCTTCGACCACCATCCAGACGAGGCCGGCCGCGCCGCGACCCTTGGCTGCGTCGACGAGGGCGTCGAGCTCCTTGCGTGACAGCGCGCTTCCGCCGGGCGCGGCGAGGCCCTTGATCGTGCCGGCGCCGGCGGCGACCGACGCGAAGGCGTTGAACCCGCTCCCCTCGAACACGTCGGTGACGGTCGCGAGCTCCATCCCGTAGCGGAGGTCCGGCTTGTCCGAGCCGTAGCGATCCATCATCTCGGCGTACGTCATGCGCGGGAACGGCACGGGGACCTCCACCCCGTGCGTCTCGCGCACGATCCGCGCGTACAGCGGCTCGATCACGGCCATGACGTCCTCCTCGTCGACGAAGGACATCTCGAGGTCGAGCTGCGTGAACTCGAAGCCTCGATCGGCACGCGGGTCCTCGTCGCGGAGGCACCGGACGATCTGGTAGTACCGGTCCTGCCCCGCGATCATCAGCAGCTGTTTCAGCTGCTGCGGCGACTGCGGGAGCGCGTAGAACCGGCCGGGCTGCGTCCGCGACGGCACGAGGAAGTCGCGGGATCCCTCCGGCGTCGAACGGGTCAGGATCGGCGTCTCGACCTCGACGAACCCGAGGGCGTCCATGTGACGCCGGATCGTCGTCGTGATCGCGTGGCGGAGCGCCACGGTCTGCGTCATCTCGGGACGTCGCAGGTCGAGGTAGCGGAACCGCAACCGGAGGTCCTCCGACGCCTCGGTCCGATCCTCGATCGGGAACGGCGGCGTCTCGGAGGCGTTGAGGATCTCGAGCCGGGTGGCCGCGACCTCGACGTCGCCGGTGCCGAGCGCCGCGTTCTCCATGCCCGGCGGCCGAGCGCGCACGGCCCCCGTCACGCGGACGACGTCCTCCGCTCCGAGCCGCTGCGCCGTCGCGTGCGCCTCGGGCGCGTCGGCCGGATGGAAGACCACCTGCACGATGCCGTCGCGGTCGCGGAGGTCGATGAACGTGACGCCGCCGTGATCACGCCGGTGGGCGACCCACCCGCAGAGGGCGACCTCGGACCCGACGTCGTCGGAGCGCAGGCTGCCGCAGGTGCGCGAGCGCATCGCCGTCCGCATCGTCGGTTCCGTCGTCATGCCGTCCCGTCCTCCCGTTCGCCGGCGAGCCGCCCGGGGACCGCGCCGATCGGCACCGGCTCCTGGGCCCCGTCGCTCAGCCGGCGGAGGGTCACCGTGCCCTCGGCGAGCTCCCGCTCACCCAGGATCGCCGCGTACGCCGCGCCCGCACGGTCCGCCATCTTGAGCTGCGCCTTCAGCGGGCGCTCGGCGAGGCTCCGGATCGTGCTCACGCCGGCGTCCCGGAGCGCCCGGACGAGCCGCGTCGCCTCGTCCCGGGTCTCGGAGCCGATCGCGACGACGAAGCACCGGGGCGCCCGGGAGGCCGGCGCCGTGGCGCCTTCGGCGTCGAGCGCGAGGAGCACCCGGTCGAGGCCCATCGCGAAGCCGACGCCGGGCGTGTCGGGGCCGCCGAGCTCCTCGGCGAGGCCGTCGTACCGCCCGCCTGCGTTGATCGTCGACTGCGCCGACGCCAGCGCGCCCGAGATCCACTCGAAGGCGGTGCGCGTGTAGTAGTCGAGGCCACGGACCAGGCGGGGGTCGAGGTCGTACGCGATGCCGGCCACGTCGAGACCGTGCCGTACCGCCGCGAAGTGGTCGCGACACGCGTCGCAGAGGTGGTCCGTGATCGTCGGCGCGTCGCGGACGAAGTCCTTGCCGCCGTCGACCTTGCAATCGAACACGCGGAGCGGGTTCCTCCGCAGCCGGGTGCGGCAGTCCTCGTCGAGCCGATCGCGGAACGGCTCGAGGTACGCGACGAGCCGCTCGCGGTACGCCGGCCGGCACGTCGCGTCGCCGATCGAGTTCAGGTGCAGCGTCGTCCGCTCGAGACCTCGCGCGCGCAGGAACCGATCGCCGATCTCGATCACCTCGACGTCGGCCTCGGGTTCGGCCGCGCCGATGACCTCGACCCCGAACTGGCGGAACTCGCGCAGGCGGCCCGCCTGCGGCCGACCGTGCCGGAACTGCGGCCCCACGTAGTACGCGCGGAACGGCGAACCGAGATCGTGGGCGTGGGCCAGGTACGCGCGGACGACGCCGGCCGTGCTCTCCGGCCGCAGGGTCAGGGACCGCCCTCCCTTGTCCTCGAAGGTGTACATCTCCTTCGTCACCACGTCGGACGTCTCCCCCGCCGTACGGGCGAACAGCTCGGTGTGTTCGAACGTCGGCGTCTCGACGAAGCGGAACCCGAACAGCTCGGCGCTCCGATGCGCATCGTCGTAGAGCCCCCACATCGCGTCGGCGCGGTCGCCGAGCAGGTCCTGGGTGCCCCGGGGCGGCGCGAGCTCCACGCCTCAGCCGATCCCGACGAGGAACGGGTTCGTCGCGCGCTCGCGCGCCACGGTCGTCCGCGGCCCGTGACCGGGCAGCACCTCGAGGTCGTCCGGGAGCGTGAGGAACCGTTCGAGGCTCCGCTGCATCGCCGCGGGATCGGAGTTCGCGAAGTCCGAGCGCCCGACCGTGCCAGCGAAGACCAGATCGCCGGAGAACACGAGCACGTCGGCCTCGACGCGGAAGCAGCAACTCCCCGGGGTGTGCCCGGGCGTGTGGATCACCTCGACGGAGACGCCACCGCCCAGCCGCACGACGTCGCCGTCCTCGAACGTGCGCAGGTCCTTCACCGGCGTGAGCGGCGTGCCGTTCCCCCGGGACCAGGCGTCGGGGTCGTCGAAGGCGACCGCGTCGGCGGGGTGGATGTACACCGGGAGGTCCTCACCCGCGAAGGCGCCGGCCTCCATCGCGTGGTCGGCGTGCGCGTGGGTCAGCAGCACCGCCGATGGTCGCTTGCCGGCCGCGGACAGCAGCGCCCGAACCGCGGCGGGTTCGAACCCGGGGTCGACGACGACCGCCTCGTCGGCGTCCTCGGCCGCGATCAGCCAGCAGTTCGTGCCGTACGGGTTCCGGTCGAAGACGTCGAGCCACATCGGGCGGTCATGCTACCGGAGGGCCGCTCGAGCTCAGCCTTCGAGCAGCAGCGTGAACGGCCCGTCGTTCACGAGGTCGACCAGCATGTGGGCGCCGAAGACGCCACGGGCGACCGGGATGCCCCGATCCTGCAGCGCGCTGGCGAACGCCTCGACGCGTACCTCGGCCACGGCGGGCTCCTCGGCGTCGGTCCAGCTGGGGCGCCGCCCCTTCCGCACGTCGCCGTAGAGCGTGAACTGCGACACCACGAGCACCTGGCCCCCGACGTCCTCGAGCGCGAGGTTGGTCTTCCCGTCGTCGTCCTCGAACACCCGCAGCCCGGCGACCTTGTCGGCGAGGCGGTCGACCTCGGCCGCGTCGTCACCCCGCCCCACCCCGACGAGGAGCACGAGTCCGCGGTCGATCTCGCCGACGGCGTCGCCGTCGACCGTGACGCGGGCGCGCGACACCCGCTGGAGCACGATCCGCATCAGCTCTGGAGCACGCGGACGGCGTCGAAGACGCTCTCGACGCGCTTCACCGCGGCGAGGATCGACGAGAGGTGCGTGATGTCGGCGAGCTCGAACGTGAACCGGAGACGCGTGATGCGATCCTTCCCGGTCGTCGACGTCGCCGACAGGATGTTCACGTGGTGGTCCGACAGGACCGTCGCCACGTCGCTGAGCAGCCGCGTGCGATCGAGGGCCTCGACCATGATGGCCACGACGAACGAGGTCGGCTTGCCGCCCGCCCACGTGACCTCGATCAACCGCTCGGGCTCGCGACGGAGGGCCTTCACGTTCGGGCAGTCGTTCCGATGCACCGAGACGCCCTGGCCACGGGTGACGAACCCGATGATCGGATCGCCGGGCACCGGCGTGCAGCAGCGGCCGAGCTTCACCCACACGTCTGGCAGGCCCTTCACGACGACGCCCTTCGAGATCTGCTCCTTGCCGCCGATCCGGACCGGACGCGCGAGCGGAACGTCTTCGGTCACGTCCTCGTCGGCCGATCCCGAGATCAGGCGGTGCAGCCGGGCGACGATCGACTGCGGCGAGACGTGGCCTTCGCCGATCGCGACGTAGAGCGAATCGAGATCCGGGTGCTTCAGGTCGTCGACGACCTGCTGCATCGCCTCGTCGGTCGCGAACCGCTTGAACGAGAGGTTCTGCTTGCGCATCTGGCGCTGGAGCAGGTCCTTGCCCTGGTCGAGCGCGTCCTCCCGCCGACCGCGGGCGAACCACTGCCGGATCTTCGAACGCGCCCGCGGCGTCGCGACGAACCGTAGCCAGTCCTGCGACGGTCCCTCGCCCTGGGAGCGTGAGGTGAGGACCTCGACCGAGTCGCCGGTGCGCAGCTCGTAGTCGAGCGGCACGAGCTTGCCGTTGACCTTCGCGCCGATCGCGCGGTGCCCGACCTCGGTGTGGATCGCGTAGGCGAAGTCGACGGGCGTGGCGCCCTGCGGCAGGTTCGTGACGTCGCCCTTCGGCGTGAAGACGAAGACGCGGCCGCCGGACAGGTCGATCCGCAGGCCCTCCATGAACTCCCGCGGATCGGCAATGTCCTTGAGCCAGTCCATCATCTGGCCGAGCCACGCGAGGTCGCCGTCCTTCGTCTTCGCTTCCTTGTAGCGCCAGTGCGCGGCGATCCCGAACTGCGCGGTGCGGTGCATGTCGCGCGTCCGGATCTGGATCTCGAGCGGCTTGCCCTCGGGTCCCACGACCGTCGTGTGCAGCGACTGGTACATGTTCGACTTGGGCATCGCGACGTAGTCCTTGAAGCGACCGGGGACCGGCTTCCAGAGGGAGTGCACGGCTCCGAGCGCCGCGTAGCAGTCGCGGAGCGAGTCCACGGTCACACGGACGCCGACGAGATCGTAGATCTCGTTGAACTCCTTGCCGCGGATCACCATCTTCTCGTAGATCGAGTAGAGGTGTTTCGGGCGACCGTCGACGTCGGCCTTGATCCCGAGCTCCTTCAGTTTCTGCCGCAGCATCATCGTGAGGTCGGCGATCAGCGTCTGTCGCTCGTCGCGGCGGGTCTCGACGAGGCTCGCGATCTCGCGGTACGGACCCGGATGCAACGCCTTGAAGGAGAGGTCCTCCAGCTCCCACTTGATCTCCTGGACGCCGAGCCGGTTCGCGAGCGGCGCGTAGATCTCGAGGGTCTCCGTGGCGATCCGCTGCTGCTTCTGCGCGGACAGCGCCGACAGCGTGCGCATGTTGTGGAGGCGGTCGGCCAGCTTGATCAGCAGGACGCGG
>DATHTO010000039.1:0-44638 GCA_035463115.1 Actinomycetota bacterium | reverse complement strand
GTCGTCGACGGCGACCACGATGGGGGAGGCGGCGGCCACCGACCGGAGGCATCCGAGCACGGCCAGCGAAACGGCCCGCTGGTCGGCCCGGGCGCCCGATCTCGACGACCGCAGGAGGGCCACCTCGAGGGCCTGGCGCTGGGGCTCGGGCAGGGTCGGGAGCGCTTCCTCGAGGATCGGCTCGAGGAGGTCACCGAGCGCTGCGTACGACAGGCGTGTCTCCGCCTCGACGGGGCCGCATGTGACCGCGCGGTAGCGCCGCAGCTCGGCACCCGCCAGCCCTTCCTTCCACACGGTGGTTTTCCCGATGCCGGGGTCACCGGAGAGCAGCAAGGCGCTCGGCCCGGCCGGGATCGAGTCCAAGAAACGATGGAGGGTCGCGAGCTCCGACTCGCGACCGATCACGTCACCGGCCAAATGCGCTCCCGCCGTGGATGGACGGACAGGAGTCTATGGGAGGGTGGTTCGGCGTTGCCCGCCTGCTCGTTCCTCTGGGCGACACGGCGGAGCGCCGCGCCACCCGCAGGCTCGAGCTCAGACCCTCGTGTTGCGTCGCCCTCGGAACCCGAGGACCATGCCGGCCACGACGAGGATGCCTGCGATCACGAGCAACCAGAGCAGACCCTCGACGAGGAGACCGAGGCCTCCGAACACCAGCGCGAGGATCAGCAGCAGCACGATCAGACCACCCATGGTGATCACCTCTCTCCCGGGACGGGCGCCCAGGGTTATGAAGCGTGATACCCGTTGGCGCGGTTGGTGATGCATCCGAACACCGGTGGTAGCGTCCGGCGCGATGGATGCCGACGTGGTGGTCATCGGAGCTGGATACGCAGGTGTCGCCGCGGCGCGGGAACTCCGCGACGTCGGCCGACGGCCCGTCGTCCTCGAAGCGAGGGATCGGATCGGCGGACGCACGTGGTACCGCGAGATCCCAGGAACGGGCGTGTGGGCCGAGTACGGGGGCATGTTCTTCTCCCGCGCGACGCAGCCGTACCTCGCTCGCGAGATCGAGCGGTACGGCATCGGGGTCACGCCGCCGCCCGAGCCCGAGGTCTTCGGGTGGGTCCGCGGCACCGAACGCGCGACCGGCATGGAGGCGATCCGCCAGGTGCAGGCGTCGCTCGGCGCGTCAGGGCTCAACGAGGCGCTGAAGGAGGTCGCCGAGGCGTTCCACGGCGGCAGCCGGACCGACCTCGGCGCGATCGACGTGCCGACCGACCGTTGGGTCGACGAGCTCGGCGCCGAGGTCGAGGCGGCCGAGTACCTCCGCGCGTTCCTCGTGTCGATGGGCGGCGCGACGATGGATCGGTGCTCGGTGCTGCCGTTGCTGTGGGACATGGTGGAGCTCGACTACACCCCCGTCGACGTCTTCCTCGATCTGGGGGAGCTCTTCACCGACGGCACGAAGAGCCTGATCGACGCCATGGCCGAGGGACTCGACATCCGGTTCGGTGCGGTCGTGACGCGCGTGACCCATGACGGCGGGGGCGTCACGGTGGCGCTCGCCGACGGCTCGACGGTCACCGCTGCCTCGGCCGTCGTCGCCCTTCCGCTGAACCTGTGGGCCGACGTGGAGTTCGATCCGCCGCTCGCCGATCCGAAACGCGCGGCAGCGTCGCGGCGACACCCGGGAGAGGTCTCGAAGGTCCTCGCGATCGTCCGGAACGCGCCGGCGACCTATCTCGGCGCCGGCTGGCGGACGCCGATCAACGCCGGGTTCGTCACGAAGGCCGCCGGTGACGACGCTCGATTGTTCATGGGCTTCTCGGTGCAGCCGCGCGTCGATCTCGCCGACCGTGATGCCGTGGCCGCCGCCGTGAACGCGCACCTTCCCGAGGCCGAGGTCGTTGAGACGGCGGGACACGACTGGATCAACGACCGGTTCTCGAACGGAACGTGGCTGTCGACGCCGCCGACCTGGTTCAGCGACGGCACGTTCGAGGCGCTCACCGAACCCGAAGGACGCCTGGCGTTCGCCGGTTCCGACATCGCACGCGAAGGCGCGGGATGGATCGAAGGCGCGATCGCGAGCGGGATCGCCGCCGCGGCGCAGGCCTCGGCGAAGGTCTGACCGCCGCGATCAGGCGGCGCGGAGCGAGGCGCGGCGGTCGCCGATCAGGAGCTCCAGGGCGGCGGCCTCGACACGCGCCTGGACCGCCGGGTCGGTGAGATCGCTCGTCCCGAGCTCGACGAGGTCGCCCGCGATCGTTTCTCCGTCCATGAACCGGTCGATCACGCGCGGGTCGATGTAGGACGCGCGGCACACCGCCGGTGTGTTCCCGAGGAAGCTCGAGACCTCCTTGACGGCGGCCGACGTCAGCCGCTTGCGCGACGTGTGTGTCGTCGCCTCGATGTCCTTGCCCGCGAGCACGACCGCGGCGAGCACCGTCGCGTGCCAGGTGCGGAAGTCCTTCGCCGAGACGTCGTCGCCGGCGTGCGCCTTCAGGTAGTCGTTGATGTCCGCCGAGCGGACGTCGCGCCAGCGTGAGCCATCCTTCCATGCGAGGAGCTCCATGCTGTCGTCGTCACGATCCTTCAAGGCCTTCACGACCTTGGCGAGCTCGGCGTCACCGACGCGCTGGATCCGCCGGATGCCTCCCTTGGCGGTGTAGTCGAACGTCAGCTGCGCGCCGCGGACCTCGACGTGGTCGCGACGGATCGTCGCGAGGCCGTAGGACCCGTTCTGCTCGGCGTAGCTCTCGCCGCCCACGCGGAAGAAGGCCTGGTCGAGGAGACGCGCCGCGCACGCGAGCACGCGCTCCTTCGGCATTCCGCGCTTCGCGAGGTCGCCCGTGACGATCGCGCGGAACTCCGGGAGCCGCCGAGCGAACGCCTCCATCCGCTCGTGCTTCGAGCGATCGCGCCGCTCGCGCCAGACGTCGTGATAGCGGTACTGACGGCGGCCGGCCGCGTCGGTGCCGACGGCCTGGATGTGGCCCATGTCGTCGGGACAGATCCAGACCTCCGTCCAGGCCGGCGGGATCGCCAGCTTGCGGATCCGCTCGAGCGTCGCGTCGTCGGCGATGCGCCGTCCCTGCTGGTCCAGGTACTCGAACCCCTTGCCGCGCTTGCGGCGCGTGTAGCCGGGACGGCTGGGATCCACGCGTCGGAGGCGGCGTGTGCGTGGGTGGACGACGTCGAGAGCGGTGGCCATGGCCACGCAGGTTTGCCCGCCGTCTCCGGGGAACGAAACGCGTTTCCGGGCCGAGGGGCTCGGGTATCGAGGGGAGCGGCCGCCGCTGAGCACCGGCGTCGCTCAGCGCCGGAAGCGGCGAAGGAGCGCCCTTCGGGGCGCTCCTTCCGTCGTTCCCGGCCGTCGTTCCCGGCCGTCGTTCCCGGGCCGTCCCGCGACTCGCGCCCGTGCGAGGTGGCCGTCGGCGTCACCCGCCGTCGGGAGCGCCTCGGCCGTGCGGGCCGCTCCCTCCGTCGCACGGACGAGGCCGTTCACGCCACCCCGGGAGTTCAGGTCGTCGGGCCGACGGCCGAAGCAACCGTGGAGAGCCGTCTCTCGTCGTTTCGTCGACGGCTCCGGGGAGGCACGTTCGGTGATCGGCGCCAGAGCGCGGCCGCGAGGCTCGAGATGGGCCCTGTTCGGGGTCCTCGCGGTGCTGTTCGGGATCGGAACGGTCGCCGCGGGGATGCTCGAGGCGCAGGCGCTCGACCGGTCGATCCGCGAGGTCGAGGATCGCGCGGCGAGCGTGGCGGCATCCACGATCGCGCCGACGATGGCGGGCGTCGACACGGGGGCACCGCTCGGCGACGGGGCGCGCCGGCGCCTCGATCTCGCGGTCACCTCGACCGTCGCCGACGCCGACGTCGCGCGGATCCGCATCTTCTCCGACGACGGGACGTTGCTGTACTCGACCGACGACGGCGATCGCATCGGAACGAAGCAGGTCGGCGACCCAGGGCTGATCACGGCCGCGGTCGGTGGTGCGACGGCGAGCGTCGTCGGGGGCGACGAGGTCGCCGCTCGAGACGGAACGGGTTCGGTGGCGTCGGAACTCGTCCAGATCTACACGCCGGTGACCTCGGAACCGACCACGTCCGCCTCGTCGGTGCTGCAGATGGATCATCGGTACGCGCCGCTCGCCGAGCGCGCGGCCACCCCGTGGGCGACGGTGCGGTTCGCGTCGCTGGCCGGCGCCGCGGCGATGGTCGTCCTCGCGCTGGCGAACGTCGTGCAGTGGATCGCCGCGCGTCGGCAGGCGGCGCGCTCGGGGTTCCGAGGGACGACCCGCGCCGAGCAGAAGCACGCGAAGGTGGAGCAGTCCCTCCGTGCCGAGGTCGAGCAGCTGCGATCGAAGCTGGCGGCCCAGCACGAGGCCAGCGCCGCCGAGCTCGCGGCGTTCCAGGAGCAGCTCCGCGCGGCCGTCGCGCGAGCCGAGGGGCCGACGTCGGCTCCGCACGACGGGGGTGCGATCGACGGAGCCATCGAGCGAGCGGAGGAAGCCGGGAGACGCGCGGACGACGCGGAGCGTCGCGCGGCGGATGCCGACGCCCGGATCACGCGAGCGGAGGCACGTGCGGATGAGGCCGAACGCCGCGCCACCGACGCCGAAACGCGTGCCGCGGCCGCCGAGGGCGAACTGGCAGCAGCGGCGTCGTCCGCGCCGGCGCGGCCGGTGGATGACGACGCCGCCGCGGAGCTCGCCGCAGCGCGTTCGACGATCGACCGGCTCGAACAGAAGGTGGTCGAGCTCGAGCACCGGTCGATCGAGCGGGAGCACCAGGTGATCGAGGCGACCCGCCGTGCCGAGCGGGCCGAGGCGTCGGTCGCCGAACAGCGAGCCGTCGTCGCGAGCGCCGGTGAGGCCGATGAACACGTCCGACACGCCGACGAGCGCGCGGCCGCGGCGGAAGCACGCGTCGCAGCGCTCGAGGCACAGCTGGCGGAGATGCAGGCGTCGACCGACGCCGCGACGAACGAGGCCGACACCTCGCGGAACGAGCTCGTCGCGGCGAGGACCGAGCTCGAGGCCGTGCGGACGGAGCTCGGATCGGCGAGGGCGGAGACCGATGCCGCGAAGGCGGAAGCGCGGACCGCACGAGACGACGCCGATGCCCTGCGGATCGAGGCGCGGAGCGCCCGAGCCGAGGTCGAGGCGATCCGGAACGAGGCGCGCGACGCTCGGACCGAGGCGGACGCGTCCCGTCACGAGCTGGAGTCGCTGCGCGCCGATCTGGCCGCCTCCCGTCAGCACGCGGACACGGTCCGAGGAGAGCTCACGCGCGCCGAGGCCGATCGCGACGCCGCCCGAGCCGAGCTCGAGGCCCTGCGCGCCGACGCCAGAGGCGAGCTCGAGGCCCTGCGCGCCGACGCCCGAGGCGAGCTCGAGGCCGCGCGCGCCGACGCCCGAGCCGAGGTCGCAGCCGCGCGCCGGGACGCGGACACCGCGCGAGCGGAGGCCGAGGCCGCCCGAGCGGAGGCGCAGACCACCCGCGGGGACGCCGATACGGTCCGCGAGCAGCTCGACGCCGCGCGGCAGGAGCTCGATGCGCTCCGCGAGCAGCTCGACGCCGCGAGCCGCGACTCGACGTCGGCCGCCGCCCGCGTGACCGAGCTCGAGGCGGCGCTCGCGAGCGCCGAGGGTCGGGCCGGCGATACCGAGGCGGAGCTCGCGTCGGCGCGGGCGCAGCTCGCCCGGACCGACGAACGGGTCGCGGCGTCCGATCGTCGGGCCGAGGCCGCCGAGGCCCGCCTGGCCTCGTCGACGGGCGAGCTCTCCGCGAACGCGGCGAAGCTCCAGGCAGAGGTCGCCGCGGCAGCGGAGCGGAGCCGGATCGCCGAGTCGCGTGCCGACGAGGCGGAAGCGCGGACCTCCCAGCTCGAGACGCATGCGTCGACGCTCGCGCAGGCGCTGGAGGAGGAGCGCGTCCGACGTCAGGAGGCCTCGACGACGGCCGAGCGGGCGACACGGGATCTGAAGGATCTGCAGGACCGGCTCGCCGAGCTGGATGCGGCCGTCGTCGACGCCGAGCGGACGAAGCTCGACGAGGCCGAGCACGCCACGAAGCTCCGTGCGGACCTCGAAGCCGCACGTGCCGACGTCGAGGAAGCGCGCGGTCGGATCGCCGAGCTCCAGCCCGCCGCTGCGAGGCTGCCGCAGGTCGAAGCCGAGCTCGCGGAGCGCACGCGCGCTGCCGCCCACGCCGAGTCGGCGTGGGTCGAACGCGTCCGTGCCCTCGAGGACGAGCTGGCCGCGGCGAACGAGACGCTCACGACGACCCGCGCCGAGCGGGACGCGGCGCGCGAGGCAGCCGGATCGGCCGGACGTGCGCTCGCCGAGCGCACGCACGAGGTCGAGACGTCGACGCACGACCTCGGATCGGCGCTCGCGGACGCGAACGCACGCCTGGAGGTGATGCAGACGCGGCTCGCCGAGGCGACCGATCGCGCCGAGCGCGCGGAGGCGCACGCGCAGCAGGCGGAGCAGCGGGCGCAGGAGCTCGCCATGCGCTTCGACATGGACCGAACGACGGCCGCCGCCTCGCTCGACGACGAACGAGCGGACATGGAGCGGCGGCTGGAGGAGGCCGATCGCATGGTGCAGGACCTCGAAGCTCGCCTCGCCCACAAGGAGCACGAGCTCGGGTCGGCGCTCGACGACGCCCGCGCGCGCGCCGAGGACGCGGAACGCCGAGCCGCCACGACGATGGAGCGAGCCGAAGACGCCGAACGCCGCGCGACCGAGCGGACCTTCGCGGTCCAGGCCGCGGAGGCGCGAGCGCGCGTCGCCGAGGAAGAGCTCGCCCAGCTGCGGAAGGCCGGCCGGGGCGCCGGCGAGGCGCTGGCCGAGCAACCGGGGCCACGCGGCCGCTGACGTGATCGGCGTTGCGGGATGCGGCATGATGCCGGCATGCGTCCCGTGACGTTCGTCGTCGTGGTGAGCCTCGCGGCGATCGTGGTGATCGGCCCGGCCGCCGAGGTCGCGCAGGCGCGGGCCGAGAACTTCCGCGCGACGATCTCGCGGATCCCTGAGCCCGTCCGCGACCAGATGGTCGGCTCGTCGTGGCGGCCGGGTTGTCCGGTGAAGCTGCGTGATCTCCGGCTCGTCCGTCTGACCCACTGGAACTTCTCCGGCGACCGCACGTGGGGCAAGCTCGTCGTGCACGAGTGGTTCGCCGACGAGATCGCGCGGACGTTCCGCAAGCTCTACGACGTGGGGTTCCGGATCCGGAAGATGCACCTCGTGGACCGGTACGGCGCGTCGGACATGCGTTCGATGCGGGCCGACAACACCTCGGCGTTCAACTGCCGGTACCGCGACGGCGTCTGCTGCCGCTGGTCGATGCACGCCTATGGCAAGGCGATCGACATCAACCCGGTCGAGAATCCGTACGTCGGCAGCTGGGGTGTGTCGCCACCGAACGGTGCCGGGTACGTGGATCGCACGCCCAGGCGCAAGGGGATGATCGCCCACGGCGACGCCGTGTGGAAGGCGTTCCGACGGATCGGTTGGGAGTGGGGCGGCGACTGGAGCTGGCCGGTCGACTACCAGCATTTCAGCGTCAACGGGCGCTGAGCGCTCGGGCGCACGGACCTCGTGTCGTCAGCGCACGATCACCACGGGAGGGCGTCGACGCCGTACGTCTCGCGCAAGCGCAGGTCGATCTCGTGTGCCGGCAGCAACCGCCGAGCGTCCATGCCGTAGCGCGACGCGACCTCGAGGTGCGGCCAACAGAACGGGACGAGCTCGTCTCGAGGGAACCATCCCACGACGGCCGGCGCGGCGCCCAGCTGCCCCCACTGCCAGAAGCAGAACTGACAGATCAAGCCGACGCGTTGCGGATACCCGTACTGCGCGCGGTAGCCGAGCTCGTGCTCGATCACCCGGCCCCACAGGGCGACCCGACCCAGCACCGCCGGGCACCTCGTCCGCCGCAGGACGTCGACCTCGTGCGTGCCGTGGAGCCCGCAGGAGCAGTCCACGTTCGGAGCTCCGTGCAGCCGCGCATGCTTGCACGCCGCCTCGGCCCGCTCCATCGGCTTCCACGGGCGCGACCGGCCGGCGACCGGGCGCAGGAGCAGTTCCGTGCCGTCGCGCCGCCCGGTGAGCGACCACGCGCGCCACGCGAGCACGGGCTCGGTGGAGACGAGGGTCTCCAGGTCGCGGGCGAGCGAGATCCGTTGGCTCACGGAGCCGCCGGTGGTTCGGCCGGTTCGGACGGTGCGTGCGTCGGCTCCTCGGCCGGGGCGGTGCCCGGCTCGAACACCGGCACGGAAGGATCTGGGAGCGGAAGCTCCGAGGGCGCGATCTCGATGATGCGCTTCGGTCGACCGATGTTCACGACGTCACCTCCGGGGGGTGCGGGCGCGCGCCGCTTCGCGGTCGGATGAGCCTACTCCGGGCGGCCCGGTACGCGCCACCGGCTTCTACCCACCGGGGGGCGATCCCACGCCCTTCCGTCAGGTGCGCACGAGCCGGTAGATCGCGTCTCTCGTGCTCACGTAGATCCGCCCCTGTCGGTCGACCTCCATCGAATGGATGCCGTCCGGAGCGCGGCCGAGCACCGCGACGCGTCCCTTCACGTCGGTCCGCGCGGCGTTGAGGTTCATCGCCCGGATGCGACCGTCGTTCACCGCACCGAAGACGACGTCGCCGTTGCGGCGTGGGCCCAGGCCACAACCGTCGCAGAACGCGATCCCCGTGATCCCGATCGGCGAGGCGAACCGGAAGCGCGGCAGCACGCGCGGGCGCGGGCCGTCGCGGTTCGTGTCGAGCACGCTCGGGCTCGCGGAGCAGATCGCATCGGGACCCCACGCGAAGTTCCGCCCCTTCGCGATCAGGTTGATCTCGTCGTTGCAGTCCGGTCCGTTCTCGGTCTGCCACAGGCGGCCGGTCCGCGGGTCGAAGGCGAAGCCGAACGAGTTCCGGTGGCCGTAGCTGTAGATCGGGCTGCGGAACGGGTTCGTCCCGGGGACCGACCCGTCGAGGTTCACGCGCAGCATCTTGCCGCGCAGGTTCCGCGACCGGTCCTGTGCGTGACGCGGCTCGGCGTTGTCGCCGTTCACGGCCCAGAGCTTGTCGTCGGGCCCGATCAGGATGCGCCCTCCGTTGTGGTTCGTCGCCGAGCCGACCGGCGAGCGGAACAGCACCTTCACCGACGTCCCGACGCCGTCGACCGCCCGGATCCGGAGCAGCTGGTTCCACAGTCGACCGTTCTGCGTGCGCGTCGCATAGACGTAGACGAACGGACGGCTCGCGAAGTCGGGGTGCAGCGCGATCCCGAGCGCCCCGCGCTCGCCCTGTCCGTCGACGCCCGTGACGGTGAAGAACGTCCGGGCGGCGTCGGTCTGCGGGTTCAGGACGCGCACGCGGCCGGTGCCGCGCTCGAGGTACCAGATCCGGCCGTTCGGCGCGAACGTGAACGCGCTCGGCCCGTTCAGGCCGGTCGCGACCGCGGCCGTCCGCACGCCCGCCCGGCGCGCGGTCGTCTCGGCGGCCGACGCGGGCGCGGTGGTCGCCAGGCCGAGCGCGGCCACGACCGCGAGCGTGCCGACGAACCGCGCCGTGCGAACGCTGGATCGGTGAGGGGAACGGTCGGTTCGAGTCATGCGTTGTTCCTCCGGTCGGTCGTGGCGCCGACAGCCCGACAGCCCGGCTTCCGCGGGGTCGCGCGCGGTGCGTATGGGAGCATGGCGCCGTGACCACGGTGCCACCCTCTGCGTTCGGGGTGCCCGCCTTGCGATCCGAGGATCCCCGGTTCCTGCGTGGCGAAGGTCGCTACCTCGAGAACGTCGAGATCCCGGGAGCGCTGCGGGCCGTGTTCGTCCGCTCCATGATGCCCCATGCCGAGCTGAAGGGCATCGACGGGCTCGACGCCGCGCGCGCGATGCCCGACGTGGTGGCCGTGTACGCCGCCGACGATCTCTCGCTCGCCGCGATGCCGCCCGCCGGCAACGTCGAGACGCCCGACGCGGGCGACCTCTCCGAGACGTGGGGTCGTCCGCCGCTGGCGCGCGATCGTGTCCGTTTCGCCGGCGAGGCCGTCGCGCTGGTCGTCGCCGGGTCGCTCGGCGCCGCGCTCGATGCCGCCGAGCTCGTCTGGCCGGACGTCGAACCGCTCGATGCCGTCACCGACCCGGAACGGGCGCTCGGCGAGGACGCGCCCGTGCTCTTCCCGGCCGTCGGAACGAACGTCGCGCACGCGTTCGAGCACGCGTGGGCCGACGATCCGCTCGCGGGTTCCGACGTCGTCGTGCGAGGCCGGTTCGTGAACCAGCGCGTCGCGCCCGTGCCGATGGAGACGAACGGCATCGCGGTGGTGCCGAGCGCCGACGAGGTCACCGTCTGGGTGTCGACGCAGGTGCCGTTCGACGTCCGGGACGACCTCGCCGACGTGCTCGGGATGGACAAGCGGCTCGTGCGCGTGATCGCCCCCGACGTCGGCGGCGGGTTCGGGGCGAAGCTGCAGATCTATCCGGAGTACTGGGCCGTCGCGAAGGCCGCGCAGCTCCTCGGCCGGCCCGTGCGATGGACCGAGACGCGCACCGAATCGATGCTCTCGCTCACCCACGGCCGCGGCCAGATCCAGTACGTCGAGATCGGCGCCCGTCGCGACGGCACGATCACCGGGCTGCGGGCGGACCTGATCGCCGACATGGGCGCGTACCCGATCGGTGCGTACCTCCCCACGACGACGGGCGAGATGGCCACGGGCGCGTACGCGATCGAGCGGCTGTCGTACCGCGGCCGGAGCGTCGTCACGAACGCGACCCCGATCGCGCCGTACCGAGGCGCCGGCCGACCGGAGGCGACGGCGCTCGTCGAACGGGCGATCGACATGGTCGCCGGCGAGCTCGGGATCGACCCCGCGGAGATCCGCCGGCGGAACCTGATCGCCGACGACGCGTTCCCGTACGCGACGCCGACCGGGATGACGTACGACAACGGCGCGTACACCACGGCTTTGGATCGGGCGGTTCGGATCGCCGACGTGCCGGCATTGCGAGCGGAACAACGCGTCCGGCGCGAGCGTGGCGACCACCTCGCGCTCGGGATCGGGCTGTCCAGCTACGTCGAGATCACCTCGTTCTCCTCGAAGGAGTTCGGGGAGGTGCGGGTCGGCGACGACGGGCGCGTGACGGTGCTGGCAGGCACGTCGTCGCACGGCCAGGGGCACGAGACGGCCTTCGCACAGCTCGCCGCGTCGATCATGGGCGTCTCGATCGACGACGTGACCGTCGTCCACAGCGACACCCGACTCGTCGAACGCGGCGCCGGCACCTGGGGCTCGCGCTCCCTCCAGGCGGGCGGCTCGTCCGTCGCCGAACGAGCGCTCGAGGTCGTCGACACGGCGCGCACGCTGGCCGCGCACGAGCTCGAGGTCGACGAGGCGGACCTCGTCGGACCGGCCGATGGCGGGTTCGGCGTGGCGGGCGCGCCGGAGCGCCGGATCTCGTGGGCGGAGCTCGCGACGATCGCGGCCGACGACACCCGCCGACCCGACGGGATGCCGAGCGTCGGCCTCGGTGCGAAGGGCGTGTACCGGGAGCCGGGGTCGACGTTCCCGTTCGGCACCCACGTCGCGGTCGTCGAGGTCGACACCGAGACCGGCGCGGTCGAGCTGCTGCGGCTCGTCGCGGTCGATGACTGCGGGCGGATCTTGAACCCCGCGCTCGTGCGCGGGCAGCAGCACGGCGGCATCGGCCAAGGCGTCGCGCAGGCGCTCTTCGAGGAAGTGCTCTTCGACGAGGTCGGGAACCCCGTGACGGCGAACCTGACGGGGTACCTGATGCCGTCGGCGGCGGACCTTCCGTCGTTCGAGGCGTCGAACACCGAGACGCCGACGCCGGTGAACCCGCTCGGTGCGAAGGGGATCGGCGAGTCCGGCTCGATCGGCTCGACGCCGGCCGTGCAGAACGCCGTCGTCGACGCGCTCGCGCACCTCGGCGTGGTGCACGTCGACCTTCCGTGCTCGCCGGAACGCGTGCGAGCCGCGATCGCCGCGGCGTCCTAGCCTTCCGACGGAGGCCGACCGCGGCCGCCCGACCGCACCGGGGGACGCGAGGTACCGCTGAAGGGCCGTGGTCCGCCCCGGCCCGGATGGGCGACACTCCAGCCGTGCAACGCGCCGTCGCCTTCTTCGCTGCTGCCATCCGCGGTCCGGCCGGCGGGATGTTCGCGTGTCTGCTGCTCGCCGCGCTCCTCGGCGGGATCGCCATGGCGAACCCCGACGCGATCGATGGACCGGGTGGGATCGGAACGCCACGCGGCGGCGGCAGCCACGGCGGCGGATCAGCGCTCCGGGAGGAGCACCGTGCGAACGGCCACCGCGACGGGGACCGCCGTCACGGGGACCATCGGCGCGACGGCGCCTCCCGAGGCGGCGAGGATGACGGCCGCGGCGACGGTCACGGTTCCGCCCCACACACCGCCGCCGAGTGCCGTGCGGTCGTCGCGCATCTGAGCGGCGACCTGCATGACGGCGATCACGCAGGGCTACGACACGCGATCGACGTGGTGGGTCGGCACTGCGAGCGTCACACCGACGCGCCGGGACTCCTCCGCGCGCTCGACCGGTTGGCGGCGAACCTCGAGCGATGGACGGAACGCCACGGCGGATCGCACGCGGCCGGTCCCTCGAAGAGCCGCGACCGCGGCGACGATCAAAACGCGAACAGCGGCGGCGCCGACGGCGCGGGATCGAACGCGGCGCCACAGGGAAGCGGCAACGGCGGCACCGGCGGCAACGCGGGCGGCGGCAACGGCGGCAACGGCGGCAACCGCGGCAACGGCGGCAACGGCGGAACCTCGCCCACCCGCTCGTCGGGCCGCGGCGCCTCCGCGGCCCCGAACGGCGGCTCGCCGCAGGGGTAGGCACCTCCGCGCGCGGCGCGTTCCGGTCGGGTCGGCGTCTCCGTCGCTCCGCGGCTAGGGTTGCCGCATGACCGAGATGCCACGGTGGGAAGCGCGGTTCCGCGCGCCCACGATCACGTTCCCTCGCTGGTCGCGCGGCGCTCCGGATCGCACCGTGTACGAGAGCACGGAGACCGGCATCTGGCAGGTCCACTGCTGGAGCCCTGCCACGGGCGATCGGCGTCAGGTCTCGAACCACCCCGTCGGCGTGGTGACAGGCTTCCCGTCGCTCGACGGTTCGCAGGTCGTGTTCTGGCAGGAGGACACCGGCGACGAGACGGGCCGGTGGCTCGCGCAGGCGTTCGAAGGAGGCGGCGACGAGCCGTTCGTGACCGCGGCGCCGGTCGGATGGAGCGAGGGCCTCGCGCAGGCCGACGGCGTGATCGCGATCGCGATCAGCGATCGCGACGGCTTCGGCGTCTACGTCAGCGCCGACGGCGCCCCCGCGAAGGAGATCGTCCACTCGTCCGAGTGGATCTCGATCGCCGGCGCCGAGCGCGGATGCGACGACATCGCGGGGCTGGCGCCCGACGGAGCGCTCCTCGCGCTCGAGCACGCGGAGCACGGCAGCCTGATCCATCCCGCGATCCGCGTCGTCGACCCGACGACCGGCGAGGTCCGCGGCGAGCGGCGGGACGACGACCGAGCGCTGTTCGCGACGGCGTGGTCGCCCGTGGCGGGCGATCATCGGCTGGCCGTCACGCACGAGCGTGCCGACCGTGAACGTCCGGCGCTGTGGGACCTCGACGAGGACTCGTGGATCGACGTCCACGTCGACCTCCCCGGCGACGTCTCGGTGGCGGACTGGTGGCCCGACGCGTCGAGGCTGCTCCTCAGGCACCTGTTCCGCGGTCGGCACGAGCTGTACCGGTGCGACGTCGCGACCGGAGCCCTCACGCGCATCGAGACGCCCGTGGGCACGATCGGCGACGCTCGGGTGCGTCCCGACGGCTCCGTCTGGTTCTTCCACTCCGACTCGACGCGCTCCGGACGGGTCATCGACGACGCGGGGAACGTCGTGCTCCGCGCCGAGGGCGGACCCGACGCCCCCCGGGGGCGCCCGTTCGAGGATTGGGTCTACGACAACGGCCTCGGGGCGCAGGTGCACGGTTGGCTCGCCACGCCGCCCGGCGAGGGACCGTGGCCCGTGCTCGTGTACGTGCACGGCGGGCCGCACTGGCTCTACGAGGACCGGTTCATGCCGGCGGTGCAGGCGTACGTCGATCAGGGGTTCGCCGTCGCCACGCCGAACTACCGGGGGTCGACCGGATACGGACGTGCGTGGCGCGACGCCTTGACGGGCGACGTCGGGTTCACCGACGTGGACGACGTCGTCGCCGGCTTGCACGACCTCGTCGCGCGGGGCGTCGCCGATCCCGATCGCGCCGCGATCGGCGGCTGGTCGTGGGGCGGCTACATCACGCTCATGGCGCTCGGGCGGTACCCCGACCTGTGGCGATGCGGTCTCGCCGGCGTGCCCGTCGGTGACTACGTCCGCGCGTACGAGGAGGAAGCGCCGGCGCTCCAAGCGATGGACCGTGCGCTGCTCGGAGGCAGCCCCGACGAGGTGCCCGACGCGTACCGCCGCGGCAACCCGATCGCGTACGCCGACGACGTCGCGGCGCCCGTGCTGTTCGTGATCGGGGACAACGACTCGCGGTGTCCGCTCGGTCAGGCGCTCGCGTACGTCGACAGGCTCGCGGAGCTCGGTCGCCCGCACGAGGTCTACCGCTTCACGACCGGTCACGGCTCGCACGACGTCGACGAAGACGTCCGTCAACAGCGGATCATCATGGACTTCCTCGGCCGGCACGTCCCCGGCCTGGACGAGGTCTGACGGTGGCGGGCGCGATCCTCGTCACGGGCGCTTCCGGCACGATCGGCTCGCGGCTCGTCGGCCGCCTGCACGACGAGGGGGAGCGACCGATCGTCGCCGGACGCACGCCGGATCGGCTCCGCGAACGCTGGCCCGAGGCCGAGGCCCGAGCGCTCGACGTCCTCGACGCGTCGACGATCGCGCCGGCGCTCGAGGACGTTCGCGTCGCGTACTACCTCGTCCACTCGATGGAGCCCGGCGCAGGGTCGTTCTCGGAGCGCGACGCGCGCGGCGCCGAGGCGTTCGCCAGCGCCGCGCGCGCCGCGGGTGTCGAGCGGATCGTCTACCTCGGCGGCCTCGGCTACGACGACCAGCCGCTGTCGGAACACCTGCGCAGCCGGCAGGAGACCGGCCGGATCCTCGCGCGGCACGGGCCGCCGGTGCTGGAGTTCCGTGCCGCGATGGTCATGGCGGCCGACAGCGCGTCGTTCCGGATGCTGATCGACCTCGTCCGGCGGTTGCCGGCGATGATCGTTCCGAAGTGGGTCGACACGCCGTCGCAGCCGATCGGCGTCGACGACGTCGTCGCCTACCTCGCGGCCGGCCGCACCGTGCCGATCGACGAGCCGCATCTCATCGTCGAGATCGGCGGCGCCGACGTCGTGACGTACCGTGACATGATCCGGATCGCGGCGGAACGTACGGGGCGCTCGCCGGTCATCGTCGGCGTGCCCCTGTTGACGCCGAGCCTCTCGTCGTACTGGACGGCGCTCACGACCGACGTGTCGGCCGACGTGGCGCGGCCACTGATCGACGGCATGACGGTGCCGCTCGTGCTCCGCGATCCTGACACGGCGCGGCGCACGTTCCCGGACATCGCCCCGATGGGGTTCCGCGAGGCGCTCCAGCGGGCGCTCGCCGACGAGGCGACGTAGGGCGGCGAGCCCGGCCGCGGCGGGGTCGTCAGTGCCACCCGCGCATGCGGCCGGCCTCCGCGACGCGTTCGATCGCGATCTCGTACGCAGCGGCGCGATGGGAGATCGCGTTCTCGTTCGCGCGGTCGAGCACACCGTCAACGGCTGCTTCCATCAGCGATCGCAGCCGGTCGTTGACCTTGCCTTCCGGCCAGCGCTCCCGCTGCATGTTCTGCACCCATTCGAGGTAGCTGACCGTCACGCCGCCGGCGCTTCCGAGGATGTCGGGGATCACCGTGATCCCGCGATCGGCCAGAGCCTTGTCGGCCTCCGGCACGACCGGATGGTTCGCGACCTCCAGGACGATGCCCGCGCGGACCGTGTCGGCGTTCGCCACCGTGATCGACTCCTCGAGGGCCGCCGGCACGAGCACCTCGCAGTCCACCTCGAACACGTCCGCGCCGTCGATCGTGTCGGCGTGCTTGAAGTCGACGACGCTGCCCGAGCCGCGCTTGTGTTCGAGGACGTCGCGCGGGTGGAGGCCCTCGGGGTTCACGATCGCGCCTCGCGAGTCGCTGACGGCGACGACGCGGTAGCCCAGGTGGTGCGCCAGGACCGCGAACCACGATCCCGCGTTGCCGTAGCCCTCGACGGCCACGCGGATGCGGTCCCGCGACCAGCCCCGGTGGTGCGCGATCCGGTCGAGACAGAACAGCGCGCCACGTCCGGTCGCGGCGTCGCGACCGAGGGAGCCGCCCAGCTCGACCGGCTTGCCCGTGATGACGGCCGGCGTGTCGCCGTGCCGCTTCGCGTACTCGTCGTACATCCACGCCATCTCGCGTGGTCCCGTGTTCACGTCGGGCGCGGGGATGTCGCGGTTCGGCCCGACGACCGTCTCGATCGCGCCGAAGAACGCACGGCACAGACGCTCGAGCTCGCCCTCGGACAGTCGCTTCGGCTCCACCTGCACGCCGCCCTTGCCGCCTCCGAACGGCAGGTCGAGCAACGCCGTCTTCCACGTCATCAACGCCGAGAAGCACCGGAACTCGTCGAGCGACGCGTTCGGATGGAACCGCAGGCCACCCTTGAACGGTCCTCGGGCGCCGTTGTGCTGGATCCGCCAGCCGGGGTAGACGTCGAACGAGCCGTCGTTGCGCGGAACGCGGATCGACACGGCGACCTCACGTCGATGCGAGGTCAGGACGTTGCGGGCGCCGTCATCGAGGCCGATCCGGTCCGCCGCCTGGTCGAAGTACCGCCTGACGGCGTCGTAGAGCGTCATCGCGCCTCCTGCGTCGTGGAGCGCGGGCAGGGGGCGATGCTACCGCCCGGCACCGGCGTGGACACGCCGGCCGGCCCGATCTCGCGCCCGGCGGCGGTACCGTGGATGCATGCCGACGTGGCTGGCGATCCTCACCGCCTTCCTGGGCGCCTACGTGATCTGGCGGATCGGGATGGCGATGATCCGATCGTTCTCGCTCACGCCCGGCGGCCAGCTCCGCGAGCCCGTTCCGGACGAGCCCGAGGACGTCGACGACCTCGACGTCTACCTCGTGTGCGCCGAGTGCGGGACCGAGCTGAAGATCAGCCGGCTCGGCGAGCTCCAGGTGCCGAGGCACTGCGGCGAGAAGATGCAGGTCGTCCGCCGCGCGTCCGACGCCTGACCTTTCCACCATGTGGAAAACCGGTGTGGGAAATGACACCCGTGTGATCCGCGGGAGGCTGGGGGCTTAACGCCAGTACATCGTGCCGAAGAATCCGAGGCCGATCACCCCGAGGCCGCCCCAGAGCCAGCCGTTGTTCGGCGCGCCCGGAAGCACGATGCCGATGTAGTTCAGCACGATGATGGCCACGCCGAGGCCCATGACGGTCAGCAGCATCGGCCCGTACCAACGGGGACTCGCCTTCGAACGCTGGCGCTTCTGCGGCTCGAGCTGGTAGCGCCGTGAACGCGTCTTCTTCGGCCGCGATCGACTCTCCGGCATGCGCTCAAGGGTAGCCGCTGACCGCTACGGGTACCGGATGTTCACCTCTTCGGGCTCGAGCCCCTCGGGCCACTCGGGGAACGCCTCGGGGAAGTCCCAGAACCGCCCGTACGCGTCGATCTTCTTGCGAGGGGTGCCCCTGCGCGGCTTGCGATCGAAGTCGAAGACGTGCGCGAAGTTGTGGGACGTCCGGATCCGTTTCGTCAGATAGGGGAGGTCCCAGTTGTCGGCGACGAACCGCAGGGGAGAGGAGAACTCCCCGAAGGCGTCGTCGACGTAGCCGCGCTTCGCGTACGGCGAGATCACGAGCAGCGGCACGCGGAAGCCCAGCTCCATGTGATCCAGCGGTGGCGGCGGGACGTGGTCGTAGAGGCCGCCCCACTCGTCCCACGTGATGAACAGCGCGAGGGAATCCCACATCTCGCTCTTCATCAGCGCGTTGACGATGTCGGTGACCCAGTTGTGCGCGTGCTTCGTGCTGAACGGCGGATGATCCGACAGCTGGAACCTCGGCGTGATCCAGGTCACCGACGGCAACGCGTTCGCCTCGATGTCGCGCAGCAGGTCGTCGACGGGCCACATGTGCTCGTCCCACATCTGCTCGTCGTGGAAGATGTCGCGGATCGACGAGTACGCCTGCCAGATGTAACCCGCCTGGTACGGGTCGGCCGCGTAGTACGCCCAATCGATGTCGCGATCCGACAGCTCGTGCCCCATCGTGCGGAAGTCGAAGCACGTCTCGTGCCGCGACAACGTGCCGTCGGGCGCCTCCACCTCGACGTAG
The DNA here is from genome assembly GCA_035463115.1 of Actinomycetota bacterium. Lineage (GTDB taxonomy): Bacteria > Actinomycetota > UBA4738 > UBA4738 > HRBIN12 > BPGL01. The sequence goes on along the minus strand of DATHTO010000039.1, from coordinate 26,273 downwards.
ACGTCGTCGCCGAACGCGTCGCATCCCCACGACTTGAAGACCCGGCCGTCGTTCAGGAACCTCGTCTCGATGTTCTCGGGGTTGTCGATCGCGCCCCCGGCCTGGCCCGCGATGAAGTACAGGTGGTTCGGGTACGACGGGCCTGCGACCGACGCGAAGAAGTTGTCCCCGAGCACGTACTCGTCGGCCCAGGCGAAGTAGTTCGGGATGTCCTCGCGACGGAACTGCGAGTACGCGTAGTACGGGCCGTAGTCGCCGATCGCGAAGCCGTCCATCTCGCCGTCGTTGTGCGAGACCCGCCACGCCGTCGTGTCGTGGGGAAGGTCGCCGGGCAGCCACTCGGGGCAATGGATCAGCGGAACCTCTCGTCCCCATCGCACGCCCGTCGTGACCCCGTTCGCGCCGGGGTAGCGGCCGAAGAGGTTGTCGAAGCTGCGGTTCTCGAGCATCAGGTAGACGACGCGCTTGACGGGCCAGCGCGTGTCGAGCTTCGGCGCCTGGGTGGCCGAGAACGTGGGGCGAGGCGTCGGCGCGGACGTGACGCGTTCGCCGAAGCACGACGTCAGGAACAGCCCGGCAGCGGCCGCCGCGGATCGGGTCATGAAGTCGCGTCGCGTGAGGCGAGAGGGGTACACGGGCTTGCGGCGGAGCCTAACGGACGCCGCTGGGGCGCCGGCCGGTCAGGGCGCCGGGTCGATCCGGAGTTCCGACACGGGCGCGTCGTCGGCTCGGCGAAGCGTGCCGGTCGCGTACGCCTCGAGCTGGTCGGCCCAATGCGGGCTGGCCGGGTTCCCGCTGTTGCCGGCGGGCAGGGTGACGTGGGGATGGGTCGGGTCCGCGAGGTCGACGACCATGCGCCACGACTGCACGACGGCGGCCGCGTACCCCCTCGTGCCGTCGATCCCTGCCTGGGCCACCGTCTGCTCGTCGCCGCCGACCCCGAGGCTGGCCGCGACGAACAGTGGCTCGAGGCCCGGGATCGCGGCGAGCGGGTGCGCGAGCGTCAGCCGGTGGAGCGCGCCCCACGTCCATCCGGATGGATCGTCGCCGAGCGTCGTGCGGAGCTCGGTGACCGCGCCGGTGAGGGCGTCGGTGATCACCACGTCGTCGACGCGGTCACCGGTCTCGAGCAGCGTGGGGAGCGCCGCGCAGATCCAGCGCTCCCTCCAGATGAGGTAGGCGTCGGTGAGATCGTCGCCGAGCCACGGCCCCAGGACCCGCCGCCCGACGTGCATCACCCAGACCGACGCCAGCGCCCCTGCCGCAGACGTCGCGTGGAGGTCGCCGTCCCATCGACGCAGGAGCGCGACCGCGGCGCGTTCCACCTCGTCGGTCGGCTCGCCCACCGCGTCGAGGAGCAGCGGCGTCACGTTCCGCAGCGGGATCGACACCGTGTCGTTCTGGATCTCGCGCATCGATCCGACGTCGTGCTCGTCGCGCGCCTCCAGGAGCTCCACGATCCTCCGTGCGCGGAAGGGCTCGTGGAAGTCCTCCGACAGCAGATGCGGATAGCCGGCGTCGTGGGGGCGGTCGTTCGCCGACACGAGCCATCCGCGTTCGGGATCGACGCCCCACGGAAGCTCGTCGGCGGGCACCCAGCCGACCCACTCGTGCTCGCCGTCCCAGCCGGGAACCGGCTCCGTGCCGTTCCCGCGCGCCCGGATCGGGTAGGCGCCCGTGCACTGGTAGCCGATCGTGCCGTCGACGTCCGCGTACACGAAGTTCTGCCCAGGACATCCGAGCTCGAGCGCCGCCGTGCGGAACGCATCGAACGACGTCGCCTGTGCGACACGCAGGACGGTCGACGGTCGGATGCCGTGCGTGCGTCCCGTCCACGCCATCGCGTACGCGTCGCCGCCCGCGGGGGCCGGCGTCCGCGGGTACGTCGTCGAGATCAGTCCCCGCTCGTGCACCTCGAGGACGGGGCCGTGCCGCGTCTCGCGGACCACGTGACGGATCGGAGCCGGTGACCCTCGCACCACGATCGGCTCGTCCCGGAACCCGACCGGTTCCCACCCGTCGCGGAACCTCGCCGCCGTCCCGTCGTCGCTCAGCCGCTCGACGAAGAGGTCCTGCGCATCGCCGGACACGTTCGTGATCGCCCACGCGTGGTGCGGCGTGCTCCCGATCACGACGCCGGGCGCGAACGCGAGCGCCACGCCTCGCGCGTCGTACCCCGGCGCTCGCAGCGCCACCTCGACCCACGGGCTCGGATGGAGCGCCAGCAGGTGCGGGTCGCTCGCGAGCATCGGCCGCCCGCTCGCCGACCGCGAGCCGGCGACGACCCACGCGTTCGATCCCTGGCCGGGCGGCCGTCGGAGCGCGTCGATCAGCCGGCCGTGGAGCGCTCCGGGAACCCGCGCCGGATCGGCGTCGTGCCCCACCGGCCCAAGCAGCGCCGCCACGGCGTCGTCGCCGGCGCGCTCGCGGATCCACGCGCGGAGCAGCTCCTGGTCGTGGTTGTTCGAGAGGTTCCACCCCAGGTACGCCACGCACGCCGCCCACGGCTCCGGTTCCGGCGGGAGCCAGGGCTCGAGCTCGAGGATCTCGTACTCGACGGGCGAGGCCGGCATGGCGTCGAGCCACGCCCGCGCTCCCTCGCGGAACCGCGCGTGCATCCGATGGTCTTCGTCGGTCCACCGTTGGACGTACGCGGCGCCGGCCCGGTGCAGACCCACGGTCCGGGCGAACCGGTCGGCGTCGAGCGCAGGCGGACCGACGATCTCGGCGAGACGTCCGTTCGCCGCGCGGATCGCCAGCTCCAGCTGGAACAACCGCTCGCTCGCGGTGGCGAAGCCCTGCGCGAACCAGAGGTCGTCGACCGACGCCGCGCCGATCGTCAGCGCGCCGTGCGGATCTCGGCCGATCGTCGCCGGGGCGCCGAGCCCGGCGACGGCGAGGGTGCCGTTCGACGGAGCGAGCGCCTGCGCGGCTCGGGCTCGGAGCGCTGCGATCGGATCCGACATCTCGTTGGCGCAGCCTACGCGGCGTCATCCGGGCTCACGCCCGCGCGTCGTCGCCCCGCGGCTCGCCGCCGCGCGTGTTGCCGAGCCAGCTGTCGTACAGACCGGCGTACACGCCGCCGAGCGCCACGAGCTCGTCGTGCGTCCCCTGTTCCACGAGCGCACCGCGGTCGAAGACGAACACGTGGTCCGCCGCCTCGGCGGTCGACAGCCGGTGCGCGATCGTCACCGTCGTTCGGCCTGCGCTCACCCGGCGGAGCGCCTCGGTGATCACGCGTTCCGTCGCGGGATCGACCGCGCTCGTCGCCTCGTCGAGGATCAGCAACCCGGGATCGCCGAGCTGCGCCCGGGCCAGCGCGACGAGCTGGCGCTCGCCGACGCTCAACGCCTCACCGCGCTCACCCGCTCGCGTCTCGAGCCCGTCGGGGAGCGCCGCGACCCAGTCGTCGAGCCCGAGCTCCGAGAACGCCGACTCGACGTCGCGGTCGCTCGCTCCCTCGCGCCCGTAGCGCACGTTCTCGCGGACCGACGCGTCGAACAGGAACCCGTCCTGGGGGACCCTCCGGATCCGCGGGCGCCGAGAGGCCCCCGCCACCGCGCGCAGGTCGACGCCCCCGACGGTGATGCTGCCGGCCACCGGATCCGCGAGGCGCGAGAGCAGCTTCACGAGCGTCGTCTTGCCACTCCCGGTCTCGCCGACGACGGCGACGTGCGCGCCCGCGGGGACGTCCAGCGACACCCCGTGCAGCACCTCGGGCCCTTCCCGGTACCGGAACCGCAGGTCCCGCACCTGCACCGGCAGCGCCCCCGACGCGAGCTGCTCGCCGTCGGCCGGCTCCTCGACCTCGATCGGGAGATCGAGCACGGCGAGGATCTTCCTCCAGCCCGCGATCGCGGTCTGCGTCTCGCTGTAGATCTCGGGGAGATCCATGAACACGCGTAGGAACACGTCGGCGAGGAACAGGAACGCCGTGACCGTCCCGAACGTCACGCCCCACTCGACCCCGAACAGCGCGCCGAGCGCGATGATGACCGAGAGGGCGACCGCGTAGAAGATCGTCGACATCGGCCAGAGCGTCGCCGCGCGGAAGTGCGCCACGACCTCGGCGCGGTACCGCTGATCGATCGCCTGCCGGACCTTCGCGTGCGTCTGCTCGTCGAGCCCGTACGCGCGCACGACGGCGGCGCCCATCACCGACTCGCTGACCTCCGAGAGCATCTCGCCGACCCGTGTCCGGGCGAGGTTGTAGGCCTGGGACAGCTTCGCCTGCATCGACCCGATCACGAGGAGCAGCGGCACGAGCAGCAGCACCACGGCGAGGGTCAGCTCCCACGAGTAGAACAGCATCAAGGCGAGCGCCCCCAACGCCTGCGTGCCCGAGAGGATCCAGGCGATCCCGCCCCACTCCATGAACTCCTGGAGCGCGTCGACGTCGGCGGTGACGCGCGCGACGAACACCCCCCGCTTCTCCTCGGACTGCTCGGCGATCGACAGATCGTGGATGTGTCGGAAGGTCCGCACCCGCAGGGAGTACAGCGACGCCTCCGACGCTCGCGCGAGGCGACGGCCGGCGAGCCGCGCCGCGACGAACGTCAGGAGCACCAGGACGCCGGCGGCGCCACAGATCCCGAACACGAACCTGGGTCGGAACGCCGGCTCGAAGCCTCGGTCGAACACCTGCTGCACGAGGATCGGCGTCACGAGGCTCGAGACCGTGACGCCGAGCGAGATGATCACGGTGAGCCACAGGCCCTGCCGGAGCTCCGGGCTCTCGCGGATCCCCCGGATCAGCACGCCGAACGTGCTCGTCAGCTCCTCGGGCACCGGCAGGCGTTCGCCGTCGTCGAGCAGCTCGATCGGCGGCGTGCTCATCCCGTCCCCTGCTCGGCCACCTGCTCGGCAGCCTTCCGCTCGTAGGCCTGGATGATCGCCCGGTATCCGGGCATGGTCGCCATCAGCTCGTCGTGCGTGCCGGTCGCCTTCACCTTGCCGTCCTCGAGGAAGATCACCCGGTCGGCGAGCGTGATCGTCGACAGCCGGTACGCGATCACGATCAGCGTGGTCGAGAGCTCACGCCGCAGGGCAGCGAGGATGTCCGCCTCGATCGTGGGGTCGACCGACGAGGTCGCGTCGTCGAGGATCAGCACGCGTGGTCCGCGCGCGAGCGCTCGCGCGAGCGCGATGCGCTGGCGCTGACCGCCCGACACGGAGTGACCCCGTTCGCCGACCACCGTCTCGTAGCCGTGGGGCAGCTCGCGGACGAAGCGGTCGGCCGACGCGATCATCGCCGATCGCACGACCTCCCCCTCGGAGACGTCGGGATCGAGGGCGATGTTCTCCCGCACCGTCGTCGCGAACAGGAAGCTCTCCTGGAACACGATCGCGACGTCCCGCCGCAGCTGCGCCGGATCGGCCTCGCGGAGATCGACGCCGCCGACGCGGACGATCCCCTCGTACGGGTCGGCCAGCCGCACGAGCAGCTGTGCGAGCGTCGACTTCCCGACGCCGGTCGGGCCCACGATCGCCACCGATTCCATCGGTTGCACCTCGAACGTGACGCCGTCCAGCACGACCTGACCGTCGAACACGTGCCGGACGTCCTTCACCTCGACGCCGAGCGGTCCATCCGGCAGCGTCACGGGCTTCGCCGGTGGGACCACGCGCGGCTCCTGGCGGAACACGTCCTCGAGGCGCGCGTAGCCGACGACGGCGCGAGGAAGCTCCGCGAGGATCCAGCCGATGAACCGCATCGGCCACGACAGCAGGCCGAACAGCGCGACGAACCCGACCAGCTCGCCGGGTGTGATGGTGCCGGTCGAGACCCTCCAGGCCCCGACCGCGAGCAGCAGCGCCGTCGCGAGCGTCGGCAGCGCCTCGAGCCCGGCGTCGAACGTGGCGCGCAGGTAGCCGGCGGTGACGCGCTCCTTCCGGAGGTTCTCCGCCTTCTCGGCGAGCCGCTGCGTCTCGGCCTCCTCGCGGCCGAGCGTCTTCACGACGAGCGCCCCATCGATCGACTCGTGCGCCACGGACGACACCTCGCCGATCCACTCCTGGGCCCTGCGGGCCGGCTCCTGCATCCGCTTCGCGAACGCGTGGTTCATCAGCGCGAGCGACGGGAACAGGAACAGCCCGACGAGCGCGAGCCACGGGTCGGCCACGAGGAGCGCGATCATCGCGAACACCGTCAGCGCGATCACGCCGGTCGCGAACGGGACCGGCCAGAAGACGTCGACGGCCGCCTTCACGTCGGCTTCCATGTGGGCGAGCAGCTCGCCGGTCGGCGTCTCACGGTGATACTGGAGTTGCATCCGTCGGTACCGGTCGGCGACGCGGTTCCGCAGGGTGGCCATCACGCGCTCGCCGGCGACGCCGCTGTAGTACCGGCGGAACATGATCCCCGCCGCTCGGAGGGTCCCGAACAGCATCAGCGCGCCGATCGAGAGCCAGAGGTCGCGGCGGTCGAGCTCCCCGCGGAAGGCCGGCCTGAGGACCTCGTCGGTGGCGCGACCCAGCGTCGTCGTCAGCGCGATGGACGAGGCGGCGAACAGCAGCGAGCCCGTGACCGAGGCGGCGAACGGCGCCGGATGCAGGCGGACGTACGTCACGACCAACGCCATGCCGCGCAAGAACAAGCCCCGGCCGGCGGTGGGGTGCGGCGTGGTTCGCGGCGTGTCGGCGACGGTGCTCATGGACCCCCTATGATGCGCGGATGACGGACCATCGCGCCTGGTTCACGAGCTGGCCGTCCGACGTGCCGAAGACGAAGGAGCCCTACCCCGAGGTCTCCATCTACCGCATGTTCGCAGACGCGGCCGCGAAGTTCCCCGACCACCCCGCGACCGCCTTCTTCGGCAAGCGCCTCACGTACAAGCAGTTGCACGACGACGTCGAGCGGTTCTCGGGGGTCCTCGTCGCGCTCGGCGTGAAGCAGGGCGACCGCGTCGGCCTGTTGCTGCCGAACTGCCCCCAGTACCTGATCGCCTGGTACGCGTGTCAGCGGATCGGCGCGATCGCGGTCGGCAACAACCCGCTGTACACCCAGCGCGAGCTCGAGCACCAGCTCGCCGACGCCGGGATCCAGGTCATGGTCGTGCTCGACCAGGTCTACGAGAACTTCGGCAAGGTGCGGGACGCGGTCGGCATCCGCGAGGTGATCGCGACGAAGGTCACCGACGCGATGAAGTTCCCTCTGAACGTGCTCGCTCCCCTGAAGTTCAAGCGGGAGGCGAAGCACGAGGGCAAGCCGTGGCCGCCGATCGGTCCGAGCGAGCGCGTCCGGTGGTGGAAGGACCTGATGAGGCAGTCGCACCTGATCCCGCCGGTCGCTGCGGTCGACCCGCGGCACGATCCCGCCGCCTTCGTCTACACGGGTGGGACGACCGGCTACTCGAAGGGCGCGATGCTCTCGCACTTCAACCTCGTCTCGAACGCGATCCAGGCACGGGCGCTGTTCAGCGAGGCCCGCGACGGCGACGACGGCATCATGTGCGTCCTTCCGTTCTTCCATTCGTTCGGCACCGTGGCGATGAACCTCGGGCTGTTGCACGGCTGGAAGGTCGCGATGCTCCCGCGCTTCGATCTGAAGCTCACGCTGAAGGAGCTCCAGCGCGAGAAGCCGTCGATCTTCCCGGGCGTGCCGCGGCTGTACATCCAGCTGAACGAGGCGCCGGAGACGCAGAAGTACGACCTGAAGTCGATCCGGGCGTGCGTGTCGGGCGCGTCGCCGTTGCCGCTCGCCGTGGCGAAGCGGTTCGAAGAGGTCACCGGCGGCGCCCAGGTCGTCGAAGGCTACGGCCTCACCGAAGCATCGCCGGTCACGCACGCGAACCCCGTGCTCGGCAAGCGGAAGGAGGGCTCGATCGGACTCCCCCTTCCCGACACCGACTGCAAGATCGTGTCGCTCGAGGATCCCGACAAGGAGCTGGCGCCGGGGGAGCGCGGCGAGCTGTGCATCCGCGGCCCCCAGGTGATGCTCGGCTACTGGAACCGTCCGGACGCGACCGCCGAGACGATCCGCAACGGATGGCTCCACACGGGCGACGTGGCGATCATGGACGACGACGGCTACTTCCGGATCGTCGACCGGATGAAGGAGCTGATCCTCGTCTCGGGGTTCAACGTGTATCCGACCGAGATCGAGGACGTGATCTTCCGCCATCCGAAGGTGCTGAAGGTGAGCGTCGTGGGGATCCCCGATGACGACACGGGCGAGCGGGTGAAGGCGTTCGTCGTGCCGAGACCGGGCGAGACGGTGACGGCCGAGGAGCTCGATGCGTTCTGCCGCGACCCGAAGTCCGGGCTCACCGGGTACCGCGTGCCGAAGGACTGGGAGTTCCGCGAGTCGCTGCCCGAGACGCTGATCGGCAAGGTCCTGCGGCGGGTGCTCCTCGAGGAGGAGCGCGCCAAGCAGGCGGGCACCGGCGCGTCGGCCTGACCCCTACGGCGTGAGCGACCCGATCTACCTCGAGCTCGGCGACGACGCGTTCGTCCGCACGTTCACCCTCGACGACGCGCCCACCGTGTTCGCGCTGGTCGACGCCGAGCGTGAGCGGCTGCGCCGATGGATGCCCTGGGTCGACGGCACCGCGACGGTCGACGACCAGCGGCGCTGGGTCGAGCGCTCGATCGCTTCGGAGCACGATCGCGAGGCGAACGGGATCTGGCTCACCGACGGCGCGCTCGCCGGCACGATCGGTCTGTCGGTGAACCCCCTCGAGAACGGTGGAGAGATCGGCTACTGGCTCGGCGCCCGGTACGAGGGTCGCGGCCTCGTCACGAGGGCATGCGCGGCGATGCTCGATCTCGCGTTCGACCGGCTCGAGCTGCATCGGGTGCTGATCCGGGCGGCGGTGTCGAACGTGCGATCGCGGGCGGTCGCCGAACGGCTCGGCTTCACCGAGGAAGGCGTCCTGCGCGAAGCCGGCCTCGTCGACACCGGCGAGTACCTCGACCTCGTCGCGTACGGGATCCTCGACCGGGAGTGGCGCGAGCGCCGAGCGGAGGTTCGCCGCTGAGCGACGGGTCCCCGCCGGTGACCGGCCGCCGGTTCGACGCCGTCGTGTTCGATCTGTTCGGCACGCTCGTGCCGGAGTTCCGGCGCGACGAGTTCTTCGCGACGGTCGACGCGATCGCGCTGCGGCTGGGGGCCGACGTGGATCGGTTCCGCGAGGCGTGGACCCGATCGGCGCCGGCCCGCCAGACCGGCGGCTGGTCGTCGATCGAGACCGGCGTCCGACAGCTGTGTCGAGACGTCGGCCTGGCGGCGCCCGACGACGACGCGATCGCGCAGGCGCTCGTGTCACGCGCGGAGCTCTACGCCCGGAAGTTCCGCCCGCGGCCGGGCGCGGTCGAGACGCTCCACGAGCTGAAGGCACGCGGATATCCGATCGCCCTCGTGTCGATGTGCGCCCCCGACACGCCGGCGATGTGGCACGCGTCGCCCATGGCCGCGTACGTCGACGTCGCGGTCTTCTCGAGCGAGCGCGGCCTGCGCAAGCCCGACGCCGCGATCTACCTGGCGGCCGCTCGGGGCCTCGGCGTCGCTCCCGAACGATGCCTCTACTGCGGTGACGGCGCCTACGGCGAGCTCAGCGGCGCCGAAGCCGTCGGCATGACCGCCGTCTTGATCCGCGATCCGGAGCTCCCGGTCGAGGACGCCCTCCGCCCTGATGCCGAGGACTGGCCCGGCACGGCGATCGACGACCTCCGAGACCTCGTGCGGCTGGCGGCGTAGCGGGCTCGCCGCTCCGTCGTGAGCGGCTCGAGCGGCGTCGCGGGTCGGACGTCCGGAGCGGGTCGAGCGCGTCGCCCGTCGGCCATATCCTTCTCGGGTGACCTCCCTCACCACCGACGAGCGGAAGATCGTCACCACGCTGTTCGCGGACCTCGTCGACTCGACCGGCCTCGCGCAGCGGCTCGACGCGGAACGAGCCCGCGAGGTCCTCGGGCGGTTCTTCGACGTGGCATCCGAGGAGCTCCGGAACCTCCGCGGCCTGCCCGAGAAGTTCATCGGCGACGCGGTCATGGCGGTCTTCGGCGCCCAACGGACGTCGGAGGACGACGCCCTGCGCGCCGTGCGCGCGGGGCTCGCGATCCGCGATCGCGTCCACCGGCTCGACGAGGAACTCGGCCTCGACGGAACCCTCGAGGTCCGGGTCGGCGTCGAGTCGGGTGAGGCCGCCACGGGCGGCGGGCCGGCGGCACAGCTCCTCGTGACCGGTCCCGTCGTGAACGCCGCGGCCCGCCTCCAGGCAGCCGCGGCTCCCGGCGAGCTCCTCGTCGGCGAGATCGCGCATCAGCTGACGGCGGCTGCGGTCGAGTACGGCGCGGCACGCCACGTCGAGGCGAAGGGGTTCCTCGAGCCGCTCGACGCGTACCCGGTCGAGCGCCTCACCACGAGGTCCGTCCGCCGGACGATCCCGTTCGTCGGGCGGGCCGCCGAGCTCGACGAGCTCCGAGCTGCCTTCGACCGGGTCAAGGCGTCGGGCGCGGCGGAGACGATCACCGTGGTCGGCGGGGCCGGCGTGGGGAAGTCGCGGCTCGTCGACGAGCTGATCGCGGCGGCCGCTTCCGACGCGCGAGCGCTGCGGGCGCAAGGAACGATCGCGGCCGGCAGCGAGACGTTCGCGCCCGTGGCCTCGATCCTCCGCGAGCTGACCGGGGTCGAGGACCACACGCCGGCCGCCGACGTGCCGGTCCGGCTGCGCCCGCTCGTCGAGGACGCGTGCCAGACCGAGGACGTGCCGCGCATGGTCGCGAGCCTCGCGATGCTGCTGGGCGTCGCCGACGGCGGACCTCCGCGGGCCGACCCCACCTTCCTGCACGACGTGAACGCGGGCACCGCGCGGATCGTCGAGCGGTTGGCCGCCGACGGCCCGGTGATCCTCGTCGTCGAGGACGCGCACGCGCTCGCGCCGGCGATGCTCGATCTCGTCGAGCGCCTCGGTCGCACGGTCGACGGGCCGCTGCTGCTGGTCGTCCTCGCGCGACCTGGCCTCCGCGACGCGAGACCCGGGTGGGGTGACGACGTGCCTCGCCATCGCACGCTCACGCTCGGACCGCTCGCCCTCGACGACGCGAAGGACCTCGTTCGTCACGCCGGCGGTGAGCGGATCGACGACACGCTCGCCGGATCCGTCGCCTCGCGTGCGGGCGGCAACCCGTTCTTCATCATCGAGACGACGGGCATGCTGCTCGCCGACGGGCCCACGCCGGCACCGACGGTCGTGCCGGCGACCGTGCAGGCGGTGGTCGCGGCCAGGCTCGACGCGCTTCCGCCCGAGACGCGCGCGGTGGCGCGCAACGCCTCGGTGTTCTTCGTGTCGTTCGACCTCGACGAGGCACGCGCCGTGCTGGGCGACGTCGACGACCTGGAGCGGCGCTTCCAGGAGCTCGAGGAGGCGGAGCTGTTCGACCGTGCCGACGACGGTGCGCCACGCTGGCGGTTCCGTCACGCCGTGCTGCGGGACGTCGCGTACGCGAGCCTGCCGAAGCGGCAACGGCTGATCCTCCACACCGCCGTGGCCGACGTGCTCGAGCGCGACGGCCATCGCACCTGGGCCGCCGAACATCTCGAGGAGGCCGCGAAGGCGGCGATCGACGTCGACCCGAGGTCCCGCGCCCTCCCGGACCGGGCGCTCGACGCCCTCGTCGAGGCGGGTCATCGGGCACGCCGGCGGATGGAGCACGGCACGGCGCTCGATCGGTACGCCCGCGCGCTCGCGTTGTCGCCGGATCCGTCCACGTGGGGGGTGTCCGAGGCCCGCGCCCTCGGAGGCATGGGCGAGTCTCACTACTGGCTCGGGGAGTACGGCGCCGCCACCGAGCGCCTCGAGCAGGCCGTGGAGGTCGGTGAGCGGATCGACGACGGCTGGACGCTCGCGCTCGCGCTCCGGTTCCTCGGCGACATCGCGATCAACGTCCACGCCGACGTCGACGGCGCCGAGAAGCTGCTCTCACGCTCGCTCGACGCTGCCGAGGCGATCGACGAGCCGTACGCGATCACGCGGACGCTGCTGTTCGCCGGGTGGGTCCCGTGGACGCGGCACGATTTCGCCGAGGCCGAGCGGATCTGGCGTCGGGCGCTCGAGCTCGCCGAACGCAACGACGACCGCTGGTCGCAGGTCCGCGCCCTGACGTCGCTGTCGATCGACCTGGGCGAGATGGGTGATCGGCTCGACGAAGCAGCGGCGCTCATCGAGCGGGCGCGGGCGATCGCGCGGGCGATGGGCGACCGGTTCAGCGAAGCGGTCGCGACGGTCCAGACCGGCCGCATCCACTCGGACCGCGGCGAGCACGCGGCCGCGATCCCGTGCCTCGATCACGGCATCGCGGTCTTCGAGGACCTCGGCGTCCGATGGGAGATGGCCGACGCCTTGGCGGCGCGGGGGATCGAGTTCCGAGAGCTCGACCGGCTCGACGAGGCCGAACGCGATCTCGAGGAGGCGATCAGGATCTCCGAGGAGCTCGGCGAACGCCAGCTCGCCAGCTGGACCTGGCGGCACCTCGCCCGCGTCTCGGAACGCCGCGGCGACACGGAGCTCGCAGCCGAGCGATGGCGCCGTGCCGACGAGGCCGAAGCCCGCGCGCCGAAGTGATCCTCGACGCCGTCAGGCCGGCGCGACGACGCCGGTCGCGAGGCGACGAGCTTCCGACGGGATCCGCGCGACCTCGCCGACGATGAGCGTCGCGGGCGGACCGACGTTGGCGGCCGCCGCGAGCGCCGGGAGTTCCGAGAGCGTGCCGACGATCGTGCGTTCGTCCGGCGTGGTCGCCCACTGGACGAGCGCCGCCGGTTCCTCCGCGGGCCGGCCTCCAGCGATCAACGCCTCGCAGGTCTCAGCGAGCTTCCCGGCGGCCATCAGCAGCACGAGCGTGTCGACCGCGCCCGCGACCCCGGCGAGGTCGGGGACCGCGTCGGCCGCGTGCGCGGTGCCCGTCGTCGATGCTGTCACGACGGCGAACGACCGGGCGACGCCGCGGTGGGTCACCGGGATCCCGGCCGCCGCCGGCGCCGCGATCGCGCTCGTGATGCCGGGAACGACCTCGCACGGCACGCCCGCCGCGACGCACGCCAGCAGCTCCTCGCCGCCGCGGCCGAACACGAACGGATCGCCACCCTTGAGCCGCACGACGTCGGCCCCGCCCGACGCTCGCTCCACGAGCAACGACGAGATCTCGTCCTGCTTCCACGCGCTCCGGAACGGCTCCTTGCCGACGTAGATGCGTTCCGCGGCCGTCGGAGCGAGATCGAGCAACGCGGGAGCGACGAGCCGGTCGTAGACCACGACGTCGGCATCCGCGAGCGCCTTCGCGCCCTTCACCGTGATGAGCTCGGGATCGCCGGGGCCGGCGCCGACGAGCACGACGCGGCCGGTCACGGCTGTTCCGCCTCTCGACGGTCGCCGACGAGTCGCTCGATCAGGAGGGAACGGAGTTCCGCCCCGCGACCGTCACGGACGAGCGCCGCTGCCTCGTCGGGATCGAGCGCGGCGGACCACCGTTCCGCGCGCTCTCGGAACGACGGCAGCGACGGCGTCGTCTCGTCCCGGACCTCCCGGAGGATCCCGACGACCTCGCCCCACTCGGGTCCGTAGCGCTCCTCCAGCTCGACGCGGATCTTCTTCGCGAGCGCGGGGGTCGCGCCGCCGGTGCCGATCGCGAGCAGCAGCTCCCCACGTCGAACCACGCTCGGCGCGGCGAAGTCGCAGTTCGGGATATCGTCAACGACATTGACCAATGCGTTCCGGCAGCGCGCCTCGCGGGCGATCGCCGCTCGCTCACCGGCGTCGCGCGAGGCCCCGACCACGAGGAACGCTCCGTTCAGGTCGCTGCACCGCCACGACCGGCGTTCGACGGTCACGCTCTCCATACGCTCGAGCTCGTCCAACCGACCCACTGGCGCTTCGGCGACCACGAGCACGTCGGTCGCGCCGGCGGCGAGCAGCCCGTCGACCTTGCCCTCGTGGACGGCGTCGTCGCCGATCACGACGCATCGCTTGCCCTCGACCTCGAGCATGACCGGATAGGCGAACGGCATCAGGCCTCCACCTCCTCGGAGGCGGGTTCCGCGCTCCGCGGCAGCGGCTGCGTCACGCCTTCGACCGGCACGAGGTCCGTGAGCGCCGATGCGCCGTTGTCCGCGGCCTTCTCGCTGTCGGACCTCGATCCGAGCAGCCCGACGGAGCAGTGGATCCCGCACTCCTTGTCGGTGTCCTGCTCCCACCACCAGCGGCCGGCGCGCTCGGACTCGCCAGGCAGCACCGCGCGCGTGCACGGCGCGCAGCCGATCGACGTGTACCCGTGGTCGAACAGCTCGTGGTACGGAACGTCGTTCTCCCGTACGTACCCCCAGACGCGATCGAGCGTCCAGTCGGCCAGCGGGTTCAGCTTCACGATGCCGCCGTGGTCGCGGTCGAGTTCGACCTTCGCGATGTTCCGGCGGCTCTTCCACTGCTCGCGGCGGAGCCCGGCGATCCAGGCGTCGAGGGTGGCGAGCTTGCGCTTCAGCGGCTCGACCTTGCGGACGTTGCAGCAGGCGAGGCGCAGGTCGAGCGACGTGTACATCAGGTTCGGACCGTGCTCGGTGACGAGCTCCGAGACGGCCTCGCCGTCGGGCTGCTCGAACTCCACCTCGATCCCGTAGCGCTCCCGGATGTCCTCGAACAGCTGGTACGTCTCGGGTGGCAAGCGGCCGGTGTCGAGCGTGAAGACGCGGACGTCCGGCGCGATGCGCGCGGCCATGTCGATCAGGACCATGCCGTCGACGCCGCCGGCGGCGCTGATCGCGAGCTTCGGATGGAACGTCTCGATCGCCCACGCGAGGAGCTCTTCGGCGTTCGCGTGTTCGACCCGCTCCGCGGCGTCGTGCACCCACGACGCCTCCTCGTCGAAGACCGGAAGCGCGGGCTCGTGCAGCGGCTGGACGGGATCGCGGTCGGCCATCAGCGCTCCCCTCCGATCGCGAGCAACGAGAGGGCGAAGGTACGGTCGCACGAGGCGCACCGCCACGGCGCGGCGCCACCGGGTGCGTCGGTGCTCGCGTCGCCGACGACGTCGGCCGGGCGGATGTCCTGCTCGCCGCAGAACGGGCAGTAGAACGGAACCGCGCGCGGCGTGCTCATCGCAGGACCCCGGTCGGCTCCTTCGGCGCCGCGAACCGAGCGAGCCCGTCGGCGTCGAGGCCCGCGATGAACGACGCGAACGTGTCGCCGTCGGATCGCCGCTGGAGGTACCGGCGCAGCAGCAGCTCGAGGTAGTCGGCAGCGTCCTCGGCGTAGATCTTCACGCCCTTCACCTTCCGCCCGAGCGCGCTGCCCGACGCGTCGCCGGGAAGACCGTTCGCGCCGGAGCCGTCCGCGCCTGAGCCGTCCGCGCCGGCCATCGCGCCGCCCAGGTGCACGAGGAACGCGTCGGACCTCGTTCCGTCGGGGCGCTGGCGGAGGGCGGCCATCAGGCCGATGTCGGCGACCTGGAACCGGGCGCACGAGTTCGGGCAGCCGTTCACGTGGAGCCGGATCTCTTCGTCGAACGTCGGGAGGCGCCGCTCGAGCTCGGCGGTGAGCCACTGCGCCCGGCCCTTCGTCTCGCCGATCGCGAGCTTGCAGAACTCGATCCCGGTGCACGCCATCGTGCCCTTCCGGAACGCGCTCGGCGCGACGAGCAGGTCGAGCGCCTCGAGCCGCTCGACGAGCTCGTCGGCGACCGACGGCTCCACGCCGGTCACGACGACCTGCTGCTGAGCGGTCAACGCGACGTCGCCGGCGCCGTAGCGGTCGGCGAGGTGGGCGACGAGCCGCAGCTGATGGCCGCTGATGCGTCCCGCCCGCGTGGCGAAGCCGACGGACACGTTGCCGTCGGCCTGCGCCTGCACGCCGACGTGGTTCCGCGTCGCCATCGGGGCCACGATCGCGGGTGGCCCATCGGGCAGCGGCGACGAGAGGAACTCCGTCTCGAGCACCTCGCGGACCTTCTCGGCTCCCCAGTCCTTCACGAGGAACTTCAGCCGGGAATGGTTCCGCGACCGCCGGTAGCCGTACTCGCGGAACAACGTCGTGACGCCGAACCAGACCTCTTCGACGCGGTCCGGCGGAACGAACGCTCCGAGGCGCTTCGCGAACATCGGGTTCGTCGAGAGTCCGCCACCGACCCACAGGTCGTACCCGGGCCCGAGCGACGGATGGACGACCCCCTGGAGCGACACGTCGTTGATCTCGGGGTTCGTGCAGCCGTGCGGGCAGCCGCTGATCGAGGTCTTGTACTTCCGTGGGAGGTTCTGGACCTCGGGGTCGCCGATGTACCGATCGCGGACCGCGCGGATCGCCGGCGTGGCGTCGAGCACCTCGTCGGCGGCCACGCCGGCGAGCGGGCATCCGAGGATCACCCGCGGCGTGTCGCCGCAGGCATCGACGCTCGTGAGGCCGACCGACTCGACGCGCTCGAACAGGTGCGGCACGTCCTCGATCCGGATCCAATGGAGCTGGACGTTCTGGCGGTCGGTGATGTCGGCGACGTCGCGCCCGAACGACTCGCTCGCGTACGCGATCGCCCGGAGCTGCTCGGTCGTGAGGCGGCCGCCGTCGATGCGGATCCGCCACATGAAGAACTCGTCCTCGAGCTCCTCGGGCTCGGCGCTGCCGGTGCGGTCGCCCGGCACGCCTTGCTTGCGCTGGGTGTAGAGGCCCCACCAGCGCATGCGGTTCCGCAGGTCCTGCTTCGAGATCGACCGGAAGCCGCCCGGCGCGAAGATCCGGTCGATCCGCTCACGCACCTCGAGCGGCGCGCCCTCCTTCTTGGCCTGCTCCGCCGCGTTCAGGGGCTCGCGGTAGCCGAGCGCCCACTGACCCTCGCCTCGCGGCCGTGGGCGGCGGACAGGTCGAGCGTCGCGATCGGATGCGACGACGGGGCGGTCGGTCATGGGTCCCTCGGGAAGCTGCGGCGCCGCCGGGACGGCGGCGGGAGGCGGCGGGAAGCGGTGGAACGGCAGGCGTCAGCGCGCCCGCGGAGGCGCGCCGGTGCGCGCCGCCGCGAGGCGACAGCACAGGCGGGACGGGATCATCGCTCCCACCTCTCCGGCCGTGCGCGTGCGGATCATCGCCGAATGCCCATCCCTCGGGTCGGAATTGCAGGTGCAAACCGTAGGCGCGGCCGCCGGAACGTGTCAACCGCGCGCCCGGCAGAACGTTCGGGTCATGGACGGCCGCGCCCGGTGGGCTGCCGCCGCGCCGCGGATGACGGGAACCCGGCACCGTGGCACGCTCGTCTGCGTGATCGTCGAACCGTTCCTCGACGAGGGTCTCGGCAACGGCTCGTACCTGCTCGGCGTCGCGACGGGCAAGGCGGTGCTGATCGACCCCGACCGCCGGATCGCCCGGTACCTGCGACGTGCCGAGGACCTCGGTGTCGAGATCGTCGGCGTGCTCGACACGCACCTGCACGCCGACTTCGTGAGCGGATCGCTCGACGTCGCGCGGGCGACCGGCGCCGAGGTCGTGGTTCCGTCCGGCGCCGGCGTCGGGTTCGACCATCGCAGGGCGATCCCGGGAGAGCGCCTCGCCATCGCCGACGTCGAGCTCGAGGTGCGTGCGACGCCCGGCCATTCGCCGGAGCACGTGTCGTACGTCGCCCGGGTCGACGGTCGCGACGCCGACGTCGCGCTCTTCAGCGGCGGCGCGTTGATCGCGGGTGGCGCCGCGCGGACGGATCTCGTGTCGCCGGACGCGACCGACCGACTCACGCGGGAGCAGTTCCGGTCGGTGCGCGAGGCGTTCGAGGACCTGCCGGATGCGACGATGCTGTATCCGACGCACGGCGGCGGCTCGTTCTGCTCGGCGGGCGGCGGCGGTCCCCACGTGTCCACCCTCGGAACCGAGCGCCGCTCGAACCCGATCCTGCGGTTCCCGGGCGACGCCGACGCGTTCGCGGCGTGGTGGCCGACGACGTTCCCGTCGATCCCGACCTACTTCGAGCGGATGCGAGATGTGAACCGCGCGGGCCCGCGTCCCCGCGAGACCGTCGCGCCGCCGCCACCGCTCGACCCGCTCGCGTTCGACCGCGTCCGGCGAGAGCCCGGCGTGATCGTCGTCGACGCGCGCCACGTCGACGCCTACGGAGGAGCTCACATCGAGGGGTCGATCGCGATCCCGTTCCGTGAGTCGTACCCGACGTGGCTCGGATGGCTGGTGCCGGGCGACGCCCGGCTGCTGTTCGTCGCGGACGAGACCGATCTCGCGGCGATCGTCGAGTCGAGCCTGCTCGTCGGCTACGAGTCGTTCGCCGGGTGGCTCTGCGGCGGCCTCGAGGCGTGGATCGACGAGAACATGCCGATCCGGTCGACGCCGTCGATCGGCCCGAACGACGCGGTCCCGTGGCTCGAGATGGGAGCGCATCCCGTCGACGTCCGGGAGGAGGACGAGTTCGAGCTCGGTCACGTCGCGGGCGCGACGCACGTTCCGCTCGGTTCGCTCGAGCGACGCTCGGAAGACCTGCCGCCGGGCAGGCCGCTGCTCGTGTACTGCGCATCCGGGCAGCGCTCGACGTCGGCGACGTCGATCCTCGAGCGTCGCGGGATCGGCCCGGTGGTGCACCTGCGCGGTGGCTACGGCGCCTGGCGGCACCTGCACCGCGACTGAATGCCAAGACGTTCGACACGCCCCCCGCTGGTCGTTAGCCTGTAGCGCAACCCGTGCGCCGACCCGCCCTTCGGACCGTGATCCGTTCGACCGTGATGTGGGTGGTCGTCGCGACAACCCTCTCGGCGGTCGAGTCGCATCGCGCCGCCGCCGAGGGTCGCCCGGACATCATCCTCATCGTTACGGACGATCAACGGGCGGACACGATGAGGTACATGCCTCGCACGCGTGCATGGCTGCGGACGACGTACGTGAATGCGATCGTGTCCAACCCCTCATGCTGCCCATCCCGCACGTCGATCATGACGGGGACGTACTCCCACGTGCACGGTGTCTGGACGAACGGTCAAGGCCGTGACGGGTCGGCACTTCAGCGATTGGGGGGATGGCCGAGGTACACCGCGCTGGACCTCGATGGAAGGAGCATGGCGTACCTCATGCAGGCAGCCGGCTACCGAACCGCCCACGTCGGCAAGTTCCTGAACCGATTCGAGCCGAGGTCGATCGAGGACCTGCCTGATGGCTGGGATCGGTTCATCGCGACCGTCGGCAGTGATGAACTGACGGAGGGATCCCTCGGTCCCTATTACGACTACACGCTGGTTGGCCAGCGGGGAGGTGGATACCTCACCGAGGAACACGGGGACGAGCCCGCGGAGCATTCCACACGCGTCCTGACCGACGAAGCGATCGGGTTCATCGCGTCGGAGGATCGCCGCCCGCTCTTCCTCCAGCTCGCCTACCCGGCGCCTCACGGGCGTGCGGGGCTGATCCCTCCCGTGCCGCAGGTTCGCGACCGCGACGCCCCGGTAGCGCTCCCGCCGTTGTCCCGGGCAGTGAACGAATCGAGCGTGGAGGACAAGCCATCGTTCATCCAGCGACGCGGGTACATCCCTGTGCGGGTGCTGCAGCGATGGCGGCGGCAGACGGCGCGCACGCTCTTCGGTGTCGACCGCGGGATCGACCGCGTCCTCACCGCGCAGGAGCAGCGAGATCCAGGTCTCGCCAACACGCTGGTGGTGTTCATGAGCGATAACGGCTTCGCGACCGGCGAACATCGTTGGATGAGCAAAGGTGTGCCGTACGAAGGCGCTATCAAGGTTCCGCTTCGAGTGCACTGGAACGGATTGCCGCCGGGACGCGTGGAGACCCTCGTCGGCAACATCGACGTGGCGGCGACGATCATGGACGCCGCCGCGGTGGCGATGGATGCGCCCGATTCGATATCCCTGCTGGACCCCACGCGGCGGTTCCTCGTGCTCGAAGGGCTCGGCCTCGGGCGTGCGTACTGCGGAGTGCGCACCGCGACACGCAAGTTCGTGATGTATGCGACAGGTGAGCGCGAGTACTACAACCTGCGACGGGATCCGTCGGAACTCCAGAACGGTTCCCTCAGTGCGGCTGGCGAACGCATGCGCATGTTCGCGCGAAGGCATTGCGCTCAGAACCTTCCTCCACTCTGGCCGGAGGAGCTCAGGTACTGAGCATCAACGCATCCTGGCCACGCTTCTTGACTCGTCCGGCGTCAGACCGCGCAGCGGTGCGCGGACGTCGGCCTGCCCCAAGATGCCGCGTTCGACCAGGACCGTCTTCAGCGCGGCATGGAACGGCAGACCCGCGAGTGCATCTCGGAGCGCGCACACGTCGGCGTGCGCGGCGTCGTCTCTGTCGTGCACCAGCGCGGCGACCATGTCCGGCCACGCCGTCGCGAGGCCGCTGACGCTCCCGGCGGCACCCCGCCGCATGCCCTCGAGCACGAGCGGCTCCGAACCGATGAAGACGTCGAGGCCCGGGATCAGGTACGGCTCGACCGCCGTGAACGGCGTGTCGGAGACCTTGAGCCCCGCGAGGTTCGGCGACGACGCGCGCAGCCGATGGATCACCTCGACGGGGATCGCGTAGCCGCTGCGACCCGCGAACTCGTACACGTAGAACGGGAGAGGGTCGGCCGCGCTCGCTGCTCCGCGCAGATGCGCGAACAGCTCGTCCCCGTCGAGCGGGAAGTACGGCGGCGCGATGACGGCGACGGCATCGGCACCGTGCTCCTGCGCATGCGCAGCGAGGGCGACCGTGTCGGTCGTCGTCTGAGCGCCGGCGTGCACGGCGACGGAGAAGCCGTCGGGCCGGGCGTCGACGAAGAGCTCCGTCAGGCGCATCCGTTCCGGAACCGAGAGCAGGACGCCCTCGCCCGTGGTGCCCGCGACGAGCGTCCCGTCGACGCCACCGTCCGCCAGGAACCGGACGAGACGTTCCGCGCTCGGTTCGTCGAGGTGGAGGCCGGCGTCGCGCAGCGGCGTGACGGCGGCCGCGATCGCACCGTGCAGCTTCGCCATGCCGGGCAAGTCTACGGGGGGGTCCGTCGCGCGATCAGGTTGCGGATCGCGAACAGGACGTTCGCGGGCCGTTCGGCGAGCCGACGCATGAACCAGGGGTACCAGTGCGTGCCGTACGCGATCAACGTCCGGACGCGGAACCCCTCCCGCGCGAGCGCGATCTGGTCGGCGGATCGGATACCGAAGAGCATCTCGATCTCCACGTCGTCCCGAGATCCTCCTCGAGCCCTCAGACCATCGTCGATCTCACGCAGCAGGGTGACGTCATGCGTGCCGAGCACGAGCTTCCCGCGAGCCCCGTCGCGGGCGCGCGCCGCTGCGAGCGCGAGCTGCCGGAACGCCGTGGAGATGCGCCGACGGTCCTGGATCGCGACGTGCGCCGGCTCGCGGTACGCACCTTTGACGAACCTGATCGATGCGCCGAGGGGGAGGAGGTCGGCGACATCCTGAGGCGTCCGGTGGAGGTACGCCTGGAGGCAGATCCCGGAGTCGGGGAAGCGGTCCAAGAGCTCGCGGTACAGCGCGATCGTGCCGTCGACGTAGTCGCTCGATTCCATGTCGAGCCACACCCGCGTGGAGCGCTGGCTCGCCCGTTCGGCCAGCCGGGTCAGGCTCGCGGCTGCCACGCTCGGGTCGAGGTCGTACCCCAGGTGCGTCGGCTTCACCGAGATCTCCGCGTCGAGTCCCCGAGCCGCGATCTCGTCGAGCAGGTCGAGGTAGAGCTCGACGACCGCTTCAGCGTGATGGACGTCGCGGATCGCCTCTCCCAACATCGTGAACGCCGAAGCGACGCCGTGGCCGCGCAGGTCCTCAGCGGCACGCAAGGCGTCGCTGCTGCTTTCGCCAGGCATGAAGCGACGAACCGTTGCCTGAACCGCCCGGATCCTCGGGAGACGTTGAGCGAGGACCCGGTTGGTCGAGGCCCACAGCAACGCGTCTCGGAACGGATGGACCATCGCGGAGGCCATCGTAGCGAGCGTCTGCCACCTCGATCGTGGTGGGGTGTCATCCGCCGACGCCTCCACCGCGGTTGCGTGCTGGTGTTGCACCCCGTAGCATCGCGTCCCGCATGCGGCAGACTCACGCGCGGTTCGCGTTGCCGTTCGTCGGTACCGCTGCGGCACTCCTGCTCTGCGTCGTGGCGACCGGAACCTCACCCGCCCTGGCGGCCCGGACGCCGAACATCGTCGTCATCGTCACCGACGACCAGCACGCCGGGACGATCGGCTGGCTGCCAACGATCCGTCGAGAACTCGTCCGGCGAGGGACGACCTTCACGAACGCGTTCGCTCCGACGCCAACATGCTGTCCGTCCAGGGCATCGTTGTTCACGGGTCGGTACGCCCAGGAGACCCGCGTGTGGGCGAACGGCGGATCCATCGACGGGACACCGATCGGTGGGTGGCCGGCGTTCGCAGCGTTCGGCAACGAGGAACGAACCGTCGCGACGTGGCTGACGGCGTCCTACCGCACGATCCTCGTGGGCAAGTACATGAACCACTTCGACGAGGCGCCGATCGGGTACGTCCCCGCGGGATGGGACCGCTGGCACACGTTCCTCGGGAACAACGGGTCCTACTACGACTACCGCCTCGGTCACACCGACGGGTCCGTGACCGAACACGGATCGCGCCCGGCCGACTACTCGACCGACGTCCTCTCCGATCTCGCGGTGAGGTCCATCCGGCGGACGCCCCCGAAGAAGCCGCTACTGATGTACTTCACGCCGTTCGCTCCACACGGGCCGTCGGTTCCTGCTCGACGCCACGAGGGCCTCGGCGCGGATCTTCCCCCCTACGACCCGCCGCACGTCAACGAGAGCGACGTGACGGACAAGCCGCCATGGATCCAGGATCTCGGGAGGGTCAGCACGAAGCGGATCGCGAAGAAGCGACAGGGGGTCTTCGAGTCGCTCCAAGCGGTCGACGACGGCGTTCGCCGCATCATCCGCACGCTGGATCGTGTTGGTCGTCTCCGGGACACGTTGATCGTCTTCGTGTCCGACAACGGCTCATCATGGGGCGAGCACCGCATCCCCGTCGGGGACAAGTTCGTCCCGTACGACGCGCAGATGCGTGTGCCGCTCGTCGTCCGATGGGATGGGCGGATCGCGGCGGGCGTGCGCGATCCTCGGCTCGCCGCGAACGTCGATGTGCCCGTCACCATCGCCCGGGTCGCGGGGATCCGCCCGGCCGGGGTGGACGGGCGATCGCTGCTCCGCCGACGGGGACGAACCGGCGGTATCCCGCTCACGGCCGCGCGTTCGCTCGAGCGCGACGGTGACGGGATCTCCTTCGCGCGACCGGCGTACTGCGGTTTCCTGACCCGCCGCTTCCTGTACGTGTCCTACGCGACGGGTCATGAGGAGCTGTATGCGATCCGACATGACCCCTACGAACTCCGGAACCGCGCGGGCGATCGCCGGTTCGCCGAGGTCCGGTCGAGGATGGACGCGAAGGCCGGTCGAGCTTGCGTCCCTCGACCGCCCGGCTTCTAGTCCGGCTCAGTTCGGACGCTCGTCCGAGAACTGCGCCTCCTCGGTCGAGCCTTGCAGCGCGAGCGTCGAGCTCGCGCCTCCGCTGATCGTCGTCGACACGAGATCGAAGTAGCCCGTTCCGACCTCCGACTGGTGCTTGACGGCGGTGTAGCCCTCCTCCTCGAGGGCGAACTCGTGCTCCTGGAGACGCACGTAGGCCGTCATGCCCTCGCTCGCGTAGCCCTTCGCGAGGTCGAACATCGAGGCGTTCAGCGCGTGGAACCCCGCGAGGGTGATGAACTGGAACTTGTACCCCATCGTGCCGAGCTCCTTCTGGAAGCGGGCGATCGTGGCGTCGTCGAGGTGCTTCTTCCAGTTGAACGAGGGCGAGCAGTTGTAGGCGAGGAGCTTGCCCGGGAACGCGGCGTGGATCTCGTCGGCGAACCGGCGAGCCTCGTCGAGGTCCGGCGTCGACGTCTCGCACCACAGCATGTCGGCGTACGGCGCGTAGGCCAGGCCGCGCGCGATCGCGGCGTCGATGCCCGGGCGCACCCGGTAGAACCCCTCTGCGGTGCGGTCACCGGTCGTCCGCTCGCGGTCCCGCTCGTCGACGTCGCTCGTCAGCAGGTCGGCGGCGAGCGCGTCGGTGCGGGCGATCACCAGGGTCGGAACGTCGAGCACGTCGGCGGCCAGGCGCGCGGCCGTCAGCGTGCGGACGAACCCGCTCGTCGGCACGAGGACCTTGCCGCCGAGGTGGCCGCACTTCTTCTCGCTCGCGAGCTGGTCCTCGAAGTGGACCGCGGCGGCGCCGGCCTCGATCATGCCCTTCATGAGCTCGAACGCGTTCAGGCTCCCGCCGAAGCCGGCCTCGGCGTCGGCGACGATCGGAACGACGTACTCCGCGTCCTTGCCCTCGGCCCACGCGATCTGGTCGGCGCGGACGAGCGCGTTGTTCAGGCGCTCGACGACCGCGGGGACGCTGTTCGCGGGATAGAGCGACTGGTCGGGGTACGTCTCGCCGGCCACGTTCGCGTCGGCCGCGACCTGCCAGCCCGAGAGGTAGATCGCCTTGAGACCCGCCTTGACGGCCTCGACGGCCTGTCCTCCGGTGAGCGTTCCGAGGGCGGCGACGTAGTCCTCGCTTCGCACGAGCTCCCAGAGGCGCTCCGCGCCGCGGCGGGCGAGCGAGCGCTCCACGCGGGCCTTCCCTCGCAGCCGGACGACGTCCTCGGCCGTGTAGGACCGTTCGATCCCCGTCCACCGGGGGTCGCTGGCCCAGCGTTCCTCGAGGGCCCGGGCTTCGGTTCGGATCTGCTCCTGAACGCTCATCTGCGTGCCTTTCGTCGATGCGCCAACGACGGTGGGAACGAGAACGACCCCCCTGGCGGGATGCCGGAGAGGTCGTCGGGCGGACGCGGTCGCGTCTGCCGCTAGGGTCCCGCTACGTACGCGGGCGTCAGCGGCTGCGGTGCCGGTTTGAACGACCGTTCAGCCATAGGCTCGCATCGTGCCAGAGGTGCTGCGCCCCTGTCAATCGGCCACAGGTCGGCGGCGTGACCACCGGTCCGGCGGCGCGTGCCCGCCCGTCTCCCGGTGGCGCTGCCCGACCGTCTCGGGCGGCGCGTGCGCCGGTCTCAGGGAACGATCTTCGAGATCGGGAGCTCGAGGATGTCGCTCGCGCCGGCGGCCTTCAGCTCCGGGATCAGCCGGTTGACGCCTCGCTTCTCGGCCACCGTCTCGATCGCGTACCCGCCGTCGGAGAGCTGCGACACGGTGGGCGACTTCATCGCCGGGAGGATCGCGAGCACCTCGTCGAGCCGGTCGGGCGCGACGTTCAGCTTGATCATCACCTTGCCCTGGGCGCGGAGCGCACCGAGCAGCAACGTGGTGATGTCGTCCATCGCGGCGCGCTTCGTGGCGTCGGCGGCCGACGTCCGGTTCGCGACGAGCACCGGATCGCTCGTGAGCAGCGTCGCGATGATCTTCATCCCGTGCGCGCGGAGCGTGCTCCCGGTCTCGGTGACGTCGACGATCGCGTCGACGATCTCGGGCACCTTGGCTTCGGTCGCGCCGTAGGACCAGCTCACGCGGACGTCGATGCCGAGGTCGGCGAAGTACTTCTCGGTCAGCTGGACGAACTCCGTGGAGATCCTCGTGCCCGGGGGCATCTCGCTCGCCGAGTTCGCCGGGTGGCCCGTCGGCACCGCGAGCACGACGTTCGTGCCGTGCCCCGTTCCCGTCTTGGCGTACCGGAGGCTCGTGAGGACCTCGACGTCGGCTCCGGTCTCGGCGATCCAGTCCTGCCCGGTGATGCCGACGTCGAACAGGCCGTCCTGCACGTAGAGCGGGATCTCCTGCGGCCGCAGGATCGAGACGCGCTCGATCCGCTCGTCGTCGACCGTGCCGTGGTAGTCGCGATCGCTCCCACGGCGCACCTTCAGGTCCGCCTCCTCCAACAGACGGAACGTCTGCGCTTCGAGCGACCCCTTCGGGATGACGAGCTTCAGCACGGCGAGGAGTGTAGCCATCCGTCGTCCGTGCCCGTCGCGCGCCCGGGTGGCTGGGCGCGCCGTGTTGCGGCGGCGGAACCCGCCGCGGCGCCCTCACGTACCCTGCTGCAGCTCCCGGAAGAAGCAGCTCCGTTCGCCGGTGTGGCAGGCGGCGCCTTCCTGGTGGACCCTCGCGAGGATGACGTCCTCGTCGCAGTCGACGCGGAGCTCCTCCCAGTGTTGGACGTGGCCGCTCGTGTCGCCCTTGCGCCAGAGCTCCTGACGCGAGCGCGACCAGTAGACCATCCGGCCTTCCGCGAGCGACCGTTCGAGCGACTCCCGGTTCGCCCACGCGAACATCAGGACCTCTCCGCTCCCGGCG
>DATHTO010000038.1:0-5368 GCA_035463115.1 Actinomycetota bacterium | reverse complement strand
GACGGTCTTCCAACGTCTCGTTCCTCCTCGTGTCCCGACGACCGTACGCGAACGACCCGGCGGGGTCTCGACGGTTGCAACGATCCGGCGGCCGCCGGCGACCGAACCTGAGACATGGAACGATCGGGCATGGATCCAGCGCGCTCCGACGCCGCCCCGCCACGGTGGGTCGGCGCCGTGCTCGGACTCGTCGTCGCCGGGGTCGCGCTCGCCGCGGGCCAGGTCGTCGCCGCGTTCGTCGCGCCCGACAGCTCCCCCATCGTCGCCGTCGCCAGGGCCGCGATCGATCTCACCCCCGAGTGGCTGAAGTCATTCGCGATCGAGACGTTCGGCGAGCAGGACAAGGTGGCGCTGATCGTCGGGATCGTCGTGGTCATCGGCGCGATCGCGGCCGTCGTCGGCATCGCATCGCTCCGCCGGCCGGCCGTCGGCGTCGGGTTCCTCGTCGCGCTCGGCGCGGTCGGAGGCGCGGCGGCGCTCACGCGACCGAACGCGACGGCGACGTGGGCCCTGCCGTCCGTCGTCGCGGTCGGCGCGGGGATCTGGGCGTTCCGGTGGCTGTTGCGAGCGCGAGGACCGGCGTCACCCGCGCCGGCCGTCCCGTCGTCGGCGCCGCCTTATGCCTTCGACCGCCGCACGTTCGTCCGTGGAGCCGTGACGCTCGGCGGGGTGGCGGTCGCGGGAGGCCTCGCCGGCGCCGCGCTCTCGGAACGTCGGTTCGCGGCGGTGTCGTCCCGCGCCGCGGTGAGGATCCCGACGGCCGCCGATCCGGCGCCGCCGCTGCCCGCGGGCGTCGAGCTCGGCCTCGACGATCTGACGCCGTTCGTCACACCGAACCGCGACTTCTACCGCGTCGACACGGCGCTGTTCCCGCCGCAGGTTCGCAGCGACACGTGGTCCCTGCGGATCCACGGGATGGTCGACCGGCCGCGCGAGATCGGGTACGAGGAGCTCCTCGCGATGGACCTCGTCGAGCACGACGTCACGCTGTCGTGCGTCTCGAACGAGGTCGGCGGTCCGTACGCGGGAAACGCTCGATGGACCGGCGCCCTGCTCGGGCCGCTGCTCGAAAAGGCCGGTGTGCACGACGGCGCGGACCAGCTCGTCTCGCGCTCAGCCGACGGCATGACGATCGGCACACCGACCGCGGCGGTGATGGACGGACGCGAGGCGATGCTCGCCGTCGCGATGAACGGCGAGCCGCTCCCGATCGAGCACGGCTTCCCCGTGCGGATGATCGTGCCGGGCCTGTACGGCTACGTGAGCGCGACGAAGTGGATCGTCGACCTCGAGGCCACGACGTTCCAGGCGTTCGACGCGTACTGGGTGGAGCGCGGGTGGACGGAGGATCCGGGGCCCGCCAAGACGATGTCGCGGATCGACACGCCGCGTCCGCGGGCGGACGTCGCCGCCGGTCAGGTCGCCGTCGCGGGGGTGGCGTGGGCGCAGCACCGCGGGATCGAGCGCGTCGAGGTCCGCGTCGACGACGGCGACTGGCAGATCGCGGAACTTGCGGACGTTCCGAACGTCGACACGTGGCGGCAGTGGGTGTGGCGGTGGGAGGCGATCCCCGGAACCCACACGCTCGAGGTCAGGGCCACCGACGGCGACGGCGTGACGCAGCCCGAGGAGCGCACGCCACCGTTCCCGGACGGCGCGACGGGGTGGCATGCCGTCGTCGTGGACGTCGGGTGAGGCCCCGTCAGGCGGCCCGCGCGGCGCAGGCTCCCTACAGGGCGCGCATGCGGTTGTTCCTGGGCTGGTGCTCGACCTCGGCGAGTCCCAACGCCTCCAAGACCGGCGGCACGTAGTTCCCGAACCGGCCGCGGTAGCCCTTCCGCAGGCCGTACCAGCCGCCGACCGGGTTGTCGGCCGAGCGCGCCCACGCCTCGACGGTTCCTTCCTTGGCCGGCTTCTGCTCGTCGGCGTTGCCGAGCGGCATCCAGTCGCCGTGGTCCTTCAGCATCGCGTGGAGGTCCTCGATGCAGCGCAGGTGGTAGCTGAGCTTCGTGGTGCCGACCTGGCACACGAGCGCGGGCGGATCCGCCGCCTCGTCGCGGTAGACCGTGTACTCCGAACCGCCGCTCGGCGTTTCGAGGACCCACGGGTCGTCCGGCGTTCCGTCGCCCTTCGTCGCCATCGCTGCTCCTTCGTGTCAGGAAGCTCGCGCCGTCTCGCAAGCCTCGCGGTAGGCGGGCAGGACGCCGTCCCAGCCGCCGACGTTCCGTTCGCGCCAGGCGGCGCCGTCGCCGAGACGCTCCCAGCCCGTGTGGACGATCCGGACGAGCGTTCCGCCGTCGTGCGGCTCGAACGTGATCTCGACGTCGGTCGCGTCGCTGCGATCGCGTCGGATGTGCCACAGGTATGCCAGACGCGACGGCGGCTCCCACGCGACGATCTCGCCCCACGTGTGCTCCTCACCCGCGGGCGTGCGCTCGAAGACGCGCCCTCCGACCCGCGGCTCGAACGCCACCTCGAGTCCGGGCTCCGCCGAGACGGTGTGACTCACCGGCCACCACGTCGTGGTGCGCGACGTCCACACGTCGAAGGCGTGCGCCGGCTCGCATCCCACCAGGAACTCGCGCGAGATCGGTTCGATCAACCGCGTCGCTCCGTCGGTGCCGTGTTCTCCGCCGCGATCCGGAAGCGCGCCGCCGCGTCGCCCCACACCTGCTCGACGTAGGACCGGACCGCCTCGACGCCTTCGTCGTGGAGGCGGTACAGGCGACGCGTCCCCTCGGCCCGATCCGTGACGAGCCCGGCTTCCTTCAGGAGTCGCAGATGCCTCGAGACGGCCGGACGGCTGATGGGAAGGTCGCGAGCCAGGTCGCCGACGGAACGATCACCGTCGCGCAGGAGCTCCACGATCGCGCGGCGGTTCGGGTCGCCGAGCGCGTCGAAGGGATCACCCGCACCAGCGAGATCGGCCATCGAAGTACCGTAACAGAACGGTTACGTTCCGGTCCCCGTGACCCCCGCCACGTTTGACAGGGCCTCGTCGCTCGTTTTATAACCATCGAGTTATGAATATGTCGACCGCTCTCGAGCTCCAGCGACGCGGGCCGCACGACCCGGACCTCGACGCGGTGTTCGCCGCGTTGGCCGATCCGACGCGGCGGGCGATCCTCGTCCGTCTGACCCGGGGCGAGGCGACCGTCAACGAGCTGGTGCGACCATTCACGATCTCCCAGCCAGCGATCTCGCGGCACCTGAAGGTCCTCGAGCACGCCGGCCTGATCTCGCGCACCCGCCGGGCGACGGCGCGGCTGAGCAAGCTCGAACCCGAGCCACTCAAGGAAGCGCTGACGTGGCTCGCGAGCTACCGCGAGTTCTGGGAGGAGAGCTTCGAGCGGCTCGACGACCTGCTCGAGGCGCTGCAGCGCCACGACGGAGCCGAGCGATCCGAACCCGACGAGGGAAGGAGCACGACATGACCGAACTGAAGATCGACGCACCCGAAGGACTCCCGCAGGTGACGATGACGCGCGAGGTCGCGGCTCCCCGCGATCTCGTGTTCCGAGCGTTCGTCGAACCCGACCTGCTGAAGCAGTGGCTCGGACCTCGGCGTCTCGAGATGGAGATCGACCGCTTCGAGGCGCGCGATGGCGGCCGCTGGCGGTACGTGCACCGCGACGAGGACGGCACCGAGTACGGGTTCCACGGCGTGTACCACGGCGACCCCACGCCCGATCAGATGGT
Organism: Actinomycetota bacterium; assembly: GCA_035463115.1. Taxonomy (GTDB): domain Bacteria; phylum Actinomycetota; class UBA4738; order UBA4738; family HRBIN12; genus BPGL01. The sequence goes on along the minus strand of DATHTO010000038.1, from coordinate 1,669 downwards.
GCAGACGTTCGAGTTCGAGGGTGCGCCGGGTCACGTGTCGCTCGACACCGCGCGACTCGAGGATCTCGACGGGCGCACCGTCATCCACATGCAGTCGGTGTTCCAGTCGGTCGAAGCCCGCGACGCGATGGTCGGCGCCGGCATGGCTGACGGCGTTCGAGAGGGCTTCGAGCAGCTCGACGAGCTCCTCGGGCGCCTGACGACCGTCGGTTGACGGAGCGAGGAGCGCACATGGAGATGAAGCTCGAGGTCGTCGTCGTGCCCGTGAGCGACGTCGATCGTGCGAAGGAGTTCTACGCGGAGCGGTGCGGGTTCCACGTCGACGTCGACGACTCGCCGTCACCCGGGTTCCGCATCGTGCAGCTGACGCCGCCCGGATCGAGCTGCTCGGTCACGATCGGCACGGGCATCGCCGAGATGGAACCCGGAAGCTTGAAGGGACTCCAACTCGTCGTGTCGGACATCGAGGAGGCGCGGGGGCTCCTGGCCGGCAACGGCGTCGACGTCTCCCCCGTCCGCCACGTCGATCGGAGCACCGGGCAGTGGGTCGACGGCCACGGTGGCCCGTGGAACGCGTTCGTGTTCTTCGCCGATCCCGACGGGAACGCCTGGGCGGTGCAGGAGAAGCCGGCGGAGGCGACCGAGCGATCGTAGCCGCGGCGAAGGCACCGGCACGAGCGGGGCGATGGACCCTCTCGACCGGCGCGACCTCCGAGCAGGCTGGAAGCAGACGAAGGAGGTCGTCATGGTCCGAACAGAGCTTCCGCCGTCCACGGAACCGTCATCCGTGTCGCCCGCGCCGCGCCGCCAGCGTGGCACGTGGGTCGTCGTCGCCGTCGCCTCGGTCTGGCTCGCCGTCGGCGCGCTCAGCCTGTTCGCGCCGGACCTGGTGTCCGGCACGGAGCAGGAGCACGTCCCGATCGCCGGGATCCTGACGTGGCTGTGGGGCGGTCTCGCCACCGGCTTGGTCGTGGTCGCCGCATCGGTGAGCGACACGGCCGCGGATCGGTGGCGGAGCGTCGCGATCGTGACCGCCGTGATCTGGGGCGTCGCCGCCGCGGCCGGCGTATGGTCGCCGGTGCTCGAGACCGGAACCGATCCGACGCGCGTGCCGCTCGCCGCGATCTTCGCGCCGATCGCCGCCACCATCGGAACCGCGTTCGTCGCGGTCTACGCCGCGGGCTCGCGACGCGAACGCTGATCGCGACCCGAGCGGAGCGGTCCGCCGCGGGCGATCAGCCCATCGAGTCGGGCGGGTCGATCGTGTCCTCGGAGGACCGCTCTTCGACGTCGAGCTTCCCCGTGTCCGCGGTCGCGAGGGTGGCCCCGTCGACGGAATGGCCGCACGTGTACGTGGTGACCTGGTGGGTGTCCGCGGTCTGCATCGGCGCGCCGTCTCCTCGCTCGGCGCCCTCGTCGTAGACGACGTCGCGGACGACGCCGACGCCGCAGATCGGACACCGCGTGTCGTCACCTGATGCATCCATGTCCGGCCGCTACCCGACAGGTGTTCCGACGAAACCGACGTGTCGCGGGGTGGTCGCATCGGCGGGATCGACGTCGGGTACGCTGTCCGCCCGTAGCGAAGGGGACGCGAAACGATGGGTGTCATCGCGGTGAGGGTCCGTGGGCGCGCGACCGCGCTCCCGACGGACCGCGGCCGACCGGC
>DATHTO010000037.1:0-10491 GCA_035463115.1 Actinomycetota bacterium | reverse complement strand
GGCGTCAGCCGCGCCCGCTGCGTCGGGCGGCCGCGGTGGCGGGCGACCGCTCGGCTCGGACGTTGATGACCTCAGCCCGGGAGAGCAGTCGACCGCACGATCGGCAGTAGATCCATCCCGCGTGGCGGTCCTGGTCGCAGTAGCGGCACTCGTCGTCGTGGTTCCGTTCCATCGCTCCCTACCTTCGGCGGCTCGAGGCGCGCGGTGAAGACCCTGGCGGGTCGTTCCCACTTCCCCCGATACCTACGCGAAGGGAGGACCTCTGGCCTCCGTCGACACGGAAGCGTCGCACGGCGTCGGTCGAGAGGCCCACTCAGCGGTCGGGAACCGACACCGCCGACGCCCCCGAATCGCCCATCTCGGCGGCGACGGACATGCCGATGTGCACGGCGAGCGACGTCGCGCCCGCCCAGACGATCAGGGCGATCACCGCGAGCAACGAGCCGTAGGCCTGACGCTGGGCGCCGCCGCTCGAGAAGTAGAGGGAGAGACCTGCCGTGAACAGGAGCCACGACCCGACGGCCACGAGCGCGCCGATCAGCAGCCCACGCGTGCCCGCCAGCCGCACCTCGGGCGCGGCGCGGAAGAGCACGTACATGCCGACCGTCGCGAGCGCGAAACCGAGCGGCCACCGCAGGATCGACCATGCCGTCGCAACGGTGCCCTCCCATCCGATGCCCGTGGCGATCGCCTGCCCGCCGCCGATGATGAGCATCGCCGCGGCGATCGCGACGCCGGCGGACAGTGCGAGGCCGGTCGCGACGAGCCACCGTTGGGCACCAGGGCGGTCGTCGCGCCGTCCCGCGATCCGGTTGCCCGACCGCTCGAACTGCGCCATCGCGAACACCCCCGCGACGAGAGCCGATCCGAGACCGAGCACCATCGCGGTCGCGGCGCCGGAGGATCCGCTGCGCACGGCCTCCTCGAACAACCGGGTCGACGGGCCGGGCGCGAGCTGCTTCGCCATCTCGAGGACGGTCCGACGGAGGCCGCCGATCCCCAACACGCTCGAGAGACCTACGAGACCGATGAAGCCGGAGATGACGACGAAGACCGTCTGATACGCGAGCGCGCGGCTGTGGCTCGTTCCGTCGGCTGCGCGGAAGCGCGACACGACGCGGCGGGCGGTTCCGCCGGCGGTCCGCCCCCGAAGTTCGCTCCGTCCCATCCGGTCGTCGACGCGCGTTCCCGTCTGCATCTGCCCCTGCCCCCTCGGATGCCGGCGCTCGTGCTACCGGTCGCGCCGAGCCGGTTCGTCCCGGTCCACGTCCTCCGGCTCGTTCGGTGCGCCCGGATCGGACGACTGCTGTCCGCGCGCGAAACGCCCGTCGAGCGTCGTTTCGGGATGGCCCGCACGCTCGGCCTGACCCCTCGCGAAGTCGCCCTCGTGCACCTGCTCGTGCAGCGTCGGATCCTCTTCCTGCCCGCGGCTGAAGCGGTCGGTCACCATGCCCTCGAGGCGCAGATCGTCGTCGGCCTGCCCGCGTGCGAAATCGGGACGGGGGGTCGACTGTGGCTCGTGCGTGGCGTCGGGGACGACGCCCTCGAGGATGTCGGAGCGGTCGGCCGGGGGAACGTCTCCCACGACGATCTCCTCTTCCACGACGACCTCTTCGACGACGACGTCATCGTCGCGGTCGCGCTCGCGGTCGTGGTCCATCGGTGATCCCTCCTCGGGAGGCGCGAGATGCACGCCTCGACCTGCACGAGATGCCCGGAGGCCGGCGCGACGAAACCTGCGCGAGCGGCCCCCGGCGCCGCGCGCCGGTGGACGCCGCGACGGTCAGACAGCGGAACGCTCGGCCCGGTGGAGCTCGTAGCGGACGCCGAACCACACCTCGTCCTCGTCGCGGTAGACGCGACGCTCGACGAAGCGCAGGCCCGCCTTCTCTGCGACGCGGATCGACGCCACGTTGTTCGCGCTCGCGTGCATCCTGACGACGTCGGCGCCGAGGGTGTCGAACGCGTACGCGACGAGCGCACGGACGGCCTCGGTCGCGTAGCCGCGGCCTTGGGCCGCCGGGTCGATCGTGTAGCCGACCTTGACCACGCCGGGCTCTTCGTCGACCGCCGCGACGCCGACGTCACCAACGAGCGCGCCCGTGTCACATCGCTCGACCGTGAGCTGCACCCATCCGCCCCCGCCGCCGGGTGCGCGGTTCTGCATCTCGGCGATCTCGGCGCGGACCGCCTCGACGTCGGTGCGCTCCCACCCCTGGAAGCGGTGCACCTCGGGATCGCTCCGGTAGGCCGAGATCGCGGGCGCGTCGTCGACGGCGGATCGGCGCAGCCGGAGGCGATCGGTGTGGAGCTCGACGAAGTCGCGGTCCGGACGCATCGCCCGCACAGGGTAGCGGCGGCCCGGCGGCGGCCGGCAGGCTGCCCGCCGACGGCCCGTGGCGATAGCGTTCCGCAGGATGCGCACGATCAGCGACGCCGAACGGCGCGCACGGCTGGCCCGTCGGCACGATCTCGCGGTGCCTGCGTCCGGCGTCGAGACCGCCGTCGACGCCGTCGTGGCGCTGCACTCGAGCGATCCGGTCAGCGTCTACCTCTCGGCGCGGGCGCGGGTCCGGAACCTCACGGTCGACGATCTCGATGAAGCGCTGTACGGGCGGCGATCGCTCGTCCGGATGCTCGGGATGCGTCGGACGTTGTTCGTCGTTCCGCGCGCGACCGCCGCCGAGATGGACGCGGGGTGCACGAAGGCGCTCGTCGACGGCGAGCGCCGACGTCTCGTCCGGATGCTCGAGGAGCAAGGCGTCGCCGACGGCGACGCCGCCGCGTGGCTCCGTGAGGTGTGCGATCGCACCGCGACGGCGGTCGCGATGCGGGGCGCCGCGACCGCCGCCGAGCTCACGCGTGACGTGCCGGAGCTCGCGCTCAAGCTGACGTTCGGTGAGGGCCGGCGGTGGGCGGCCACGGTGGGTGTGTCGACGCGCGTCCTGTTCCTGCTCGCGACCGAGGCGCGCATCGTGCGCGCACGTCCGGTCGGCTCGTGGATCTCGGGGCAGTACCGATGGGCGTCGACGTCGGCCTGGCTCGGCGACGACCTCCCGGCGCTCGATCCCGCCGCCGCTCGCGCGGCGCTCCTCCGCCGATGGCTCTTCGCGTTCGGGCCCGCGACGGCGACGGACGCGAAGTGGTGGACCGGATGGACCGTCGCCCAGACCCAGAGGGCGCTCGCCGACGTCGACGCCATCGAGGTGGGGCTCGACGGTGGCGACGCCGGATGGATCCTGCCGGACGACGACGGGCGGGTCCGCACGCCTCGGCCGTGGGTCGCCCTGCTGCCGGGGCTCGACCCGACCGTGATGGGATGGAAGGAGCGCGGGTGGTTCCTCGGACCGCACGGCGACGCGCTCTTCGATCGGAACGGCAACGCCGGCCCGACCGTGTGGTGCGACGGACGCGTCGTGGGTGGATGGGCCGTCGTCGCACCGGGGGACGTCGCGTTCCGCCTGCTCGAGGACGTCGGCGCCGAGGCGACGCGCGCGATCGAGAGCGAGGCCGCCCGGCTCGCAGCGTGGATCGGCGACCGCACGGTGACGCCGCGGTTCCGGACGCCGCTCGAACGGGAGCTCGCCGGCTGAGCGACGGCGCTACGGGACGCGCGTTCCGCGTCCCTCTGTCACACCGGTGAGGAACCGGTCGACGTCCTCGAAGGCCTTCCAGACCTTCCGCCATGGCGCGCGGCCCGACGGCTCGGGGTCCGGTCCGAACTCGTCGTCGTCGAGCCGGAGGAATGCGGGAACCTCTCCGTCGTCGTCGTCCTCGTCGAACGACGCCGCCCGGACGACGGCGACGAGGTCGTCGGCGTCTCGGATCTCCGGAACCGCGTTCGACGGCGCCGCCACCTTCGTCCGCACGCCCGCGCCGAGGTCGATCTCGGACGCCCGCGCCTCCAACGCCTCGTACTCCTCGACCGTCGAGAGCTCGGTACAGGTGAGCAGCCCCGCGCTCGTCTCGAACGTCGCGCGGTGGGGGTCATCGTTCGCGTCGCCGGGTCGCGCGCCGAGCGTCTCGAGGCACAGGCCGAGCCGCACGACGTTCGCCTCCTCCCCGGACACGCAGACCTCCACGCGGTCGGCCTCGACCGGGGCGCCATGGGCCATCGCGGCCAGATCACCCACCAACACGTGGCGCACGTCGGCCGCCCGGAGCGCGGCCACGATCCGCAGCGGATCGAACGATTCCAGCATCACGGCGTCCCCCTTCGCGTCCCTTGCCGGGGTATCGGCTGCTGGGGGGTGATCCCTTGACCGGCCAGACGTGAGAACGAGAGACGTGAGAACCAGACGTGAGGACGGGTCCGCCGCCGGTCTAGCATGCAACGCCATGAGCGAGACGAAGACCATCGCGTTCTTCCCCGAGCCGGGCGCCTGGGGGCCGACGAACAACTGCGTCGCGATCGCCGAGGTGCTCCGCGAACGGGGGCACCGCGTCGTGTTCGTGATCGACGCGTCGTTCGAGGGCGTGCTCGAGGCGAAGGGGTTCGAGGAGCGGATCTTCCGCGTGGCGCCACCGGAGGAGAACGCCGATCCCGACGCCGACCCGTGGAGCGAGTTCATCCGCGAGACGGCGCCGGAGTTCCGCAAGCCGACGATCGAGCAGCAGGAGACCGTGACGAAGCCGATCTGGGAGACGCTCGTCGCCGGCGCCGCGTACGCGCACGAGCGCGTCATGGAGATCTGGGACGAGATCCATCCGGACGTCGTGTGCACCGACAACGTGACGGGCTATCCGTCGGTCGAGCTCGCAGGGTGTCCATGGGCACGCTTCGTCTCGTGCAACCCCCTCGAGATGCGCGACCCCGACCTGCCGCCGCCGCTGTCGGGGCTCCCGCTCGACGACCGCAGCGGATGGGACGCGTTCCGACGCGAGTACCACCGCGTCCACGAGGATCTGCTGCGGCAGCACAACGCCTTCAGGGAGTCGGTCGGCGTCGCTCCGTGTCCACCCGACGAGTTCAACACCCACTCCCCGTGGCTGAACCTCTACCTGTTCCCCGAGGTGGCGGACTATCCACGCTCGCGGCCGCTCGACCTGACGTGGCACCGCATCGGATCGACGGTCCGCGTCGGCGAGGCGTCGTTCGACGTGCAGGAGCACCTACCCGGAGACGGCAAGGTCGTCTACCTCTCGCTGGGGTCGCTCGGGTGCATGGACGTCGGACTGATGCAGCGCTTGATCGACACGCTCGCGACGACCGGTCATCGCACGATCGTCTCGATGGGTCCGCTCAAGGAGCAGATGACCCTGCACGACGGGCAGTACGGCGACGAGTTCCTGCCGCAGCCGTCGATCCTGCCGCAGTGCGACCTGCTGATCACGCACGGAGGCAACAACACGACGTGTGAAGGGTTCCACTTCGGCCTGCCCATGATCGGCCTGCCGCTGTTCTGGGACCAGTACGACAACGCGCAGCGGATCGACGAGACCGGCTTCGGACGTCGCCTGCCCACCTACGACTGGACCGAGGATCGGCTCGTGAGCGCCGTGAACGACCTGCTCGCCGACGATCGGCTCGCGGCTCGGATGCGGCAGAACGCCGAGACGATCCGGAGCGATCCCGGCCGCGAGAAGGCGGCAGGCCTCCTCGAGCGCCTCGCGACGACCGGCGAGCCTGTCACCTGAGGCTCAGGCGTCGTCGCCGCGGCGGCGCCGCAAGCGCTTGACCTCGCCGCGGCGGCGCTTCTCGGCCAGGCGACGTTCCCTCGCCGTGCGGCTCGGCCGCGTCTCGCGACGTCGGGGCGAGGGCGGCGCCATCGCCGCGCGGAGGGTCTCGGCGAGGCGTTCCCGCGCCGCCTCGCGGTTCCGAAGCTGCGATCGGTGTTCGGACGCCGCGATCGTCAGGACGCCGTCGACCAGACGGTCGGCGAGCCGTTCGAGCGCCCGCGTCCGCTCCGTCGGCGGCAGGGCACGGGATGACGCGACGTCGAACGACAGCTCGACGCGCGAGTCGGCGGTGTTCACGGACTGACCGCCGGGGCCGGAGGACCGGCTGAAGCGCCATCGGAGCTCTCCCGCGGGGATCGCGACGGTGGGCGTGACCTGCAGCGGGGCGTCCATCCGGCCACGAGTGTGTCGTTCGACGCCGTCGGGTACAAGATGGGGCGTGCCCTCTGAGGTCGCTACCCCCTTCCTGATCGCCCTCGTCGTGTTCGGCGTCGCGCTGGGCGTCACCGCCTATCGCACGCGGCACCCGCATGCCTTCTCGACCGCCCGCCTCTCCGACGTCGCGCGTCCGGTGGGCCTCGTCGCCGTCCTGTGCTTGGTGATCGGAGCGGCCGTCGCCGCGTGGCCCGCCGACGACCCCCCGGACGCGGGTCTCCGGGCGGCCGTCCTGCCGCTGCCGACCCCGTCGGTCGACGCGGCGTCGCCGCCCGAGCGGCTCGACGATCCGACGGGATCGCCGGCACCCGACGGCCGGGCGGACGACGGCATGAAGCTCGGGCGCTCGCGGCTGAACCGCGACGGTGATGGGAGGGGTGTCCGCGACCGCACCGGCGACCGCGACGACGGCTCGGGCGGCGGTGGCGGCGGCAGCGGCTCGGGCGGCGGCTCCGGCGGCTCGGGCGGAGGCGGCTCCGGCGGTGGCGGCGGCTCCGGCGGTGGTGGCGGCTCCGGCGGTGGTGGCGGCTCCGGCGGCGGAGGGTCCACCCCGACGCCGACGCCGTCACCTGACCCGACGACGTCGCCCGATCCGACCGTCGAGCCGAGCCCCGAGCCCACCCCCGAGCCGACACAGGAGCCGGCGCCGTCCGGCGACGACCCCTGCGACAAGCCGGGCAACGGTCCGAAGCCCTGCCTCGACGCGATCGTGTCCCCGCTGTTGCCCTGACGAGCCGGGCGACCCGCGTCGGCTCCGTCGGGCGACGTCCCGGCTCAGCCTGAGGACACCGCGACGACGCCCCACGCGGGAAGCGACCACGTCCCCGCCCCCTCGTCACGAACGCCCTCGGTCGCGAGCAGCGCCTCGCCGTCGACGAGCGGGACGGCGACGCGACGCGGCGACACGTTCGCCGCGGCGACCGTTCGGGTGGTGGGGCCGCCATCCTGCCGGAGCGACCGGCGCCAGGCCACGACGCCGTCCGGCGCGTCGAGCAGGTCGGAGCCGCCCCGACGAAGCTCGGGTCGTGTGCGTCGTAACGCGATCACGTCTCGGCACCACGAGAGCACCGACGCCGGGTCGCCACGCTGCTCCGCGACGGACACGTGACCGTCGCCGAACGGGAGCCAGGGCTCGACGTCGCCGTCGGTGAATCCCCTTCCCGGTTCGGGCGTCCAGATCATCGGCGTGCGGCCGTCGTCGCGCCCGCTCCCGTCCTGGCGGTTGCCCGGGTCCCGACGACGCGACGGCGGCACCGGCACGTCGCACAGCCCGATCTCGTCGCCGTAGTAGAGGACGGGCGCGCCCCGCAGCAGCACGAGCAGGAACAGCGCGCATCGGATCCGGTCGGGATCGCCGGCTCCCCACCGCGAGGCGAGGCGGCCGATGTCGTGGTTCGACGCCGTCCACAGCGGCCAGGCTTCGGGACCGAGCGCTCGTTCGGTCGCGTCGATCACGCGCGCGAGATCGTTCCCGTCGAAGGCGGCGGTCGCGAAGGCGAAGTTGAACGCGAGGTTCATTCCGTCGCCGTCGCCGTAGTAGCGGGCGAGGTCCGGCAGGTCACGGGCCCACGTCTCGCCGATCAGCACGCGCGAGGGCTCGTACGCGTCGGCGATCGTCCGCCAGCGCTCGAGCACGCGGTGGACCTCGGGCCGGTGATGGCTGTAGATCTCGGCCTCGGGCGCGAACGCGCGCGGGTCGGGAACCTTGCCGTCCTGGACCGGCAGGAACGGATCGTCGCGAAGATGCCGGTCCTTGACGATCGCGTTCGCCACGTCGATGCGGAACCCTGCCGCGCCGCGTTGGAACCAGAAGCGGACGATGCCGTCGAACGCCTCGCGCACCTCGTCGTTCCACCAGTTGAGGTCGGGCTGCTCCCGCAGGAACTGGTGGAGGTAGTACTGGCCCGACGGCCGATCGAACTCCCACGCCGATCCGCCGAACACGCTCAGCCAGTTGTTGGGTGGTCCGCCGTCGGGGGCGGGATCGGCCCAGACGTACCAGTCGCGATGGCGGGCGTCCCGGCCGCTCCGCGCGTCGAGGAACCATGGATGCCGGTCGCTCGTGTGGTTCGGCACGAGGTCGAGCACCACCCGGATGCCACGCGCTTCGGCATCGGACACGAGACGGTCGAAGGCGGCCATGCCGCCGTACCCGTCAGCCACATCGAGGTAGTCGGCGACGTCGTACCCCCAATCGGCGTTCGGGCTCGGATGGATCGGGTTCAGCCAGATCCCGTCGACGCCGAGCCACGCGAGATGGTCGAGCCCGGCCCGCACCCCGTCGAGGTCGCCGACACCGTCGCCGTCGCTGTCCCGGAAGGACCGGACGTAGACCTGGTAGAGGACGCCCTCGTCCCACCAGGCGCGTTCGCGCGATCCGGCCGTCACGGCGCCGAGGCGCGCTCCGCCGGCGTCACGCGGAACCACCGGAAGCCGTAGCCCTCGAGCTTCAGCTCCAACACCGAACCATGGAGCGTCACGACGTTGACCTCGCCGTCGAGGAGATCGTCGACGCGGGCGCCGTCCGGAACGTCTCCGATGTCGATCCGGACGACCTCGGTGTCGGCGGAGAGCTTGTGGACCGCCACGACCGTCCGCTGCTCCCAATCGCATCGGTGCGCGAAGACCGAAGGAGAATCGGCCTCGAGCACCGTCCACGTTCCCCAACCGATCTCGGGGGTCTCTCGTCGACGACGGATCAGTCGCTCGATCCAACTCAACAGCGAGTCGGGGTCGCGCCGCTGGGCGGCGACGTTGACGGCGAGCGGCGAGTAGCGCCCCTCGACGACCGGCCGGCGGAGCTTCGACGCCGGCGCGTGCGAGAACCCGCCGTTCTCGTCGTCGCTCCACTGCATCGGCGTGCGGACGCTCATGCGCCCCGGCACGTCGAGGTTCTCCCCCATCCCGATCTCCTCGCCGTAGAACAGGACCGGCGTTCCGGGGAGCGAGAACAGCAGGCTGTAGACCATACGGATCCGCTGCTGGTCGCCGTCGAGCATGGGTGGGAGTCGGCGGCGCAGGCCCCGTCCGAACAGCTGCATGTCCTCCTCCGGCCCGAACGCGGCGAAGACCTCGTGCCGCTCCTCCGGCGCCAGCTGGTCGAGCGTGAGCTCGTCGTGGTTCCGCACGAAGTTCGCGAAGCCGGCGCCCTCGACGGGCTCGGTCCCCCGGAGCGCCTCGGCCAGCGGCCGTGCGTCACCCCGCACGAGCGACAGGTACATGCGTTGCATCACCGGGAAATTGAACAGCAGCTGGATCTCGTCGCCGTCGCGCCCGAAGTACCGGGGCAGCGAGTCGGGTGGGAGGTTCACCTCGCCGAGCAGCAGCGAGTCCCCTCGACGCCGCGAGACGAACGAACGGAAGTCGCGCAGGAACTCGTGCGGATCGAGGTCGACGTCGCCGCCGATCTTGCCCTCCTCGAGCAGGAAGGGCACGGCATCCACACGGAACCCGTCGACCCCCACCTGCAGCCAGAAGCCCGCGATCTTCGAGATCTCCTCACGGACGTCGGCGGTCTTGAGGTTCAGGTCGGGCTGGTGCGCGTAGAAGTGATGCAGGTACCACTGGCCGGCCTTCTCGTCGAACGACCACACCGAGTCCTCGGCGTCCGGGAAGACGGGCTCGGCGGTCGCGTCCGCCGGCGGTTCGTCCCGCCACACGTAGAAGTCCCGGAACGGCGAGTCCGGTGAGCTGCGCGCCGCACGGAACCACGGGTGGCGGTCGGACGTGTGGTTCACGACGAGATCGACGATCACACGGATCCCTCGGTCCTTCGCGGTCCGCACGAGCGCGACGAAGTCGCCGAGGGTGCCGAGCGCCGGATCGACGCCGTAGTAGTCGATGATGTCGTATCCGTCGTCACGGTTCGGCGACGGATAGAACGGCATCAGCCAGATGCAGGTGATGCCCATCCCCGCGAGGTAGTCCACGCGTTCGGTCAGGCCGGTGAGATCGCCGATGCCGTCGTCGTTCCAGTCGAGGAACGTCTCCGGATCGAGGCAGTAGATCACCGCGTTCTTCCACCACAGATCGCTCGTGCGCGCGGTCGTCACGATGCGATCTCCGGCAGCACCTTCTCCGCGAAGGCCTCGATGAAGGCCTCCTGCTCCTGTCCGACGTGGTGCAGGAACAGGACGTCGGCGCCGAGGTCGGCGAGCTCACCGAGCCGGTCGATGTGATAGCCGAGGTCCGACGACACGATGACCGAGCCGCGGACATCGCCCGGCGCGACGAACTTCGCCGCCTCGTCGAACTGCGACGGCAGCTCGAGGTTCCAGTTCAGGCCCGTGCCGAACACGTTCGACCGCCATTGGTCGTGCGCCATCGCCAGCGCGGTGTCCTCGTCAGGATCCCACGACAGGTGCACCTGGAAGACGA
>DATHTO010000036.1:0-11879 GCA_035463115.1 Actinomycetota bacterium | reverse complement strand
GCCCTCTCGGAAGGACCCGTCCGGTTCCTGCTCGTGTCGGGATACCTCGATGACGACTCGTGGGGCTTGATCGGCGCGTTCTGGCTCGCGATCGACGCCGACCGCGGTGGGTTCCTCGTCGCGCCCGACGCGATCTGGCCGGGCTCGGAGATGGTCCGCGGGTACAAGAGCGCGATCTCGCGCGGATGGTCGAACGAAGCGGTCTACCGGTACTGGCAGGGCCAGGTCGGCCTCAGTGGACGCTACGCGATCGACCCGCAGCAGCACGCCGACACGTTGTTCCAGGTCGCCCGCCGCTGCGGCGCCCTGTAGCCGTCACGCGGTGCGGCGCTCTTCCCATTCCTCGGGCGTGACGAGCACGTCGCGCGCCTTCGAGCCCTGGCCCGGTCCGACGATCCCCTGCTCCTCGAGCAGGTCCATCAGGCGCCCGGCGCGCGCGAAGCCGACCTTGAGCTTGCGCTGCAGCATCGATGTGGAGCCGAGCTGTGACCGAACGACGAGCTCCGCGGCCTGCTGGAGCAGGTCGTCGTCGTCTCCGAGACCGAGCCCACCGCTCGACGCGCTCTCCGACGGCGGAAGCCCGAGCCCCTCGACGCTCTGCTCGTAGACGACCTCGCGCTGGTCGCGGATGAAGGCGGACACGCCGCGGATCTCCTCCTCCGTGACCCAGGCCCCCTGGAGGCGGACCGGCTTCGAGGTGTTCGCCGGCGCGAACAACATGTCGCCGTGCCCGACCAGCTTCTCGGCCCCGTTCATGTCGAGCACGACCCGGCTGTCGGCCTGCGACGACGTCATCAGCGCGATCCGGCTGGGGATGTTCGCCTTGATCAGGCCGGTGACGACGTCGACGCTCGGACGCTGGGTCGCGACGACGAGGTGGATGCCGACCGCGCGCGCCATCTGCGCGATCCGGCAGATCGCGTCCTCGACGTCGCGCGGAGCCACCATCATCAGGTCGGCGAGCTCGTCGATCACCACCACGATGAACGGCATGTGGTCGTAGTCGTCCTCGTGGCCCGGCGGGATGCGCAGGGTGCCGTTCGCGAGGCCCGACTCGTAGCCGTCGATGTCGCGGACGCCGACCGTCGCGAGCATCTCGTAGCGCATCTCCATCTCGCGGACGATCCACTGGAGCGCTTCGGCCGCGCGCTTCGGATGCACGATCACGGGCGACAGCAGGTGCGGGACCTCGGCGAAGTGGCTGAGCTCGACGCGCTTCGGGTCGACGAGCACGAGGCGCACGTCGTCGGGCGTGGTCCGCATCAGCAGCGACGTGATGAAGCAGTTCACGAGCGAGGACTTGCCGGCGCCGGTCGCGCCGGCGATCAGCACGTGCGGCATCGTCGCGAGGTTCACCATGCGCGCGCGGCCGTGGATGTCCTTACCGAGCGCCACCTCGAGCGGATGGGTCGCCTCCCCCGCCGCCTTCGATCGGAGGATGTCGCCGAGCATCACGAAGTCGCGGTGCGTGTTCGGGACCTCGATCCCGATCGCGCTCTTGCCGGGGATCGGCGCCTGGATCCGGACGTCGGGCGTGGCGAGCGCGTACGCGATGTCGCTCGACAGGTTCAACACCTTGTTCACCTTCGTGCCCGCGGCCACCTCGACCTCGTACATCGTCACGGTCGGACCCCGGTGGGCGCCCGTGACGCTCGCGTCGACGCCGAAGGTGCGCAACGTGCGCTCGAGCGCCGCGAGCGTCACGGCCTGCTCGCTGCCGTCTGCCGTCGAGGGCGGCGCGGTGCGGAGGAGATCGATCGGCGGGAGCTGATACGGACCGTCGGCCGTGGTGACCGTCGAGCCCTGCGCGCGCTTCTCGTGGGTGGGCGGCGGATCGGGAGCGTCGTCGAGGACATCGTCGGCGTCGGCGAGGGTCCCGTGCTCGAGCCCGAGGATCTCCTCGAGCCGCTCCGGGACGAGGTCTGCTTCGGGAACGACGACGAGGTCGCCGGCGTCTGCGGCGTTCGTGGGCGCCTGCGGATCGACCAGTCCGAGGAACTCGCGGAGCCGCGCGATCCTGGTCGGCCACTTCGACGGCTTCGGTGGCGCGTCGTCCGCGGCGACGGACGGCTCGAGGTCCAGGACCTCCGACCCCTCGTCGTCCTCGTCGACGTCGGCGGCGGTGAAGAAGTCGCGCCCCTTCGCCCACGCCGTGGCGACCGGCGTGCCGGTGAACACGAGGAGCCCCAGGAACAGGAAGCCCGAGCAGACGATCCCGGCGCCGATCGACGAGACGACGCGCGACAGCGGGTACGCGGCGAGGGCGCCGAAGACACCGGCGGCCTCGGCGAGGCCGGGGCGCCGCCCGCCGTCCCATCCCGCGAACGGGCTCGGGTTGTCGCCGGCGAGCGACAGGATCCCGAGCATGCCGAGCCCGAACATCATGAAGCCGATGAACATGCGCACGCGGTCCTCGCGCGCGATGTCGCGCAACAGCAGGACCCCCCAATAGACGCCGATCACCGGGAAGCTCAGCGCGGCGACGCCGAACAGGCCTTGCAGCAGCCACGTGAGCGCCTCGCCGACGACCCCGCCGGCGTCGAACCACACGGCCAGCACGGCGAGCAGACCGAGCACGACGGAGCCTACGCCGAGCGCGTCACGCGCCCAGGGCGACAGGATCTGATGGACGGGCGTCTTCGGGGGCGCCTGACGCTTCGAGCCGCTCCGGCTCGTCGCGGCACGACCCGACCTCGTCGACCGCTTGGAACCGCTGGATGCACGCGGCGTCGAACGACGCCGCGAAGGGGAAGTCTTCGTCGGCATGGGCTCCTAGTCTGACGCGTGGAGCCTCGGCTGCAAGCAGCCTGGCCACGCGCGCTCCAGGAGCGCCCGCGCTCGCCGCGCCGCTCAGACCTCCATCACGACGGGCAGGATCACGGGCTTGCGCTGGGTGACGTCCAGGAAGTAGCGCTTGAGCACCCGACGCACGTTCTGCTGGATCATGGTCGGGTCGATCACCTCGGCGCCGGCGCTCTCCTCGAGCGCGAGCTTCACGCGCTCGCGCGCCGTCTCGATGATCTCCCCCGACGTCCCCTCGTGGACGAATCCGCGGTTCAGGATCTCGGGGTTCCCGACGAGCTCACCGGTCCGCCCGTCGACCGTGAGCACGACGACGACGACGCCGTCGCCGGCGAGCTTCCGACGGTCGCGCAGGACCTCGCCGCCGACGTCACCGATCCCGAGTCCGTCGACGAACGTCATGCCGGCGGGGACGCGGTCGACGACGCGCACCTGGTCGCCGACCTCGACCAGGTCGCCGTCCTCGCAGATCAAGATCCGGTCACGCGGGATCCCGACCTCCTCGGCGAGCCGTGCGTGGTGTTGGAGGTGTCGGCGCTCGCCGTGGACCGGGATGAACCAGCGTGGGCGCACGAGCGACAGCATCAACCGCAGCTCCTCCTGAGCGGCGTGGCCGCTCGCGTGCACAGGATCCGACGGCACGTGGTACACGTCGGCGCCGCTGCGATAGAGCGCGTCGACGACGCGATGGATCGCGGGCTCGTTCCCCGGGATCAGGCTCGACGACAGCACGACGGTGTCGTGTTCCTTCAGCTTGACCCACTTGTGCTCGCGCGCCGCCATCAGGCTCAGGGCGCTGAACGGCTCGCCCTGCGAGCCCGTGCAGATCACGACGACGTTCCCCGGGTCGAGCCGGTCGACCTCCGAGATGTCCACGACGTCGCGATCGTCGACCTTCAGGATGCCCAGCCGCCGCGCCGCGGCGACGCTGTTCTGCATCGACCTGCCGAGGAACGCCACCACGCGCCGGTTCGCGAGCGCCGCGTCGACCACCTGCTGGACCCGGTGGATGTGGCTCGAGAAGCAGGCGACGACGACGATCTCCGGCGCGTCGCGGACGATCCGCTCGATCACCGGGCCGACGGTGCGTTCGCTCGTGGTGTGGCCGGGTTCCTCCGCGTTCGTCGAATCCGACAGCAGCAGGTGCACGCCGCGTCCGGCTTCCTCCGCGAGGCCGTGCAGGTCGGTCGGGTCGTTGTCGATCGGCGTCTGGTCGATCTTGAAGTCCCCGGTGTGCAGGATCGTGCCGTGCGGCGTGTCGATCGCGATGGCCGCACCGTCGGGGATCGAGTGCGTCACGTGCAGGAAGCGCAGCGTGAAGGCGCCGACGGTGACGTCACCGCCGCCGGGCTCGACGACCCGGCCCTCCACGAGATCGACCACCTGGTGCTCGTCGAGCTTGCCCTTCAGCAGCTCGAGCGTGAACGCCGTGCCGAGCACCGGCATCCGTCGGTCGAGATCGCGGAGGAGGTAGGGCAGCGCGCCGACGTGATCCTCGTGACCGTGCGTCAGGACGATCGCGTCGATCGCGTCGGCTCGGCCACGCAGCCATTCGAAGTCGGGGAGGACGAGGTCGATCCCGGGCATGTCGGCCGACGGGAACGACAGACCGACGTCGACGATCAGCAGCCGGCCGTCGAGCTCGACGGCGGCCATGTTGCGACCGACCTCGCCGACGCCCCCGAGGAAGACCAGCCGACAGCGGGCGTCAGGCGAGGAGACCTGCATCCTCCAGGGCGCGGCGGACCCGGTCCTTCTCGTCGGAGGTGGCCGGGACGAGCGGGAGCCGCGGGTCACCGCACGGGCGGCCGACCATCTCGAGGGCGGCCTTCAACGGGATCGGGTTCGACGTCACGAACAGCGCGTTGAACAGCGGCGACAGCGACTCGTGCATCTTGCGCGCGGCCGGCACGTCACCGGTCTCGATCAGCTCGATCATCTGACGGATCTGCGGCCCGACGAGGTGGCTCGCCACGCTCACGACGCCGACCGCGCCGAGGCAGAGGTACCCGAACGTCGCCCAGTCGTCGCCGGAGTAGATCTCGAAGCCCTCGGGGCTCTCGGCGACGAGCTTCGTGATCGCCTGGAAGTCGCCGGTCGAGTCCTTCACCGCGACGATGTTCTCGCGCTCGGCGAGCCGGAGCAGCGTCTCGTGCTCGATGCGCGTCGCGGTGCGACCCGGGATGTTGTAGAGGATCATCGGCAGCTCGGTCGCGTCGGCGATCCGCTCGAAGTGCGCGACGAGTCCCCGCTGCGGCGGCTTGTTGTAGTACGGCGTCACGACGAGCAAGCCGTCGGCGCCGGCGTCCTCGGCCGCCTGCGTGAGCTCCAGCGTTTCGGCGGTGGAGTACGTGCCCGTGCCGCAGATGAGCTTCCCGCGGCCGCGGATCGCCTCGCCGACGTGGCGGAAGAGCTCGGCCTTCTCCTTGTGGGTGAGGGTCGGTGACTCACCGGTCGACCCGGCGACCACGATCGCGTCGGATCCGTTGTCGACGAGCCACGACGCGAGCTCCTGCGCGCGCTCGAGGTCGACGGCATGGTCCCTCCGGAACGGCGTCACCATCGCGGTGACGACGGAGCCGAACCGTCCCGCCATCGGGCGTCGCCTCCTTCCTGTCGTCGGCCCTGCGGGGCCTGCTCGTGGCCCCGTGGAGGCCCGCGACTCCGGGCCGGCTGGGGTACCGGAGCGCCGGTCCGTCGCGCGTGGCCGCTGCTCGGGTGCCGGACCGCCCTATGCTAGTCGGCCATGCCCCGCATCTACACGCGCACGGGCGACGATGGCACCACGGGCCTCCTCTACGGCGGACGGGTGTCGAAGGACGACCTCGTCACCGAAGCGTACGGAACGACCGACGAGGCCGTCGCCGCTCTCGGCCTGGCGCGCGCGACGACCCCGGACGCGGCCGTGGCCGACGAGCTCCTGGCCCTCCAGCGTGAGCTCTTCGTGGTCGGGGCCGACCTGGCCGCCAACCCGGAGCAGCGCGGCAAGCTCGAGGGCGGGATCTCGCTCGTCACGGCCGCGATGACGGAACGGCTCGAGTCGCGGATCGACGACCTCGTCTCGGCGCGTCCGCTCCCGCAGACGTTCGTCGTCCCGGGCGCGACCCCGTCGAGCGCGGCGCTCGACGTCGCGAGGAGCGTCGTCCGACGCGCGGAACGCCAGGTCGTCGCGCTCGAGGTCGCCGCGCGGGCGGTCAACCCGGAGGTCCGCCGGTACCTCAACCGGCTCTCGGACCTGCTCTTCGTGCTGGCGAGATGGGAGGCGGGCGAGAGCGAGCCCGCGAGTCGCTAGCGCCATCAGGCTTCGTCCACCGGGACCGGACCGAACGCGCCCCAGTTCTCGTCGCCGAAGAGCAGCACGACGAACCCCGTCTCGTCGAAGGCGACGTCGTCCGGGAACGAGATCGCGAAGGTCGCGGCCGTTCCGGTGGCGACCGGGGCCGCGTCGACGACCTCGCCGGCGACCTGACGCTGATCGCTCGTGACGGCGTAGAGCCCGGGTTCGCCGAGCTCCCGTCCCGAGCGGTTGTCGACCGTCAGCTCGCCCTCGCCGCCGTCCCAGCGGAGCTCGGCCGTCACGAAGTTGAACCGGTACCTGAACAGCCCGCGCTCGAACTCGACGGCCCCGAGGTCGGTCGTCGGAAGCGGGCTCGGCGGGTCCGTCGGCTCGGACGTGGGCTGCACCGGGCTCGGCCCGGGCTCGGGGTCACGACCCGTGCACGCCGCTGTGGATGCCACCAGGACGAGGCACAGCATGAGCAGACGACGGAGGCGCATGGGTGCGGCATGATACGTGAAGGCTTCGGCGGCACCGCGCCCCGCCCATGACGATCCCATGAAACAGCTCGAGCTCCGCCGTCACGCGCGTCGCGACCCGACGGCCGACGCCCTCTCGCCCGAGGGTCGCGCCGACGCGCAGCGCCTCGGTGCGCAGGCGACGGTCCCGTACGAGCGGATCTTCGTGTCGCCGGCGGCGCGAGCGGCGGAGACGGCGGCATGGTTCCTGCGCGGAGCCGGCCAGCAGCTGCCCGATCACGCCGTGATCCCGGGACTCGCCGGCCGCGACGCGACCGGCGGCTCGCCCGAAGGGATGGCGGCCGGGGTCCGTTCCCTCCTCGACCAGCTGCCCGACGGCGGCCGTGCCCTCGCGATCAGCCACACCCCGCTCGTCGAGCGGGCGGCCCAGGGTCTCGGCCATCCCGTCGGCCCGATGCGCGAGTGCGAAGGCATCCTCGTCACGCGGTACGACGACGGGCGCCTGGAGGTCGAGGAGCTCCGCCTGGCGTGACGCGAACGCGTCAGACGAGCAGCCAGCTCCACGGGACCCGGTGCGATGCGGTGAGCGCGTCGGCCCGGGCGATCGCGTCGGCGTCACCCTCGGCTCGGAGCGCCGACGCGAGTTCCGCGAACGTCACGTCGCCGAGATAGGTCGCGGCGAGGTCGGTCGCCGTGAGCGAGACGTGAGGTTCGGCGGCGGTTCGGCGACAGGACGCCATCCCGTCGTCGACCTCGAGTTCCCACGTGCCGTCGTTGGCCTCCGAGAACGCGTCGTGCACGCGGAGGCGCAACGTTCCGCTGCCGGTGTACCGGCGTGCCGTCAACGCCGCCGCGAGGTCGACGAACGCGACGAACATGCCGTCGCGGACCTTCATCCGCAAGGCGCGCGGTTCGCGAACGAGCCGGAACAGCGGTTCGTCGAGGGCGACGCTCCACCGCTCGACGGACGCGACGAGATCGAGGTCGAGCACGAACCGCCACAGGTCGGCGTACGCCTCGGCCGTCGCCGCCGCCACGTCGTAGAGGATCACCTTGTTGCGCGGGGTGGAGTCGGGCCATCCGTGCTTGATGCGGTAGATCGCGACGCCGTCGACGCGTCCGGACGTCTCGTGAACGGCGACGAACGGTGGCTCGGCCTTCGGATCGGAGACGTCGTCATCGTTCAGCTCCATGTCACGGAGGAACCAGTCGGCGTACCGGTCGATCGGACCGAGGCAGCCCGGCCGGTCGAGCTCGGCACGCCGGGCGGCGACGTACGCCGCCAACCCCTCGTCGCGATCGGTGAGCCGCACGCGCCCGCGCGCCTCGTACCCGCGGACGAACCGGCCTTCCGTCACGTCAACGTGGAGGCTCGCGTTCCGCGTCGCGATGCCGAACCCGTACCGGCCGTAGATCGCCGCTTCGGACGCGTGGAGGATCGCGACCGCCTCGCCGCGCTCGCGTGCGTCGTCGAGCTGACGCCGCATCAGGGCCGTCGAGATGCCGCGCCGGGTCTCCCCCGGTGTGACGCCGACCGCGTTGATGCCGCACGCGTCGATGCGGGCGCCTCCGATCACCGTGAGGTCCACCGGGATCGACGCGTTGCCGCCGACGATGCGCTCGCCGTCGAACGCTGCGAGGTATCGCTCGGGCCGGGCCACCATCCGCTCGAGGTCGAGGTAGTCCTGTTTGAAGACGCCGCCGAACGACGACTCCACCGCGCGGACCCACGGCTCGAGCTCGTCGTCGGCGATCGGGCGGATCTCGGGCTCGGACACGGTCCGCGAGCCTAGCTCTCCGCCGGAGACCGCGCGAGCGTCAGGCGTCGAGGAGCGGCTCGAGGCCGACCGTGAGACCGGGCCGGGACGCGACCGCCCGGACCGCGAGCAGCACGCCGGGCATGAATGACGCGCGGTCGGTCGAATCGTGCCGGATCGTGAGCGTCTGCCCCGGACCGCCGAGGATGACCTCCTGGTGCGCGAGGAGGCCCGGGAGCCGCACGCCGTGCACCCGAACGCCGTCGACGTCGGCGCCCCGCGCGCCCGGATGAGCGTCGTCGCCGGCGGGAGGGCGCCATGCTCCCGGCCGGGCGGCCGCGATCCGGCGAGCGGTCGCGATCGCGGTGCCGCTCGGTGCGTCCTTCTTCCCGTCGTGATGGAGCTCGATGACCTCGGCGGCGTCGAGATGCCTCGCGGCCTCCTCGGCGAACCGCATCATCAGCACGGCGCCGATCGCGAAGTTCGGGGCGACGATCGCGTTCGCGTCGCCACGCTCGGCGAGATCACGGAGTTCGTCGACGTGACCCTGCGCGAGCCCCGTCGTCCCGATCACGACGTGGACGCCGTTGATGAGGCACCAGCGGGCGTTCGCCATCACCGCATCGGGCTGCGTGAAATCGATCCCGACGTCGACGCCGCTCGCGTCCAGTTCCTCGGCCGACGCGACGGCGGTCGTGCCGGCGATCGCCGCGCCGGCGCCAGCCGGATCGACCGTCGCGACGAGGGCGAGGTCGTCGGCCTCGGTCACCGCCCGACACACCTCGCCACCCATCCGTCCCGCCGCTCCGAAGACGGCGACGCGGATCACGGGCCGACTTCCCGGAACGCCTTCGGCCCGAACGGCCCGAGCACCGTGAGCGTCATCGGCTGCGACAGTACCCGGTCGGCCACGCGATGCGCGTCGTCGAGACCGACGGCGTCGATCCGCCGGAGCGCCTCGTTCACGGTGAGGATCTCGCCGTGCGCGATCTCGGACTTGCCGAGCCGCGACATCCGGCCTCCGGGGTCCTCGAGCGACAACACCGTCGACCCCTTCACGTGGCCCTTCGCCCGATCGAGCTCGTCCTGGGTGAGGCCGCCTCCGGCGACGTCGGCGAGCTCTCGTCGCAGGATCGCGATCACGTCGGACGCACGCGCCGGCGTGGTGCCGGCGTACGCCGTGAACGATCCGGCCTCGGTGTACTGCGAGGGATAGCTGTACACCGAGTACGCGAGGCCACGCTTCTCACGGACCTCCTGGAACAGCCGCGACGACATGCCGCCTCCGAGCGCCGTGTTCACGATCATGAGCGCGAAACGGTCGTCATCGGTGCGGGCGAGCCCGTTCGTGCCGAGGCAGATGTGCGCCTGCTCGGTCTTCCGTCGCTTGATCAGGTCCCGACCCGACGGCACGGGCGGCGTCGCCGGAGCGCGCAGGCTCCACGGCGATGCCTCACCCGCTCGCAACGGGCGCCCGGTCTCCATCCGGTCGGCGACCATCCGCACGACGTCGTCGTGGTGGACGTTGCCCGCCACCGCGATCACGAGGTGTCCCGGGGCGTAGTGCCTCCGATAGAAGCGGTTGATCGCGGCTCGGGTCGCGCTCTCGATCGTCCCCTTCGTCCCGAGGATCGGGCGCCCGAGCGGATGGTCGGGCCAGAGCGCCTCGGTGAAGAGGTCGTGCACGACGTCCTCCGGCGAGTCCTCGTGCATGTTGATCTCCTCGAGGATCACCTGACGCTCGGCGTCGACGTCGGCCTTCCGGAGCACGCTGTGCTCGACCATGTCGACGAGATGGTCGACGGCCAGCTCGAGATCGCGGTCGAGCACCCGCGCGTAGAAGCACGTGAACTCCTTCGCGGTGAAGGCGTTCACGTCGCCGCCGACGGCGTCGAACGCCTCGGCGATGTCACGCGCCGAGCGCGACTCGGTGCCCTTGAAGAGCAGGTGCTCGAGGAAGTGGCTCGCACCGCTGATCGCGGGGCGCTCGTCGCGCGAACCGGCGAGCACCCAGAAGCCGATCGAGACGGAGCGGACGCCGGGCATCCGCTCCGTCACGACGCGCAGGCCGGAGGAGAACTCCGTCCGTTCGATCGCCATCGACGGCGTTCAGGACCGGGTCAGCTCGACGCCGGCTCGGTGGCGCCGCCGCCGCCGGACCCGCCGCCTTCGCGGTCGCGGAACCGACGCCCGGAGCGCTCGCGGCGACCGCGGTCGCCTCCGCCGTCGCGGCCCTCCCGGCGAGGGCGCTCGCCGCCGTTGCCGCTCGCCTGCTGCTCGCCCTCGGGCGCCTCCCACTCGGGTCCGACCGGCTTCAGGCTGATCTTGCCCTGCGGGTCGATGTCTTCGACGAGCACCGTGAGGTTGTCCCCCTCCTTCACGGCCTCCTCGACGCTCGACAGGCGCTTGCCCTTGCCGAGCTTCGAGATGTGCACGAGACCGTCGCGACCGGGCACCAGGTTCACGAACGCCCCGAAGGTCGTCGTCTTCACGACCTTGCCGTCGTAGGTCTCGCCGACGAGCACCGGGCGCGGGTTCGCGATCTCGTCGATCATGCGGGCCGCCTCGTCGGCGCCCTCACCGGCGCTCGAGCCGATGAAGACCGTGCCGTCGTCCTGGATGTCGATGTCGGCGCCGGTCATCGCGATGATCTCGTTGATCCGCTTGCCCTTGGGGCCGATCACCTCGCCGATCTTGTCCACCGGGATCTGGATCGAGAGGATCCGCGGCGCCTTGGGATTGACCTCGTCGCGCGGGCCCGCGAGCGCGGCTTCCATCACGTCGAGGATCTGGAACCGGGCGTCCCGGGCCTGCTGCAGAGCGCCGGCGAGGACCTCGCCGGGCAGCCCCGTCACCTTCATGTCGAGCTGGATCGCTGTGACGAACTCGCGCGTGCCGGCGACCTTGAAGTCCATGTCGCCGAGCGCGTCCTCGGCGCCGAGGATGTCCGTGAGGGTCACGAACCGCCCTTCGTCGGCGATCATGCCCATCGCGATCCCGGCGACCGGCGCCTTGACCGGCACGCCGGCGTCCATCAGCGAGAGCGTCGAGCCGCACACGCTCGCCATCGACGTCGAGCCGTTCGAGCTGAGGACGTCCGAGACCAGCCGCAGCGCGTAGGGGAACTCCTCCTCGGTCGGGACCACCGGGATCAGCGCCCGCTCGGCGAGCGCTCCGTGACCGATCTCGCGGCGCCGCGGCGAGCCGACGCGGCCCGGCTCACCCGTCGAGAACGGCGGGAAGTTGTAGTGGTGCATGTACCGCTTCGTGTCCTCGAGGTCGAGGGTGTCGATCATCTGGGTCATGCGCAGCATGCCCAGGGTGGTGATGTTCAGCACCTGCGTGTCGCCGCGACTGAACAGGGCCGAGCCATGGGCGCGCTTCAGCACGCCGACCTCGGCCGACAGGGGACGGATCTCGGTCGGGCCACGGCCGTCGAGCCGAACACCTTCGCGCACGACGCGGGCGCGCATGACCTTCTTCTGCAGGTCCTTCCACGCCGGGCCGAACTCGCCGGCGCGTGCCGCGGCGTCGTCGCCGAGCGTCGTGATGTTCAGGACCTGC
>DATHTO010000035.1:0-11436 GCA_035463115.1 Actinomycetota bacterium | reverse complement strand
AGGTTGCCGCTCCGGCCGTTCCGGCTGCCGCGCCAGATCCGGAGCAGCTGGTCGTGCGGGAGCGCGCACGCGGCCTCGGCGGGCGATGCGAACGGCTCGCCCGGCAGGTCGCTCGTCGTGGCGGTCGCCGACCCGAGCGGGGGTCCGTCACGTGGCTCGGCGCCGCCCGCGGTCGTGCACGCGACCGCCGACGCGACGACGATCAGCGCCCATGCGGCGGCTCGGACCGACCCTCGGAACGCCATCGTCGGCGGGAGCCTACCGGTCGGCGGGCGGGCGCCATCGCCGGCGGATCGACACGTCGAGCTCCGACCAGGTCGCGGTCACGGCCGTACGCTAGCCCCCATGGCCGATCCCGCCGCCGCGCGGCGCGCACTCGAAGCCGCGCTCGGTGCCGAGAACGTCCTCGCGGACCCGCTCGCGCTCCAGCTCTACGCACGCGACGCGTCGATGGTCGCCGGCTCCGCCGGGCTCGTCGCGTTCCCGCGCTCCACCGACGACGCGGTGGCCTGCGTCCGCGCGGCGTCGGCCCACGGGATGGCGATCGTCCCGCGAGGCGCCGGCACCGGGCTCGCGGGAGGCGCCACCCCCGTCGGCGATCCGCTCGTGGTGGTGTCGTCGAAGATGCGCCGCATCCTCGAGGTCCGCACCGAGGACCGTCTCGCGTGGGTCGAACCCGGCGTGCCGAACCTGGATCTGTCGAACCACCTCGCTTCGCTCGGGTGGACCTACGCGCCCGACCCGTCGTCGCAGCAGACCTCGACGATCGGTGGGAACGTGAACACGAACGCAGGCGGCCCGCACTGCCTCGCGTACGGCGTGACGGCGGCGCACGTCCTCGCGCTCGACGTCGTGCTGTCGGACGGCACCGTCGCCCGTCTCGGATCCGAGGGTCCCGAGACGGGCGGCTACGACCTGCGAGGACTGGTCGTCGGCAGCGAAGGGACCCTCGGCATCGTCACCGCCGTCTGCGTGCGGATCGCGCCACGACCGCCCGCGATCCGGACGCTGCTCCTCGACTTCACCGCCGTCGCCGACGCGGCCGAGACGGTCTCGGAGGTGATCGCGCGCGGCGTGGTCCCGGCCGCGGTCGAGATGATGGACCAGGGCATCACGATCGCCGCCGAGCGATTCGCCCACGCCGGATATCCCATCGATGCGGCGGCGATCCTCCTCGTCGAGCTCGAGGGACTGGCGTCCACCGTCGACGTGCAGTCCCGCGAGGTCGAGTCGGCCGCGCGGTCCCACGGCGTCCGGACGATCCGTGTCGCGACCGACGACGCCGAACGCGCGCTGATCTGGAAGGGACGGAAGTCGGCGTTCGGCGCGGTCGCTCAGATCGCGCCGCACTACCACCTCCACGACTGCGTCGTTCCGCGGACGAAGCTCGCCGAGGTCCTCACCGGCATCTACGCGATCGCGGAACGCCACGACCTCGTCGTGACGAACGTGTTCCACGCCGGTGACGGGAACCTCCATCCCCTGTTCTCCTTCGACCTCCGTGAGCCCGGCACGCTCGAGCGCGTGCTCGCCGCCGCCGACGAGGTCGTGCGGCTGTGCGTCGCCGCTGGCGGCGCGATCTCGGGAGAGCACGGGATCGGTCTCGAGAAGCGGGACTTCATGCCGCTCGTCTTCTCCGACGACGATCTCGCCGCGATGGCGTGCGTGCGCTCTGCGTTCGATCCCGACGGGCGGATGAATCCGATGAAGGTGCTCCCCGACGGCGCACGGTGCGGTGATTTCGCCGCCGCGCGTGGGCACGACGTCGCGCGCGTGGCCGCCGACCTGCCGGCCGGCAGCTGGATCTGATGGAGACGCTCCATCCGGTCACGGCCGTCGACGTGGCCGACGCGCTGCGGTCGGCCTCGAGCCGCGGGGTCGACGTGCTGCCGGTCGGCGGACGTCGTCACCTCGACAAGGGCAACCCCGGCCCCGTCGACGTCGAGCTCTGGACGACGCAGCTCGACGGCGTCGTGTCGTACGAGCCCGCCGAGATGATCGCGACCGTCGGCGGCGGCATGCGGATCGGCACGCTGCAGGCGACGCTCGCCGAGGGAGGGCAGGAGTGGCCGGTCGACGCGCCGGGCGACGCGACCGTCGGCGGCGTGATCGCGGCGGGGGCGTCGTCGCCGCGACGGTTGCGCGTCGGCGCGGTCCGCGATTCGGTGCTGCGGGTGGAGATCGTGACCGGAGACGGTCGCATCGTGCGGGCGGGAGCGCCGACCGTCAAACAGTCCGCCGGCTACGGCATCACGCGGGCGATCGTGGGGTCGCTCGGCACGCTCGGCGTCATCACCGAGGTCGCGCTGAAGGTGCGGCCGCTGCCGCGGGCGCGCCGTGCGGTGATCGCCGAAGGTCCCGGCCTCGACCTGGGTGCCGGGATGCTGGCCGCGGTGCCGTTCGCGGCGGCCGTGCTGGCGGATCCCGGGCGGGTGGTCGCATCGCTCGAGGGGTGGCCCGACGAGATCGAGGAACAGACCGACGCGGCGCGCCGCGTCGCCGACGTGATCGTCGACGACGACGCGGGCGTGCCCGTCGCCGTGGAGAGCTTCCCCGACGCGCCGATCCTCGCGGAAGCGTCGGTCGCGCCATCGCAGCTCGGCGCCGTGCTCGACGGCCGAACGACCTGGCGCGCTGCCCTCGGCGTCGGAACCGCCTGGGTGGGCGTCCGCGACCTCGATGAACTGGACGCGCTCCGACGACGCGCGACGGACGCCGGCGGCATCGCTCCGGTGATCCGCGGCGTCGGCGGCCTCGGGCCGGCTCCCGCCGCGGCTCGCGACGTCACGCTCCGGCTGCGGGCGGCGTTCGATCCCGCCGGCGTGCTCTCACGCGGACGGTTCTGGGGCGCGTCGTTCCACTGACGCGCGGGCCAGTCGCCGTCCCGAGGATGCGCGGCGTCGGCTCACAACGCCACCAGCTTGCCCGTGAAGGCGAGGTCGGCGCCGCCCGCGACGCAGCCGCGCTGCGCGGCCTCGCGATGGACGAACGTCCCATCGATCCGCACGGCGCGCCACACGCCTTCGACGGTGTTCGCCTTCACGACGCGGAGCTCGATCCGGTACGTCGACGTGCTCGGCGACCCGGCGCACTTCACGCCGAGCTGACCCGTCCCGCGCGCCCGATACGTCGCGGCACGCCGATCCATCACGACGCCGCGCGCCCGGCGGAAGATCCGCGCGACCTTCACGTCGCACGCGCCCTCGTCGCAGCGCGGGGTGAACGTCCATCCGCCGCTGGCGTCTCCGCCGCTCGTCCGGTAGCCGAACGTCGCGCGCTCGTCGATCTTGACGGCGAACGTCCCCTCGAGACGCGCCGCCGCGACGGGACCGGACGGCGTCGTCACGCGCAGTTCCGTCGCCTCGGACGCGAGGTCGTCTCCGCCGATCGCGGCGACGGCGTAGACGTACCGCAGCCGCGGAAGCGTCGAGCCGTCGACGAACCGCCGCGGATCGTCGCCGTCCACCGAGCCGATCTCGCGGCCGTTCCGGTAGACGATGTAGCGCTCGATCGGCCCTCCGGACGGGTCCGGCGACCACCGCAGCTCGACGGCGAACGGCGCCGCACGGGCCTCGAGCGCCACGGGGGCCGCGGGCGGGATCGGCGCGAGCGGGTCGGGCGGGCCGGGCGACGTCGCGAACGGTGACGTCGGCGCGGCTCCGTCGTCCCCCGCATCCCGCACGAGGGCGACCCCGAACGCGACGAGGACGAGCACGACCACGACGGCGGTCACGATCGCGGCCACGGGCACGCGTCGCAACCGCGACGACATCGAGGTTCGGGAGGCTCGGGTTGGCGGGCGTTCGATCACGGCGTTCCTCGGGAGAGTTCCTACCAGGAACGCTCCGTCGCGCGCTAGGAACGCCGTGCGACCAGCAGGTCCCCGTCGCGGAACCGACCGACGATCTCGTCGGCCGGCACCGGCCGGCTGAAGAAGTAGCCCTGTCCGAGCTCGCAGCCGCGTTCGGCGAGGAACCGCCACTCGGCCTCGGTCTCGATCCCCTCCGCGAGCGTCGTCATCCCGAGGCCCTGCCCGAGCTGGATGAAGGCGGCGACGATCGTCGCCGCCTGCGGATCACGGTCGACCTCGCGCACGAACGAACGATCGATCTTCAACACGTCGATCGGGAGCTGACGCAGACGCGACAGCGACGAGTAGCCGGTCCCGAAGTCGTCGATCGCCACGCGGAGGCCGCGCGCGTGGAGGTCCCAGAGCACGGCGTGGGCGCGCTCCGGATCGCGCATCGCCGAGGATTCCGTCACCTCGACGATCACGTTCGTCGGGTCGGCCAGCCGCGAGAGGATCCGCTCGGCGAGGTCCGGCTGCCAGAACTGCCTCGGCGAGAGGTTGAACCCCATCTCGACGACGAGCCCGTCGGTCCGCCACGCACGCTCCTGACGGACGAGTTCCTCGACGACCCAGTCGCCGATCTCCTCGATCAGCCCGAGCTCTTCGGCCAGCGGGATGAACTCGTTCGGAGCGATCATCTCGCCGTCGGCGGTCCTCCAGCGGAGCAGACCCTCGACGCCGACGACGGCGCCCGTCGCGAGCTGCACGACCGGCTGGTAATGGAGCTCCCATTCCCGCCGAACGACCGCCTTGCGCAGCTTCGTCACGAACGCCAGCTTCGTCGCCGCGTCGACCGCGCCGAGGGTCGATGCGGCGAAACCGCCGGGCCCACCCCGCTTGCTCTCGCCCATCGCGGTCTCGGCGTGCTGCACGAGCTCGACCACGTCGTTCGCATCGTCTGGCATCACCGAGATCCCCACGCTCACCGACAGGAAGAGCTCGTCGACGCCGATCGTGAACGGCTCCGACATCGCGTCCCGGATGCGGCCGGCCACCGACTCGGCGAACAGCAGCGGAGACGACATCTCTCCGACCTCGCCCCGGTCCAGGTCGGCCAGCAGCACGACGAACTCGTCGCCACCGCGACGCGCGAGCGTGTCGGTCTCGCGGATCGCCGTGCCGAGACGCTCCGCGATCCGCTGGAGCAGGACGTCGCCGGCCTCCGGGCCCAGACTGTCGTTCACGAGCTTGAACCGGTCGACGTCCACGAACAGCAGCGCCACGGCTCGATCGTTCCGACGCGCTCGCGCGAGCGCCATGTCGGCGACCTCCGCGAACATCGTGTCGTTCGGGAGCCCGGTCAGCCGGTCGCGGAAGGCGAGGAACGCGATCTGCGCCTCGGCGTCCTTCACGTCCGTGACGTCCTGCAGGATGCCCTGGGAGTACAGGAACCGACCGTCAGGGTCGCGCACGACGACCGCCTCGTCGCGGATCCACACCGTCTCGCCGTCCTTCGCGATCATGCGGTACTCCTCGCGGAACGGTTCCCCCGTCTCGTTGTGGCGCGCCTGCGCGGCGAGGGCGCGCTCGCGATCGTCGGGATGGAGCAGCCGGGGCCACAGGTCCGGATCGTGCTCCCACTCGTCGGAGGTATAGCCGATCAATCGTTCGATCTGCGGGCTGATGTAGAGCGTCGTGGCGTTGTCGTCGAGGCCGTCGATGTACACGGCGACCGGCAGCTGCTCGACCAAGGTGCGGTACCGGTCCTCCGCTCGTCGCATCGCGTCGGCCACGCGCCGTCGGGTGACGGCCGCCCCGTAGGTCGCGGCGACGACCGCGAGGGCGTCGAGCTCCGCGTCGGTCCACACACGCTCGCGCTCGCAGTCGTCGAAGCCGACGAACCCCCACCAGGCGCCCCCGGCGACGACGGGCACGGCGACGTGCGACCGGATGTGAGCGTGTCGCATGTCTTCGAGCTCGGCGTCACGGGCGTCCGACACCCGGGTCTGGATCGGACGTCCCTCGGCCAGCGCGGCCGCCCAGTGACCGAACCCGTCCTCGTAGGGCCAGTCGCGGTTCGACGAGGGCTCGAGCGGCGGGATCCCGTCGGCGTCCCATTCGTGCCGCACCGACATGAGCAACGCCCCGGCGTCGCTCCAGGAGTTCTCGAACACGTAGACGCGGCTCGCGCGAGCTGCCGTGCCCACCCTCGCGAGGATGTCGTCGATCGCCTCTTCGAGCGCATCCGGTTCGAGGAGGCGCTGGGCGGCGTACGCCGCGGCGTCGAGGACGACGCCCTGCGTCCGGATCGACACCGCCTGCCGCATCAGGACGCGGCTCCGGATCCACACGAGCCCGAGCATCAGCAGCGACGAGCCGACGAGCATGAGCGCCGCCACGTCGAGCCACACGGGGCCGTGGGCGAGCATCGCGACGCCGAAGAACACCGCGACACCGGTCACGACGACGATCGCGGCCACGGCGACGGCGACGGTCGGGTGCGCCAGCGGAGGGACACCGTCGCCGCGACGAGCTGGGCGGCGGGTTGGCCAGGGCATGCGAGAGGTATCGGACGCGTGGACCACGGACTCCAGCCGCGGATGTCCCCCGGCCGGGGGGTTCCTGCCGGGGTCCGGAGGTCCGTCGCGCCGAGAGGGAACGGGTCCCGAAGGTCGGCCACGCGCCGCGTAGCATCGGGCCGTGCCCGATCGTCCCCGATCCGCCGAACCGCCGCTCGGTTCTGCGTTGCCGCCCGGCACCGCATTCATCGGACGGGCCGGCTCGGGGCCACCGGGGTGGTCGCCGTCGCTGGACGCCCCGGCCCCGAGCGACCTCGACGCCTGCGTCTCCTGCGGCCTGTGCCTTGCGCACTGTCCGACGTACGGCCTGACGCAGGAGGAATCAGCCTCGCCCCGTGGCCGGATCAACGCGATGAAGGCCGTCGCTGCCGGCGCGTC
Organism: Actinomycetota bacterium; assembly: GCA_035463115.1. Classification (GTDB taxonomy): domain Bacteria; phylum Actinomycetota; class UBA4738; order UBA4738; family HRBIN12; genus BPGL01. Next base: position 4,689 of record DATHTO010000035.1, on the reverse strand, counting down.
GGTGGACGACGCGTTCGCGTCGTTCATGGACCGATGCCTGGTGTGCCGAGCGTGCGAGGACGTCTGTCCGTCGCACGTTCCGTTCGGACGCATGATGGAACGAGCGCGCGCCCAGATCGAGCCGAGGCGCGGGAAGCTCGCGCGCGCGGCGCGGTGGCTCGCGTTCCACTGGGTGCTGCCCCATCCGACGGTCATCCGCGCGCTCGCGGCCGTCCAGCCGGTGGTCCGACCGTTCGTCCCCGAGCGCCTGCGCCGCCAGCTCCCGGCGAACGGGCATCCGTTCGCGCGGCTCCCTGCGGTGACCGACCCACCAGCGGGCGTCGCGGTGCGCGGCACCGTCGCCCTCCTCACCGGGTGCGCCCAGGATCGATGGTTCCATGCCGCGAACGAGGCGACCGTCCGCGTGCTCACGCGGAACGGGTGGCGGGTGACCGCTCCGAGGGATCAGGCGTGCTGCGGTGCGCTCGCCGCCCACGCGGGACGCCTCGCGATCGCACGACGGCTCGGCCGGAGGGCGCGGCACGCGTTCGCCGACGCCGACGCGATCGTCGTGAACACGGCCGCCTGCGCGGCGCACCTGCGCGATCTGCCCGAGCTCGATGGCGGCGGAGCCCTCCCCGTCCGTGAGCTGATGACGTTCCTGCACGAAGAGGGCCTGATCGCCGAGCCGGGCCCGTTGGCCGCCACGGTCGCCTACCACGACGCGTGTCATGCCCTCCGCGTGCTGCGGACCGCGGAGGCGCCGCGAGCGATCCTCGGAGCGATCCCGGATCTGCGACTCGTCGAGATCGCCGACGGCGACCGATGCTGCGGCGCGGCCGGCACCTACTTCGTCACGCAGCCCGCCGCCGCCGACGCGCTCGCCGCCGAGAAGGCCGAGGCGGTCGCCGCGACGGGGGCCGACATCGTGGCGAGCGCGAACACCGGATGCACGATGCAGATCGCGGCCGCGCTCCGCGCGCGCGGCGCCGCCGCGCGGGTGCTCCATCCTGTGGAGGTGCTCGACCTCGCCTACCAGCCGCTGTCGGCAGCGAGACGCTCGGCCTCGCGACCGGTGCAGACGGTGCCCGAGCCGTAGGTCGTGGCGCCCGAAGAATCGATCCGCAGGTAGAAGCACGCACCGGTTCGCGCCTGGACGGCTGCTGCCCACGTCGACGTCGCCGCGTAGACGCTGACCTCGTCGAGGCCGGTCGAGGCCTCGTCGGGTCCGAGCGCCTCGATGTCGGCGAGGGCGAGACCGGTCGCTCCGGCGGCCTCGTAGCTCCCCGTCTCCGTGCGGATCGACTGTGCCGCCGACCGCACCATCAGCAGGGAGTGCTGCGCATGCGCGATCGTGTCCTTCATCCCGAGGTTCGCGACGATCGCGACGACGACGACGATCGACACGAGGGCCATGGTTCCGGCCACCGTCCAGAAGCCCCGGTTCGTCCGCGGCGAGGCGAGGTCGTCGCCGGGTTCGTCGGTACGGCGATCGTCGATCACGACGTCCAGCGTACCGGCCGGCGTCGGACGCGCAGCCGGCGCGCGCGGGCCGAGCAGCGCTCAGCCGCCGACGGCGGCCGCGAGCTCCTCGAGGCTCTCGAGGTTGTGACCGGACAGGAACACGTCGACGCTCGGGAGCGCCGCGGCCATCCCGCGCGCGAGCGGCTCGTAGCGCGGGGATCCCTTCAGCGGGTTCGCCCAGATCACGCGGAACGCGAGCCGACGCAGGCGTGCCATCTGGACGCGCAGCACGTCCGGATCGCCGCGTTCCAGCCCGTCGGAGCAGAACACGACGACGGCGCCTCGCAGCGCGGCGCGCTGGCTCCAGCCGTCCAGGAGGCTCTTGAGGGAATCGCCGATCCGCGTTCCGCCTTCCCAGTCGGCGACGCCTCGTCCGAGCTCCGCGAACGCGCGGTCCGGATCCTTCGTTCGGAGCGCGCGCGTGACGCGCGTGAGCCTCGTGCCGAAGCAGAAGACCTCGACGCGGCGGCCCGCCGCCATCGCCGCGAACGCGAACTGGAGCAGCGCCCTCGCGTACGGCGCCATCGACCCGCTCACGTCGAGGATCAGCACGAGCGGGCGGTTCCGCGAGCGCCGGGTCCGCCATGCACGCTCGAACGGCTCTCCCTGCGTCCGCAGCGAGCGTCGGAACGTCCGTCGCGCGTCGAACGTGCGTCCTTTCGCCGACGCCCGCGTCCGCCGCGTGCGCTGGACCGGGACCCGCACGGTCAGGTCACGGATCAGCCGCGCGACGCGGCGGCGCTCGTCCTCCGTGAGGTCGGCGAACGACTTCGCCTTCAGGACCTCGACGGCGCTCGCCACGAGGCGGATCGCGGTCTCGTCACCGGGCCGCGGGTCGTCATCGGCGTCGGCGGCGCGCCAGCTCGCGGCGGTTCCGGCGACCTCGACGTCGGCCGTCGGGTCCGGGAGCGTCGCGGCGTCGAGGTCCATGTCGACCGGCGTCGGGAGATCGAGTTCGATCGCGAGCTCGCCGTCGGTCCGCAACGACCGGAACCATCCATCGAACGCGGCGTCGTACGTCTCGAGGTCCTCGCGCCTCGCGACGAGCGACACGCGTCCGGCCCAGTACAGGGAATCGCGATCCGCCACGCCGAGCGCGGCGGCGGAACGGCAGAACGTCAAGATCCGTCCCGTCCCGACCGGGAGCCCTCTCGCGCGCAGATCGCGGCCGAGCGCCACGAGCGGCGCCAACGGCCCCGCCGGCTCAGCCATCGCCGACGACGTCGGCCAGGCGGTCGGCGACGAGGCGTTGGTCCTCGTGGTCCTTCACGACGGCGCCGAGCGTGTCTGCGGCCACCTCGCGCGTCAGCCGCTCGGCGCCGAGGAACGCGAGCGCGTTCGCCCAGTCGATCGTCTCGGCGACGCCCGGGACCTTCGCGAGATCGAGGTCGCGGAGCCGCTCCACGGCGACCGCGACGCCGTGCGCCAGCGCGTCCGGCACGTGCGGCGCCCGGGCGCGCACGATGCGCACCTCGCGGTCGAGATCCGGATGGTCGATCCAGTGGTACAGGCACCGACGCTTCAGCGCGTCGTGCAGCTCACGCGTCCGGTTCGACGTGACGACGACGGCTGGCGGGGTCCGCGCTCCGACCCGCCCGATCTCGGGGATCGTGACCGCGAACTCCGACAGGATCTCGAGCAGGAACGCCTCGAACTCGTCGTCGGCTCGGTCGAGCTCGTCGACGAGGAGCACCGCGTCGCTCCCCGCGCGGATCGCCGCGAGCAACGGACGCTCCACGAGGAACGCGGGGCCGAACAGGTCCTCGACGTGCGCCTCGGCGTCGCTCGCATCCATCGCCCGCACCGCGACGAGCTGCTTCGAATAGTTCCACTCGTACAGCGCCTGCGAGGCGTCGATCCCCTCGTAGCACTGGAGCCTGATCAGTCGGCGTCCGAGGAGCTGCGCCAGCACCTTGGCGACCTCGGTCTTGCCGACGCCGGCCTCGCCCTCGAGGAGCAGCGGCTTGTCGAGCGACAGGGACAGGAAGATCGCGGTCGCGAGCCCGCGGTCGGCGAGGTACGCGTGATCGCGGAGCGACGCTTGCAGCTCCTCCACCGAAGAGAACGGAAGCCCCGTCACGCCGGTCATGCTACGCGAGCGGCCTCCGACGGCTAGAGGCCGGCCTCACCGGCGCGCTGGGTGATCGCCGGCGGCACGGGGACGCGGATGCCCTCACGGGCCAACCGCGTCGAGATCCGTTCGCGGAGCGCACGTTCGGCGTCGAAGCGATTCGACGCTCGTGTATCCGCCGTCACACGGACGACGACCGCGTAGTCCGAGAGCGTCTCGACGCCGAGCACCGTGGGTCGCTGCGTCAACCATCCCCCCAGGAGACCATCGCGCTCGATCTCGTCGAAGAGGTCGTCGAGGAGGTTCCGGACGCGATCCACGTCCTCGTCGTAGGCGATGCGGACGTCGACGATCGCTCGGCCCCACCCCCGCGACTTGTTCGAGACCACGAGGATGTTGCCGTTGGGGACCGAATGGACCGTGCCGTCGAACGCGCGGAGCGACGTCGTGCGCAGCGTCAGGTCTTCGACCTTGCCGCTCACGGGGCTGGCGCTCGTCTGCAGCTCCACGACGTCGCCGACGCCGAACTGGTCCTCGAGGAGGATGAAGAACCCCGAGAGCGTGTCGCGGACGATGCTCTGCGCGCCGAATCCGAGGGCGACGCCGGCCACGCCCGCGCTCGCGAGCAGCGGCGCGAGGTTCACGTTCAGGTTGCTCAGCACGAGCAGGAACGCGAGCGTCCAGATCACGACGACGGCCGTCGTCGACAACGCGCTCGTCAGCGTGGCCGCGCGCCGCAGATCGATCGTCTGCGTCTCGCTCGGCGTCCCTTCGAGCTTGCGACGGAACCGACGGACGAGGAACCGAGCGCCGAGCGAGAGCACGACGCACGTGACGAGGATCGCGCCGATCTTGACGCCCTCGTCGCCCCACTGGAACACCGTGTCACGCGCGAAGACCGTGTCACGCGCCTGGCCGAGGACCACCGGAGCGGCGTTCAGCAGCATCGGTCGAGCATAGCGAGCGACGGGAGCCCGACCGGGAGCCGGCGCTAGGGGGTCTCTCCGCCGCGCGTGGCCCCCGATACCGGATCGGACCGTCGGTCGGTCAGGCCATCGCCTCTTCGAGCGCCCGCCGCACGAGGACCTTCACCAGCTCGCGGCGGTAGCCGTCGG
>DATHTO010000034.1:0-44790 GCA_035463115.1 Actinomycetota bacterium | reverse complement strand
GGAATCGACGATCAGGCTCGAGCTCGTCGAGCGCACGGCGCCGCAGCAGCGGCAGGAGCAGATCGAGAACCCGAGCCTGCTCGAAGCGTGGAAGCGCGGGATCGAAGGGTTCCTGAACGTCCTCGCCGTCGCGATCATCGGGCTCGGCTACCTGCTGCCGCTCCTGATCGCCGCGGGCGTGTGGTTCGGCCTGCGGGAGGTGATGAGGCGCCGCCGTCGCGGCTGAGCGCACCCCTGCGCGCCAGCGGCGTCTGCGGATCGCGGGAGCGGCCCCGCCAGGCCGTTCCCGCTACGGGAGCGGTCGCGCGTCGTCGAGCACCCAGCCGAGGGCGCGCGACCGTTCCGCGCTGATCGACGCGATCGTCGCGTCGGTACCGTCGCGACCTTCGGTCGCGGCGAACCAGGCATCGGTCTCGTGCCACGCCGCCTGGATCTCGTCCTCGCTGCGGAGCTGCCCGTTCGCGCGGAACGACGACACGGACCCGTAGCGCTCGATCCGCTCGTTCAGCACCGCCACCTCGAACTCGTCGTCGATGCCCGGCATCGCGGCGACGTGCTGGAGCGACCAGAGCAAGACGCCGAGGGCCTCCTTGCGCCACATGCCGTCGGTGATCGCGTCGGTCGGCCACGCACCCGACACGGCGTCGAAGAGCACGCGCTCTTGGTCGTCGACCGCGTGTCCCACGCTCTCGCGCTCGAGCCACCGGGTGGTCTCGGCGCGCGCGACCTCGGCTTGACGGATCCGGATCGGTTCGTCACCGAACCCCTCGAGCGCATGCTCGATCGTGGCGCGGCGGATCAGCGCGTAGAGCACGAGCGCCCGATCGCTCACGCGGTCGGCGCTCGGCATCGTCACGACGCTCGGCGCTCCACCAGGTGACGACGCAGGAAGTCGAGCACGGCGAGGTATCGGCCGATCACGAGCTCGTCGAACCCGCCGATGTGGGACGCGTTCGGGAGCAGGACCAGCTCGTGCGGAACGCCGGCCGCGAACAGCGCCGTCGAGAACCGCAGCGCGTTCGCCGCCACGACGTTGTCGTCCGCCAGTCCGTGCAGGGTGAGCGTCGGGTGCGTCAGCGGCGACGCGCGCGTGAGCGGCGACGAGCGATCGTACGCCTCAGCGTGCTCCGTGGGAGCGCCGAGGTACCGCTCGGTGTAGTGCGTGTCGTACAACCGTGCGTCGGTGACCGGCGCGCCGATCACGGCCGCGTGCACGGCGTCGGGACGATCGACCACCGCGAGCGCCGACAGCAGTCCGCCGAAGGACCATCCGATCATCGCGACGCGCTCGAGGTCGAGGAACGGCCACCGCTCGGCTGCGGCGTGCAGCCCATCGACCTGGTCCTCGAGCGTGACCGTGAAGTCGCCGGCGACCTCGCGTTCCCACGCGGTGCCCCGGCCCGGGGTCCCTCGTCCGTCGATCACGAGCACGGCGACGCCGAGGCGGTCGGCGTAGAAGCACGCCGTCAGGAACGCGCCGCGCGTCCGCTCGACCTCGCGTGCGTGGGGACCGCCGTAGGGAGCGAGCAGCACGGGGAACGAGGTTCCGTCGGGCACGTCGCCAGGTGACGCCCCTCGGGGCAGCACGAGCGCCGAACGCAGCTGTCGCTCACCGATCACCGTGAACGTCGGACGGGGATCGAGGATCGGCGTCTCGCCGACCGACGCGATCGTGGCGACGACCTCGCCGTGGCGACGCACGCTCACGACCGGTTCGACGGCATCGGCGAGCGACGAGATCACGACGGCGACCTCGCCGCCGGTCGCCGCCGTGTGGAGACCGGGCTCGGTGGTGAGACGGTCGAGGGTGCCGTCGGACCTCACGCGCCAGACGTGCGTCTGCTCGGGGGCCTCGTGCTCGGACCCGGTGAAGACCACGCCGGTGGCGTCGGCCGTGAGCACCGACGCGACGTCGAGGCCGGGCGGCGTGACGGGTTCCCCTTCGACCGCGAGACGCCTGGCGCCGTCGGCGTCGACCGTCGACACGAGTCGGCCGTCGGGGAGGTAGGTCGGCGTGCCGGGAACCAGCTCGATCCAGTGCTCGTCGACGTCTTCACGCAGCATCGTCGTCACACCGGTGAGCTCGTCGGCCGCGAGGAACCGCGCGACCCGCTGATCCCGCGACTGCACGAGCAGCGTCAGCGGAGCGCCCTCGTCCCAGGCGACCGCTGACAGGTACTCGAACGCGGAGGCGTCCCACGTCACCTCGACCGATCCGCCGGTTGCGACGTCGAAGACGTGGAGCGTCACGAGCGCGTTCGGGGTACCGGCAGACGGATACCGCATCGGACGCGGTTCCGCGGCCGGGTCGGTCGGATCCGTGATCCACCAGACCTGCACGGGGCGCTCGTCGACGCGACACGCCGCGAGCTTCGTCCCGTCGGGCGACCACCAGTGCCCGCGCATCCGACCCATCTCCTCGGCGGCGATGAACTCCGGAAGTCCCCAATGGACATTGGGCTCGTCGTCGCCGGCGAGCACCCGACCGACGCCGCCGATCTCCTGCACGTGCAGCGAGCCGTCGACGACGTAGGAGATCCGTGCTCCCGTCGGATCGAGCCGAGGGTCGTCCGGGACGCCCGGCGTCCGGATGTCGACGACGTCGCCGCTCGACAGGTCGGCGAGATGCAGGCGCCCACCGTCGACGAAGACCGCCTTCGTCACATCGCGGTCGGTGGCGTACGCCACGACGCCGCCGGTCGTCTCGCGCGCCCGCTCACGCCGGGCCCGTTCGGCATCCGTGAGCTCGGGCTCGCCCGACCCCGTCTCACGCGGGTCGTACACGACGCGCTCCTCGCCGGACGCGCAGTCGAGCACCCAGAGCCGGTTCGCCGGATCGTCACCGGCCGACGATCGGAGGAACACCACGCGCGCTCCGTCGGGCGACACGCCGAACCGGCGGGGGCGTCCGCACGCGAACGACCGGGTCCGGGCGAGCTGTCGAGGGAACGCGAGGTCGTCCGGGTCGTGCCGCTCGTGGGGGGCCGTCACATCTCCCTCCGGCCCTCGAGGGCCTGCGAGAGGGTGACCTCGTCGGCGTACTCGAGGTCGCCACCCACGGGAAGCCCGCTCGCGAGCCGCGTGACGCGGACCCCCAGCGGCTTGAGCAGGGCCGCGACGTACATCGCGGTCGCGTTCCCCTCGAGGTTCGGGTTCGTCGCGAGGATGACCTCGGTCACGTGGTCGCGGTCGACGCGATCGAGGAGCTCCTGCACGCGGAGGTCGTCGGGACCGACGCCGTCGAGCGGGCTGATCGCGCCTCCGAGGATGTGGTACCGCCCCTTGATGAGCCCGGCCTTCTCGATCGTGGAAGCGTCCTTCGGCTCCTCCACGACGCAGAGCATCGCGCGATCGCGTGACTCGTCACGACAGATCCGACAGAGGTCGCCCTCGGCGACGTTGCCGCACTCGCGGCAGAACGCGATCCGGTCCTTCGCCTGGACGATCGCCTGCGCCAGCCGCTTCGCCTCGTCGGGGGGCGCCTTCACGAGCCAGAACGCGAGCCGCTGCGCCGACTTCGGGCCGACGCCGGGGAGGCGGGCCAGCTCGTCGATCAGGTCCTGGATCGGGCCTTCGTACACGCCCTACTCCGCCGCGGCGTCGCGGATCGGCTGCGCGCCGAGCATCTCCTGCACGCGGCGGAGCGCTTCGGCGTCGTCGGGAACCTCGTCCTCCTCGACGACCTCGACCGCCGCCGGGCCTCCCACGGGATCGCGGGACTCGCGTACGACGCAGGCGATCGTCGGCGACACGCCGAAGACGTCCTGGATCGCCTGCCGCAGCACGTCGTGACGATCCATCACGCGCTGCACACCGAACCGCTTGTCGGGAGGGAACGCCAGCTCGAGCGTCGTGCCGTCGTACGACACCGGCGTCGCGCTTTCGAGGATCGCCTTCAGCACCGGCTGACGCATCTGGCCGACGTGGTCGTGCAGCGCGTTCCACGACCGCCGGAACGCTCCGACGTCGAGGCTGCCGGCGTCGGCCGCGTGCGGGACCGGCATCTGCGTCGACGGCGCGTCGCCGTTCGCCGCAGGCACGGGCGCCTCCGGCCCATCGGACGGGGCGTCGGCAGACGCATCCGACGGGGCCGGCGGCGCCTCGTCGGCCTCGACCATCGCCGCCGCGGGCGGCTCCGCCGGCTCGATGACGACGACCTCGTCGGCGGGCCCGGGCGCCTCGGGACCACCGGCGTCCGCCGGCGGAACGACCGCACCCGGAGCGACGTTCGCCAGGCGCTCGAGGCGCTCGATCCTGCTCGTCAGCGCGGCCGGCGACGGGTCGGTGTCGGGCAGGCAGGCGCGCACGAGGGCGAGCTCGAGCGACAGCCGGGGGCTCGTCGTCCACCGCATGTCGTTCTGTGCGGCGAGCAGCAGCGCGATCACGCGCGCGAGCTCACCGGTGGTCAGCTTCTCGGCCTGCACGCGGAGCGCCTCGTACGCGTCGACCGGGACGTCGATCAGATCGTCCTGTCCGGGAGCCGTCTTCGCGAGCAACAGGTTCCGGAAGTGCGCGAGCGCCTCGCCGGTGACGTTCCGCAGGTCCTGACCGTCCTGGACGAGCCGGTTCACCACCTCGAAGGCTCCCTTGACGTCGCCGATCGCGACGACGTCGGCGAGCTCGAACCGGATCTCGCCCTTCGGCGCCCCGAGGAGCGCCCGGACGGTGTCGTCGTCGACGGTCTCCCCACCCAGGACGCTCGCTTGGTCGAGGAGCGAGAGCGCGTCTCGGGCGGACCCCTCGGCCTGTCGCGCGATCGCCGCGGCGGCGGTCGGAACGAGCGTGCGGCCTTCTGCCTCGGCGATCTTCGTCAGGTGGTCAGCGAGCTGCTCCAAGGACAGCCGCCGGAAGTCGAACCGCTGACAGCGACCGACGATCGTGGCCGGCATCTTGTGGGGCTCGGTCGTCGCGAGCACGAAGCGCACCCCGGGCGGCGGCTCCTCGAAGAGCTTGAGCAGCGCGTCGAACGCCTCGCGTGACAGCCGCTGCGCCTCGTCGATGATGTAGACCTTCTCGCGACCGACCATCGGCGCGGTCGGCGCCTTCTCACGGAGCTCGCGGGCGTCGTCGACGCCGCCGTGCGAGGCCGCGTCGATCTCGACGACGTCGACGTGGATCCCGTCGCGAACCGCGACGCATCCCTCGCACACGTCGCACGGCTCGGCGGTCGGCGCGTTGACGCAGTTCACCATCTTCGCGAGGATCCGCGCCGTCGAGGTCTTGCCCGTGCCGCGAGGACCGCAGAAGAGGAAGGCGTGATGCAGCCGATCCTCACGCACGGCGCCGGTCAGGGCGCGGACGACGTGGTCCTGACCGATCAGCTCGGCAGGCGTCTGGGGACGGTACCGGCGGTACAACGCCTGATGCGGACCGACCTGCTCGGCGCTTCTTTCGGTCCGCGCGCCCGTGGACCCGCTCGTCACGTTCTTCTCCGCCACGCGCTCCCCCATCGAAACGGCCTCTCGGAACGGATAGTGACCGTGCACCCGCCTTCGACCGCACGAGACTCGAGCGCTACCGGGCGCGGCAGGCTCCAGCCAGGCGAACCCACGGCACCCGCCGGGAACCGCTTAGGGCTGCTGCGTTCCCGCCCTGACCCGGTTCGCGGCCCAACGTCGCGTGGGACCCGACCTTCGACGCCCCGCACCGCGGGCGGCCTCGGACCTCGAGGGCCTCGGGCGGGGATTCAGCCCCGCATGAAGCGGATCTCGGGTACAGGGCACCGCTAGCTCCCCGCCTAGCACGGCCAGGAGCGAGTCTACCGCGACCCCGAGACACGCCGGCTCGCCCGCTGTCGGCCGAGACACGTCCGACGCAGATCGCGCCAACGCGGGTTCGGCCGAGGGGCGAGACTGCAGGGCGTATCCGACGAAGGAGGACCCATGGCCGTCGAGACCACGTTCGCATGCCTCCGGTGTCAGGGGGAGCTGCGCTCGATGGGGATCTCCGACATCCGCGTCGGAGGCATGAGCGGTGGCTGGCAGTTCCTCATCGGCAACTGGGCAGAGGTCTCCGAGGACGTGCTGCGGCTCGAGATCCTGGTGTGCCGCACGTGTGGGACCGTGGAGATGCGCGTCCCCGGGGCCCCCGCGTCGACGAGCCCTTCGGAAGCCTCGGGAACCGGGACGCAGTGGGACGACGTGTGGGGTGCGCACGACCGGCGGAACGTCGACGACACCGGCGGCGGGTGAGAGCTCGCTGCCGTCGGTAGCCTGCATCGCGTGCTTCCCGTTGCTGCGGTGCTCATCGACTTCGACGGAACCGCGTGTGCGCACGACGTGACCTTCGACCTTCTCACCGCGTTCGGCGAGGACGGCTGGGCGCGCTACGACGACGAGATCGACGCCGGGCGCATCGGGCTCCGTGAAGGGATCGTCGGACAGGCCGCGATGATCCGCGGCGACGACCGCACCCTGCTGACGTACGCCCTCGAGCACTGTCCGATGGATCCGACCTTCCGTCCCTTCGTGGAGTGGTGTTCCGACTCCGGCGTGCCCGTCACGATCGTGTCGGACGGGTTCGGGTTCTTCATCGCCCCGCTGCTGCGAAAGCACGGCATCGACGGCGTCGACGTGATCACGAACACGTGGGGGCGCGACGGCGACCGTGCCGGCCTCGCCTTCGGGAACGGTCACCCGTCGTGCGTCGGATGCGGCACGTGCAAGATGCAGGCGGTGGTGACGGCGCGTGACGCGCTGGGGCCGGTCGCGTTCGTCGGCGACGGCTCGACCGACCGCTACGGGGCGCTGTACGCCGACCTCGTCTTCGCGAAGGGTCACCTCGCGATGACGTGCGAGCGGGACGGCGTTCCGTTCGCGCCCTGGGCGAGCTTCGACGACGTGCGGTCGCGCCTGGCGTCGCAGGAGCCGCTTCCCGGTCCCGTGGCGCCGGTACGCTGTCCCGGCTGGACGCCCGCCTGACGCCGGCGGACGCCCCGACCGAACGCCGCAACCCACACCCGCCGACCACCGGAGCGCCGCGATGCCCGACCCCGCCGTGCCCCACGGATACCGCCCGCGGACGCTGACCCCTGACGACGCGCAGGCGGTCACGGATCTCGTCGCCGCGACGGAACTCGACGTCGACGGCAGCGTCGAGATCGACGTCAGCGACGTCCGCGTCGACTGGGAGCGGCCGAACTTCGACCAGGCGACGATGTCGGTGGGCGTCGAGCGGGACGGGCACCTCGTCGCGTTCGCCGAGGTCTACCGGGGCCGCGCCGAGGTGGAGGTCCATCCGACCGAGCGCGGTCACGGCGTCGGAACGGCGCTGATGCGGTGGACGTGGGACGTCGCTCGACGGGACGGACGCGACGCGATCGGGCAGATCGTGAGCGACGCGCATGCGACCGCTCGGGCGATCCTCGTCGAGAACGGGTACGAGGTCGGACACGTGTCGTGGATCCTCCGGATCGACCTCGACCGCGACGTCGCCGCGCCGGAGCTCCCGGACGGCCTCGCGATCCGTGATTGGCGTCCGGGCGAGGACGACCGCGCGATCTGGCGCGTGATCGAAGACGCCTTCTCGGAATGGCCCGGTCGTGACGAGGAGACGCCGTTCGAGGACTGGAAGGCGACGATCGCCGACCACGATGCGGTCCGGCCCGACACGACCCCGATCGTCGTCGACGGCGAGCGGATCGTCGGCGTCGCCGTCGGGATGGACTACTCCTCGGACGCGTCGAACGAAGGCTGGGTCCAGCAGCTCGCGGTCGCCCGCGGGTACCGCGGTCGCGGGCTGGGGCGGGCCCTGCTGGAGGAGAGCTTCCGGCGGTTCCGAGCGATGGGATGGACGCAGGCCGGGCTCGCGACGGATTCGCGCACGGGCGCGCTCACGCTCTACGAGCACGTCGGCATGCGCGTCGATCGCAGCTACACCCGCTGGGTCAAGCAGCTGGACTGAGACGACCTCGGCGGTGGCCGCGGGATTCGAACCCGCGAGGCGGTTGCCCGCCTACACGCTCTCCAGGCGTGCCCCTTCGTCCGCTCGGGCAGGCCACCGCCGTCGAGTCTACCGACCGGTCCGCAGCGCCCTGACCACGCGGTCCACCCGCTCGTCGATCCACGCGGCGTAGCCGGCCCGGCCTTCGGCGGTCAGGTGGAAGCCGTCCTTCGCGAGCCACTCGTCGAGGTGAGGGCCGCTCTTCTTCCACCAGTTCAGGTGGTGCACGCGCTCGTACGGACGCGCGCACGCGCGCAGCGTCGCGTTCACGTCGTCCTGCCAGTCGCGCGGGACGCGGACGTTCACGAGATAGATCTGCCGCTTCGGCGCGAGGCCGATCAGCGCCGCGCAATCGTCGGGATCGACGGGGCCGTTCGTTCCGAGGTGGACGACGACGTTCCGTGGGAGCTTCGCGTGCGTCGCCAGGCGACGAACGATCCGGACGCCGACGTCGAAGCGACGACCGACCTCTGCGTTCGTCCCGAAGCCGTAGTCGGCGAGCTCGCTCGAGGCCGACAGCATGATGGAGTCGCCGATGCCGAACCGCCCGCGTGGCACGCCGGCGAAGGCGGGAGCCGAGCACGCCAGGACCAGGGCACCTGCGGTCACGATCCCGAGCACGGAACGCCCCGACGTCCGATGCGGACCAGCCATCACTCCGACTCCTACGACACGTCGGGCCACCGCCTTGACCCGGCGATCCTCCTCCCGATCCCGTGGGGCCTCCGTCGGACGGGGCGACCGGCAGGGGGCGAGGAACGGCTGTGGGAGGAGCATGGGAACCGAGAGGAGGCTCATATGCCGGTTCCGATGGATCCGTCGTTCGGATGGCCGGAGGCGATCACCGCCCTCACGGCCGTCGCCCTCATCGCGTTCCTCGTCTCGTGGTCGTTCACCGACCTCGGGCACGTGCGCCGCGGGCCGTACATCGGGGTGCTCGGCATCACCGTCGCTGCCGCGTCCGTGGGCTACCTCGCGTGGTCCGACACGCCGGGACGGTCCCTGGTCCAGGACCGCTGGGTTCTCGCCGTCGCGGTCGGCGCGATCGTCGGCCTCGTGATGCTGCCCGCCGCTCGACGTCTCGCTGGTGGGAACCGCGCCTCGGGGTTGGCGCTGGCGCGGCAGGCGGTGTGGGAAGGGGTGGTGTACGGCGCCGCCGAAGGCATCCTGCTCGCATCGCTGCCGACATTGATCGCGTGGCACGCGGCCGACGCGGCCGGGTGGACGTCCACGGCGTGGGGTCGGATCGCCGCCGGCGCGGTCGCGATCGGGGCTGCGCTCGCCGTGATCCTCGTCCACCACCTCGGCTACCGGGAGTTCCGGTCGCCGGGTGCCCGGACGAAGCTGGTGGGCGCGCTCGCCGCGTGCGGACTCCAAGCCGCGGCGTTCCTGCTGACGAGCAACGTCCTGGCCCCGGTGGTCGCGCACGTCGTGTTGCACGGCGTCATGATCCGAAGAGGCGTGGAGATGCCACCCATCTCGGAGACAGAGCGCGCCCGGCCGACGGCGAGCCCCCACAACGCGAAGGCGGGCCCGCGTTCGGGCCCGCCCGTGTCAGCGGAGGCGGCGTGATTTGAACACGCGAGGGGCGGTTTAGACCCCTAACCGCTTTCGAGGCGGTCCCGTTCGGCCGCTCCGGCACGCCTCCGTCGCCGAGTCTAGCAAGCGCCCTGTGCAGGGCCGACGGGCGTCAGCCACGCTGGGTCGGTGGCGTCGCCGCCACGGCCGTGCCAGGATGCCGCTCGATGGACGCCCACCGACTGCGTGACGTGCCGCTGTTCCGCGAGCTGTCGAACCACGAGCTGGAACGGATCGCCGGCTGGGCCGACGAGGTCGAGGTTCCGGAGGGCGCGCACCTCCTCGACGAGGGCCGGTTCCCGCACGAGTTCTTCGTGATCCTCGATGGGAACGTCGACGTCATGCACGAGGACACGCCTGTGGCGTCGCTGGGCCGCGGCGACTTCCTCGGCGAGATCGCGATCATCGAAGGGCTCCGCCGGACGGCGACGGTCGTCGCCGTGTCGTCGGTCCGCGCGGCCGTGATGCACGAGCGCGACTTCCGGGAGATGTGCGACGAGCTCCCGGTCGTGGAGCAGCGCATCCGCGCCGCGATCCGCGATCGGCTCAGCCAGACGGACCGCTGACGCCCCTCCGCTCCCGGAAGAACGCCCGGAGGACGTCGCCGCACGCCTCTGCGAGCACGCCGGTCGTGAGGCGCGCACGATGGTTGAGACGAGCGTCTTGCAGCAGGTTCCCGAGCGAGCCGGCGAACCCGGCCTTCGGATCCATCGCCCCCACGACGACGCGATCGACGCGGGCGAGGACGATCGCGCCGGCGCACATCGCGCACGGCTCGAGCGTCACGTAGAGCGTGTGCCCGTCGAGACGCCAGCTTCCGGCGCGCTCGGCGGCCGCGCGCAACGCGAGCACCTCGGCGTGCGCCGTGGGATCGTTCCGGAGCTCCCGCTCGTTGCCGGCGGCCGAGACGACCGCGCCACCGCGGACGACCACGCATCCGATCGGCACGTCATCGTGTGCGACGCAGCCGCGAGCCAGGTCGAGCGCGTCGCGCATCCAGCGCTCGTCGGTCCCCCGGTCGATCGGGGCGGTGCCCGCTCCGGCGTCCAACGCGTCGATCCCCTCTAGTAGGCGTCGAGCTCGTGGAGCCGCTCGTCGCTGATCCCGAAGTGATGCGCGATCTCGTGGATCACCGTGCGCCTCACCTGCTCGCGGACGCGTTCCTCGTCGTGCCCGGCGACGCCCATGATCGTCGCGCGGAACAGCGTGATCGTGTCGGGTGCGACCCAGGTGTAGCTCGACCCCCGTTCGGTGAGCGGCACGCCGTGATAGAGACCGAGGAGGTTCCGCTGGTCGACCGGCGGAAGGTCCTCCACCATCACCTCGACGTTGTCCATGGCGTCGCGGACCCAGTCGGGCAGACCGTCGAGCGCCTCGACGACGAGCTCTTCGAAGCGCTCACGCGTGATCGGCATGCGCCCAGCGTAGAGGCCCGGGCGTCAACAGATGCGCGGGAGCTGGTCGCCCGCCAGGAGCAGGAGGGGGCGGCTCGCGCCAAGCCCGGTGCGGAGCGTGACCCCTGAGGGAGGTTCCGCGACCTCGCCGACGACCGTCGCACGGCGCCCGCGCGGGTCGTCCAGGGCAGCGCCGAGAACCGCGTCCGCGTCGCCAGGCCCCACGATCGCGACGGCGACGCCTTCGTTCGCGACGTAGAGCGGATCGAGCCCGAGCATCTCGCACGCCGCCTTCACGGGCGGAAGGATCGGGAACGCCTGCTCGTCCACGCGGATCGCGACGTCGCTCGCTTCGGCGAGTTCGTTCAGGACGCTCGCCACGCCGCCACGCGTTGCGTCGCGCAACACATGCACGTCGCCTGCGGCGAGCATCGACCGAACCAGCGACGTGAGCGGCGCCGTGTCGCTCACCAGGTCGGCCTCGAACGCGATGCCGGCGCGCCGGCTCATCACGGCGACGCCGTGCGTGCCGACGGGTGCGGTCACGATCACGACGTCGCCGGGGCGCGCTCGCTCGGGCCCGACGTCGACCCCGGCCGGCACGATGCCGATCCCGCTCGTCGTCACGTACAGCCCGTCGGCGGCGCCGCGCTCGACGACCTTCGTGTCGCCGGTCACGAGGCGCACGCCGGCGCCGTCGCACGCGTCGGCGATCGAGGCGACGACCGTGCCGAGGGCTGCCATCTCGAGCCCCTCCTCGAGGATCAGGGCCGCCGACAGCGCGAGCGGCTCGGCGCCCATCATCGCGAGGTCGTTCACGGTGCCGTTCACCGCGAGCTCGCCGATGTTCGACCCCGGGAAGAAGGCCGGCTGCACGACGAACGCGTCGGTCGTGAACGCGAGCCGCTCCCCCGACGGGAGCTCGAGCACCGCAGCGTCGCCGAGCCGCGCGAGCTCGGGGTCGCCAAGCGTCGGCGCGAACAGATCGGCGATCAGCTCCCGGGTGAGCTTGCCGCCGGCGCCGTGGCCCATCACGATCCGTTCGCCGGGCGGCAGCGGCACCGGGCACGTCATCGCGTAGGCCGTGCGCTCTGCGCGGTCGGTCATCGGGTCGTCGCCTCCTCCCGCACACGGCCGGCGAGGAAGTACGCGGCGCACGCGCCCTCGGTCGATACCATCGGGGCTCCCAGCGGGTTCTCCGGGGTGCACGCCACGCCGAACGCCGGACAGTCGTGCGGCTTCGCACGGCCGCGCAGCACGTCGCCGGCGATGCACACCTCGGACTCGCTCGCCGGCGGCGTCGTCTGGTCGCGCGGGAACAGCACCTCGGCGTCGTGGTGCGCGTAGGCCGAGCGGAGCTTCAGCCCGCTCGCTTCGATCACGCCGATGCCGCGCCAGGCACGGTCGGCGACCTCGAAGACCTCGTCGACGACCCGGCGGGCCGGCTCGTTGCCGTCACGCTTCACCGCGCGGACGTACTGGTTCTCGACCTCGGCGCGCCCTTCTTCGAGCTGGCGGAGCAGCATCGCGATCCCCTCGAGCAGGTCGACGGGCTCGAACCCGGTCACGACGAGCGGCACGCCGAAGTCCCGCGCGATCGGCTCGTACTCGCGCCATCCTTGGATCGCGCAGACGTGGCCGGGCGCGAGGAACCCCTGCACGCGGTTGCCGGGCGACACGAGGATCGCCGCGATCGCCGGTGGCACGAGCACGTGGGCGACGAGCAGGGCGAAGTTCTCGACGCCGAGGCGATGCGCCTGGGCGACCGCCATCGCGTTCGCCGGCGCGGTCGTCTCGAACCCGACCGCGAAGAACACGACCGTCTTCGCGGGGTTCCGGCGCGCGATCTCGACGGCGTCGAGCGGAGAGTAGACGACGCGGACGTCGCCGCCTTCGGCGCGCGCCATGAAGAGGTCCCGTTCGCTCCCGGGCACGCGGAGCATGTCGCCGAACGAGCACACGATCGTGTCGGCGCGGCGGGCGATCGCGATCGCCTCGTCGATCATCGCGATCGGCGTCACGCAGACCGGGCATCCGGGTCCGTGGACCAGCTCGATCTCGGGCGGGAGTACCTGGTCGATCCCCTGCCGGATCAGCGTGTGGGTCTGACCGCCGCAGACCTCCATGATCGTCCACGGCCGCGTCACGCTTGCACCGATCTCGTCGAGGAGCTTCCGGGAGATCCGGTCGTCGCGGTACTCGTCGACGTAGCGCATCGTCAGATCGCCTCCGGACGCACGCCGTCGGGATCCTGCGGGAGATCGATCCCCTCGAGGTTGTCCATCTCGGCGAGCAGGGCGTAGGAGCGGGCTGCCTCGTCCTCGTCGACGGCGCTGATCGCGAACCCGACGTGGATCACGACCCAGCTTCCGACGCCGACCGACGGCTCGTACTCGAGGCACGCCGACCGGGTGATACCGCCGAAGTCGACGGTACCCATGCGGATCCCGTCTTGCTCGTAGACGTCGGTCACCTTGCCGGGAACGCCGAGGCACACGGGGCGTCACCTCCTTGCGCATCGATCTGGCCGGGGTCGTGATCGCCTTCGAGGGCCTCGCCGTCGGCGTCGAGGGTCGCCGCGGCGACGAGCACCTGGCCGAGCGCGATCCCGCCGTCACCCACCGGTACCTCCCGCGGCACGAACGTCCGGAACCCGACGGCCTCGAGCCGGCCGATGAGGTGGGTGGTCAGCAGATCGTTGGCGAAGACGCCGCCGCCGAGGACGACACGGTCGAGGCCGGTGCGCTCGCGCGCCCGCGCGCACGCGCGCGCGGCGGCGTCCGCGAGGGCGAGGTGGAACGCTCCCGCGAGCGCCCCCGCGCCGTCGTCGCCGCGGGTGGCGCGGGACACGAGGTCGGCAACGGTCGGCCGGGGGTCGAGCTCGATCAGCCCGTCGCGGGCGTCGGTGATCGCGAACGGCGCGAGGTCCGCTGCACGGACGCCGGCCGCCTGCTCGAGCAGCACGGCCGGCTGGCCGTCGTACGTGACGCCGTCGCGGCAGATGCCGAGCAGCGCCGCGATCGCATCGAAGAGCCTGCCGGCGGAGGTCGTCCACGGGGAAGCGAAGCCGGTGGCGAGCTGGCTCCGGACCACGTCGGCGGCCTCGCCTCGCGCGACGTCGCCGAGCAGACGGGACCCGTCGCACTCGACCCCGGCGTCGGTCGCGTGGGCGAGCGCCATCCGCCACGGCGCGCGGGTCGCCGCGTCGCCGCCGGGCTGGCGGACGGGCCGCAGGCGCGCGAGTCGCCGCGCCGACGTCGCCGAGACCGCGAGGAGCTCCCCTCCCCAGACGGTGCCGTCGGCCCCGAGGCCGAGCCCGTCGAAGGCGAGACCGAGCACGTCACCGGTGAGGTGGTGCTCCGCCATCGTGGCCGCCACGTGGGCGTGGTGGTGCTGGACCGCGACGGCCGGCAGCCAGAGCTCTTCCGCGAACCGCGTCGTGAGCAGGTCCGGATGGAGGTCGTGCGCAACGGCCTGCGGCTCGATCCGGAACACCGCACGGAACAGCCGCAATGCCTCGTCGTATGCGCGCATCGCTCGGTCGTCGTCGAGGTCGCCCACGTGCTGGGAGAGGTAGGCGTACCGGCCCGACGCCAGGCAGAACGCGCCGTGCATCTCGGCGCCGACGCCGAGGACCGGGCGCACGGCGTCGCGGAGCTGGATCGGGTGCGGCGCCGACGACCGGGCCCGGCGCACCACGGTCGGCGCGGTCGCCCCGGTCCGCACGACGGCGACGCTGTCGTCGTAGCGGGCGACGATGCCGCGGTCGTGCACGACGAACGCGTCGGCGATCGAGCCCAGCGCTGCGAACGCCTCGTCGTCGTCGATCGCGATCGGCTCGTCGCTCGCGTTCCCGCTCGTCATCACCAGCGGCACACCGGCCTCACGGACCAACAGGTGGTGCAGCGGCGTCGACGGGAGCATCGCGCCGTGGCGCCGGTGGCCCGGCGCGATCGACGGCGCCAGCCCGCCGCGGTCGGCCACGAGCACGATCGGCGCGCGCCAGCTCGCCAGCGCAGCGAGCTCCGCGTCGGTCGGCGCGAACCACGTCGTCGCGGCGTCGGCATCGGCGACCATCACCGCGAACGGCTTCGCGGGGCGGCGCTTCCGCTGCCGGAGGCGCCGGACCGCGTCGTCGTCGGTCGCGTCGCACGCGAGGTGGTAGCCGCCGAGGCCCTTGACGGCGACGATCGCGCCGGCGCGGAGCAGACCGGCCGCCGCCACGAGCGCGGCCGCGGGGTCGCCGTCGATCGGGCGCTGCAGCACGTCGCTGCCGGAGCCGACGAGCAGGGCCCGGGGACCGCAGGCCGGGCACGCGATCGGCTCGGCGTGGAACCGCCGGTCCGTCGGGTCCTCGTACTCGCGCCGGCAATCTCCGCACATCGGGAACGAGCGCATCGACGTCCGCTCGCGGTCGTACGGGAGCGACGTGATGATCGTGAACCGCGGTCCGCAGTGCGTGCAGTTCGTGAACGGGTACCGGAACCGCCGATCGAGCGCGTCGGACAGCTCCGCGAGACACGCAACGCACGTCGCCGCGTCGGGCGGGACGAGACGTTCGCCGCCGCCGTCGCCGCTCGCGAGCACGTCGAACCGGGTCGCGCCCTCGGCCGGCGCCTCGACCGCGTCCGCGGCGTCGACCTGCGCGAGCGCTGGCGCCTCACGTTCGACCGCGGTCGTGAACGCGTCGAGCGCTCGCGGTGGTCCTTCCGCGTGGATCGTGACGTGGCCGCCGTCGTTGCGGACCCACCCGGTGATGCCGTGGCGTTCCGCGAGCCGCCAGACGAACGGCCGGAATCCTACGCCCTGCACGACGCCGCGAACCTCGATCCGGCGGGCCTCCAGCAGGGCGCTCATCCGAGGGCTCCTTCGACGTCGACGACCACCGCGTCGACGAGCGGGCGGAGCGCGCACCGGACCGAGGGATGCAGCGGAGCGCCGATCCGGACCTCCCCCGCCTCGACGCCGTGCACGATCACGCGCGTCGGCGACCCGAGCGCGGCCGCGAGCCCGACCGACTCGGCCACCCCGAAGCCATGGGACGAGATCGCCGAGCCGACCTCCAGCGGTTGGCCGTCGAGGCCGACCTCCGTGCGGATCAACGATCCCGGCATGCGCCGGGCGCCGGGCGTGCGGACCGCGTCGATCACGATCGCAACCTCGAGACCGGGCTCCCGCAGCAGGTCGACCACCCGCGGGCCGATGCCGGCCTCGATGACCTCGACGTCGGCGAGACCCTCGAGCCGATCCGCGACCGCCCGCGCGGCGAGCAGGCCGACGGCGTCGTCGCCCGCGTCGGGGTTCCCGACGCCGATCACGCGCACGCGAGCCATCCGGTCACCTCATCCCTCGTCCCCGCGCTCGATCTCGACGCGGAGGAAGTGCGTCGCGCAGCTGATGCACGGGTCGTAGTTGCGGACGATCATCTCGGCCAGTCGGGTGAGCTCGTCGTCGGGCCGGTCGAGCACCGACGGCAGGAACTCCCGGAGGTCGTGCTCCATGTGCCGGAGGTTCTGCGAGGTGGGCGGAACGATCTTCGCCTCGACGATCGTGCCGTCGGCGGCGACGTCGTAGCGGTGGTAGATCGTGCCGCGCGGTGCCTCGGTCGTCCACGTCGCGCGACCGGCCCGCGGGACGACCCCGGCGTGCGGCGGGTCGGGCGGCTCGTAGGCCCGGATCAGGCGCAGCGCCTCCTCGATCGCGAGCGCCGTCTCGACGACGCGCGCCGCCATCGACGCGAACGGATCGACGGTCGGCAGCGTCAAGCCCAGCCGTGCCTTCGCCTCGCGGGCGACGGGCGTGAGCGCGGCCTCGTTCAGCACCACGCGCGCGAGGGGCCCGACGACGTACGGCTCGCCGGTGTCGGCCATCACCGAATGCAGCGCGTTCGAGTGCTCGACGTGCAGCTCGCGCGTGACGGCCTCGTGCTCGTCTGCACGCCAGCGGCGCCCGCGCGTCGACGCGACGTCGCCGTGGTCGATCGGATACCGGCCCTCCTCGACCATCGCGACGAGCTCGGCGTCGCGCGTCAGCACGGGGACCTCGAGCGAGGCGACGAGGTCGGCGACGTCGAGGATCTCCCGCGCCGCGTCCTCGAGGCGTGGCACGAACGCGTCGACCTCTCGGCGACGCGGCGACCGCCAGAAGCCACCGATGCGCGGGTTCACCGGGTGGATCTCGCGGCCGCCGATCGCGGCCATCAGCTCGTTGCCGAGTCGCTTGAGCCGCAGGCCGCGCTCGACCTCCGCCTTGAACCCACGCTGGGCGAGCTCGATCGCCGAGTCCACCCCGAGGAAGTCCGGCAGCGCGAGCAGGTGGACGTGGAGCATGTGGCTCTCGATCCATTCCGCCATGTAGAGGAGCCGGCGGAGCGCCTCGACGCCCGACGGAAGCTCGACCTCGAAGAGGCGCTCGAGCCCGAACATCGCGGTCGACTGGTACGCGACGGGGCAGATGCCGCAGATCCGGGCGACGATGTCGGGGACCTCCATCACGTTGCGGCCCGCGAGGAACGCCTCGAAGAACCGAGGCGGCTCGTAGATCTCGAGCTCGAGCCGCGTGATCACGCCGTCGTCGACACGCACGTGGAGCGCACCCTCGCCCTCGACACGCGCCACGACGGGAACCTCGACCGATCGGTGGGTCACGTCGCCGCCCCCTCCCGCTCGCCGGCTCCTCGCTCCTCGCGCTCGATCCGCTCGGCGACCTCCCGGAACGCCGGCGCGTACCCGGTGATGAACCGGAAGGTGTCAGCGACCCGCCGCGGCGACATCCCGAGCTCGCGGAACCGCCGCACGAGGGCCCCGGTGTTCGGCGGCTGCGACGGCCCGAAGCACCCGTAGCAGCCGCGGCCGACGCCCGGGCAGAGCGCGCCGCAGCCCGTCCGGGTGACCGGCCCGAGGCACGGTTCGCCGTGGGCGACGACGACGCAGACGTAGCCGCGACGCTTGCACTCGATGCAGACGGGCGTCGCGTCCTGCGGCGTGACGGCGCCCTGCAACAGCCACGCGAGCGTCGCGAGCAGCTGCCCGCGATCCACCGGGCAGCCGGTCAGCTCGAGGTCGACGTCGACGTGGTCCGCGATCGGTGTCGACGTCGCGAGCGTGTCGACGTACGCGGGCGTCGGATACACCGTGCGGACGACGGCGCCGACGTCGTGGCCGTTCCGCAGCGCCTGGATCCCGCCCGACGTCGCGCAGGCGCCGATCGTGATCAGGAACCGCGACTCGGCCCGGATCGCGCGGATCTGCTCGACCTGCTCGGGCGTCGAGATCGAACCCTCGACGAGGGTCACGTCGTACGGGCCGGGCTCGATCGCCGAGGACGCCTCGGCGAAGTTCGAGATCTCGATCGCGCCGGCGAGCTCGAGCAGCGCCTCCTCGGCGTCGAGCAGCTGCAGCTGGCAGCCGTCGCACGAGGCCATCTTGAACACGGCGACCCTCGGGCGCGTCACAGCTCACGCACCCCCAGCACC
Source organism: Actinomycetota bacterium (assembly GCA_035463115.1). Taxonomy (GTDB): domain Bacteria; phylum Actinomycetota; class UBA4738; order UBA4738; family HRBIN12; genus BPGL01. Next base: position 26,403 of record DATHTO010000034.1, on the reverse strand, counting down.
TCGCCGATCTCGTCCCAGCGGAAGATCGGCCCGTCCGCGCAGACGAACCACGGTCCGAGCTGGCAGTGACCGCAGAGCTTGACCCCGCACTGCATGTTCCGTTCGAGCGTCACCCAGAGCCGCTCCCGCGGAACGCCGATCCGCTCGAACGCGCGGCAGACGGCGACCATCATCACTTCGGGCCCGCACGTGAAGACGGTCGACGCGCGCACGTCGATGTCGGCCTCCGGGACGAGCGCCGTCACCACGCCCTCGCGGTGCGGCCATCCCGCGTCGGCGTCATCGACGGTCAGGTGCACCTCGACGCCGTCGAGTTGGATCGCGAGCCACTTCTCGAGCTGGCGCCGGTAGAGCACCTGCGAGGGATCGCGTCCACCGACCAGGACGATCACCCGCCGGTACGAGGCACGGTGGCGGAGCGCCTCGTACACGGCCGAGCGGAGCGGCGCGAGTCCGAGGCCGCCGGCGACGATCACGAGGTCGCCGCCGCGCGCGGTCTCGACGGGCCACGGACGGCCGAACGGCCCACGGAGCGTGATCCGGTCGCCGGCCCGGAGGGTCGCGACCACGTTCGTCACGCGCCCGCACGCGCGGATCGTGTGCGCGAGGCGTCCCGGTCGCGCCGGGTCGCTCGCCACGCTGATCGGGATCTCGCCGATGCCGAAGACGCCCACCATCGAGATCTGCCCCGGCCGGAACGCGTACGTCCGGCGGGCGACCGGGTCGTCGAACGTCGTCCATAGCGTGTACGTGTCGGCGGCGTCGACGACGACGCGGTCGATCGTGGCGACGAGCGTCGGCACGCCGGCGATCACCTCGCGCTCCTGCACGCCGACCGCCGTCATGCCGAGACCTCCTCGGCGACGCGCACCTCGCCGTCGGTCGCGCGGATCGCGGCGATCTCCTCGGTCACGTCGATCCCGACCGGACACCAGGTGATGCAGCGGCCGCAGCCGACGCAGCCGCTCGTGCCGAACTGGTCGATCCACGACGCGAACTTGTGGATGAGCCACTGGCGGTAGCGGGCGCTCCCGGTCGTCCGGACGGCGCCCGGCGACAGGTGGCTGAAGCTCTCGGAGAAGCAGCTCGCCCACGTGCGCTCGCGTTCCGACCTCGTGCCGTCGAGCGAGACCCCCTCGGTGAGGTCGTGGCAGAAGCAGGTGGGACAGACCATCGTGCAGCTCGTGCACGTCAAGCACCGCGCGGCGACGTCGTCCCAGCGGGGGTGCTCGCGGTTCCGGTACAGCAGCGCCGGCAGGTCGTCGGTGTCGAGCGTGCGCTCCATCGCGGCGATCGCGCGTTCGGAGACGGCGTAGGACTCGGCGATCCGCGCACCGTCGGCTCCCGTCGCGTGGAGCTCGTCCATCAGCTCGGCGCCGACGACGGTGCCGATGTCGACCGTGAAGCCGCCGTCGGCGAGCTCCGTGAGCGCGAGGTCGAACCCGCTCGAGCAGCGCGGGCCCGTGCCCATCGACGCGCAGAAGCAGGTCGCGCCCGGAACCTCGCAGTTCACCCCGATCGCGACGGAACCCTCGCGGCGCGCCCGGTAGGCCGGATCGGCGACCAGGAACACGCGGTCCTGGATCTCGATCGCATGCAGGTCGCAGGCCCGCAGGCCCACGAACGCGAACCGCTCCGTCGGCAGGTCCGCCGGTCGGACGTCGACCCGACCATCGGCGTCGCGCGTCGCGGTCTGGATCGTCTCGCGCGGCGGGAACAGGAACCGCTTCCCGGCGTCGGGTCCGTGCGCCCACGCGAACAGGCGGTCGTCGTCGGTGCGCTCGAGGCGATAGGTACCCGGACCCTGCACCTCGCGGACACCGCGGGGCAGATCGCGGACACCGTCGATCCGGTCCAGCACGATCGCGCCGTCCCGCACGGTCGGCCCGATCACCGTGTACCCCCGCTCCGCGAGCGACGTCAGCAACCGCTCGAACCCAGCGGCGTCGAGGTGGCGCATGGCGGCGTCCTCCTTTGCCTCCATCGTCGAGGCGCAGACCGATGACGACGGCGGCCGAAAGACCGTGTCCGGTCGGGACCCTCCTCGCTCGTCGGCCCCCGAACGGCCCTCGTTCGGCAGGGCGGGGTCCGGGGCAGCTAGGCTCCGGGCCGTGCCCGGCGGCCTCCGAACGGACCTGTACGAGCTGAACATGGCGGCGAGCTACCTGCGCCGCGACATGACGGCCGACGCGACCTTCAGCCTCTACGTCCGGAACGTTCCCGACGAGCGGGGGTTCCTGGTGGCGGCCGGCCTCGAGGCGTGCCTCGACGTGCTGGAGGACTTCGGATTCACCGACGACGACCTGAGGTACCTGGCGTCGATCGGCTTCGACGAGCGGGCGCTCGAGGACTTCAGAGCGGTCTCGTTCGACGGCGAGGTCTGGGCGGTCCCGGAAGGAACCGTCGTGTACGGGGACGAGCCGATCCTCGAGGTCACGGCGCCGATCCCGATCGCGCAGCTCGTCGAGACGATCCTGCTGAACCAGGTCACGCTCCACACGACGATCGCGTCGAAGGCCGCGCGGTACGTGCTCGCGGCCGACGGCCGACGCGTCGTCGACTTCGCGTTCCGGCGGACGCACGGCACCGAAGCCGCGATGGCGGTGGCGCGGGACTCCGCGATCGTCGGGTTCGCCGCGACGTCGAACGTCGAGGCGGCCCGCCGCTACGACCTCGAGGTCGCCGGCACGATGGCGCACTCGTTCGTTGCCGCCTTCCCGACGGAAGAAGCGGCGTTCCTCGCCTTCGCCGAGGATCATCCCGGTCGGACGACGTTCCTGGTCGACACCTACGACACGGTGAACGGGGTCAAGACCGCGATCGAGGTCGCCCAGCGGCTCGGCCTGACCGATCGGCTCGCGGTTCGCCTGGACAGCGGCGACCTCGCGCACCTCGCGCGCGAGGCACGGAGCCTCCTCGACGAGGCCGGGCTTCCGACCGCCCGGATCTTCGCGAGCGGTGGCCTCGACGAGCACGAGGTGGACGCGCTCGTGCGGCAGGACGTGCCCGTCGACGCGTTCGGTGTCGGAACGCAGCTCGGCGTGTCCGCCGACGCGCCGTACGTCGACTCGGTGTACAAGCTGGTCGAGTTCGGCGGCCGTCCGACGATCAAGCTCTCGTCCGGCAAGATGACCGCGCCGGGTCGCAAGCAGATCTGGCGACGCGACGAGGGCGAGCACGCCGACGTCCTCGGCCTGCGCGACGAGCCGACACCCCCGGGCATGCGGCCGCTGCTCGAACCGGTGATGCGTGACGGCCACAGGATGGCGCCGTCGCCACCGCTGTCGCACCTGCGAAAGACCTTCGAGCACGACCTCGCGCGGGTGCCGGCAGCGTCTCGGAAGCTCGAGCGCCCCGCGCACGTCGAGGTCGCGCGGACACCGGCGCTCGAGGCGCTGACGCATCGCGCCCGCGGCGAGGCGCTCGACCGCGCCGGGCTCGAGCACCATGGGTGACGACCCGCGTCGGCGTCGATGGCCGCTCCGGCTGTTGCTGACCGTGCTGGTGCTCACGATCGTCTTCTACGGAGGTGGCGGCTGGTACTTCTCCGAACGGATCCATGAGCGAGCGCTGAGCGGTGAAGCTCGTCGCGATGCGACGGCGTTCCAGCCGACCACCGACATCGTGGCGGTCGCCGACGATGCGACGTCGGCACCCACCGTGACGCTCGCGGTCACCGACGAGGCCCCGAGCGTCGACGTCGACGGCGTGTGGGGCCTCCGGTGGGACGACGGCTACGGCCAGGTCGGCGGCATCCTCGAGCGGAACGACGACACGGTGACGCGCGCGTTCCTGCTGCTCGACGGCGACATGCCGACCGAGGGCGACGACGCGCAGCTGGACTTCCGAGGGTGGGATGCGCCACCCACCGACGTCGAGGAGGTGACGGTCCGCGGTGAACTCGGCGCGTTCCCGGCGTGGTTCGTGCCCGGCGAACCCGGTGCGACCACGTGGGCGATCCTCGTCCACGGCAACGAGATGACGCGGCTCGACGGCGCCCGCGTCCTGCCGGCGTTCCAGGAAGCCGGCGTTCCGTCCCTGTCGATCACGTATCGGAACGACGCCGGCGCGCCCGAGGACCCGAGCGGCCTGCTGCGGTACGGCCTCACCGAGTGGAAGGACCTCGAGGCAGCCGTCCTCCACGCGCGACGCGAGGGCGCCGAGCGCGTCGTGCTGTACGGCGTGTCGATGGGCGGCGGGATCGTGATGTCGTTCCTGCAGCGGAGCGGCGTCACCGACGCCGTGGCCGGCGTGGTGCTCGACGCGCCGATGCTCGACCTCTCGGCGACCGTCGACGACAACGCCACGCGGGAGCGGCTTCCGGTGGTCGACGTTCCGCTTCCCTCGTCGCTCACCGCCGTCGCGAAGTGGATCGCCGACCAGCGGTTCGACGTTCGGTGGGACGAGCTCGACTACCTCGAGGACACCGACGCCTACGGCGAGATCCCCTTCCTCGTCTTCCATGGCGTGGACGACACGACGATCCCGGTCGCGACGAGCAGGCGGTTCGCGAGGCTCCTGCCGGACACCGTGACCCTCGTGACGTGCGCCGAGGCGGGGCACGTCGAGTGCTGGAACGTCGACGGCGAGGGCTACGCCCTCACGCTGCGGACGTTCGTCGGCAGCGCGGCGAGGTGACGCTTACGCCCGTCGGCCGCGCGGCGAGCTGACGCTCAGGCCGTCGGCAACCACTCGGGGCGGAGCGACTCGTACGACGCGATCTCGTGCTGCACCCGCAGCGTGAGGCCGATGTCGTCGAGGCCCTCGAGCAGCCGCCACCTCGTGTAGTCGTCGATCGGGAACGTCTCCTGGACGACGGGCGCCGTCACGCTGCGATCCTCCAGGTCGATCGTGATCTCGGTCGCCGGGTCGTCGAGGACCGCGTCCATCAACGAACGGACCGACTCCTGTGGGAGCTCCACCGGCAACACGCCGATCTTCGTGCAGTTGTTCCGGAAGATGTCGGCGAAGCTGGGGGCGATCACCGCGCGGAACCCGTAGTCCTCGATCGCCCACACGGCGTGCTCGCGGCTCGATCCACTGCCGAAGTTGTGGCCGGCGAGGAGGATCGTCGCGCCGGCGAACCGCTCGTCGTTCAGCACGAAGCTCGGGTCCTTGCGCCACTCGTCGAACAGGAACTCGCCGTATCCCGTGCGCTCGACCCGTTTCAGGTACTGCGCCGGGATGATCTGGTCGGTGTCGACGTCGGAACGATCCAGCGGAACGGCGGAGCCCGTGTGTCGCGTGAACGCCTGCACGGCTACAGGTCCTCCGGAGTCGTGAAATGGCCGGCGACGGCCGTCGCGGCGGCGACGCGCGGGCTGACGAGATGGGTTCGCCCGCCCTTGCCCTGCCGCCCCTCGAAGTTCCGGTTCGACGTGCTCGCGCTGCGGTCGCCCGGCTTCAGGATGTCGGGGTTCATCCCCAGGCACATCGAGCATCCGGCGCCGCGCCACTCGAAACCGGCGCCGGTGAAGACCTCGTCGAGCCCTTCCTTCTCCGCCTGGAGCTTCACGGCGACGGACCCGGGGACGACCAGGGCACGCAGACCGTCGGCCACCGTGCGTCCGTTCACGATGTCGGCTGCGACACGGAGGTCCTCGATGCGGGAGTTCGTGCAGGAGCCGATGAAGATCGTGTCGGGGCGGATGTCGCGGACGGGGGTGCCCGCCTCGAGCGCCATGTAGGTCAACGCGCGCTCCGCGGCTTCCCTGCGCTGAGGGTCGTCGAAGTCGTCGGGCGACGGAACCACGTCATCGATCGTCACCGACTGCGCGGGGTTCGTCCCCCACGAGACGAAGGGCTTGAGCGTCGACGCATCGAGCGTGACCTCGGTGTCGAAGCTCGCATCGGGGTCACTCGGGAGCGAGCGCCAGTCGTCGAGCGCCTCTTCCCACCGCGGGCCCTTCGGCGCATGGGGCTTGCCCTCGACGTAGGCGAAGGTCGTGTCGTCGGGAGCCACCATGCCGGCGCGCGCGCCTCCCTCGATCGACATGTTGCAGATCGTCATGCGTCCTTCCATCGAGAGTGCCCGGATCGCCTCGCCGCGATACTCGACGACGTGACCGACGCCGCCTCCGGTTCCGATCGTGTTGATGATCGCGAGGATGATGTCCTTGGCGCTGCAGTTCGCCGGCAGCTGGCCGTCGACCGTGATCGCCATCGTCTTCGCCTTGCGCTGCGGAAGCGTCTGCGTGGCGAGGACGTGCTCGACCTCCGACGTGCCGATGCCGAAGGCGAGGGCGCCGAACGCGCCGTGGGTCGAGGTGTGCGAGTCGCCGCAGACGATCGTCATGCCGGGCTGCGTGTAGCCCATCTCCGGGCCGATCACGTGGACGATCCCCTGACCGGCGCCGCCCCAGGGGTACAGCGTGATGCCGAAGTCGGCGGCGTTCCTGCGCAGGGCCTCCATCTGCCGTGCGCTGATCTCGTCGGTCACGGGGCCGTCGGTGGTCGGAACGTTGTGGTCCATCGTCGCGACCGTGAGCTCCGGGCGGCGGACGTCGCGCCCGTGCAGGCGGAGGCCGTCGAACGCCTGCGGGCTCGTGACCTCGTGGATCAGGTGCAGGTCGACGTAGAGGAGATCGGGCTCACCGTCGGCACGGTGCACGACGTGGCGTTCCCACACCTTCTCGGCGAGCGTCTGTGGCATCCGAGGGCTTCCTCCCGGCGCGGGCGTTCAGGTCCTGGCGCGGTCCCGATTGGTCGCGTTCCGTTGTTCCGCATAGTGGAACTGTGGTACCGATATACGGAACATCATGCCGAGCACCCTACCACCGCCTCCGGGGACGTACACGGCCGCGAGCGTCCCGCGGTCCCGCATCCGTGACACCTGGACGGCGCCACCGAACCTGGGGATCCAGGTCGCCGACACGGGCGTCGGCGTGCTCGATCGTTCCGTCGCGATCCTCGACGCGATCGCGCACGGAGCACGCACGCACGCCGACGTCGTCCGCGAGGTGGGCCTCACCCGCACCACCGCCCACCGGCTCTTGAAGTCGCTCGAGGACCACGGGTTCATCGCCTACCAGGGCGGCGTCGGCTACCGCCTCGGTCCCCGCCTCCTCGAGCTCGGAACGACCGCCCATCAGGAGTTCCAGCTGAAGGCCGTCGCGCGACCGGCGCTGGAGCGTCTCGCACGGGCCACCGGCGAGAGCGCGCAGCTCTACGTCGGGTTCATGCAGGGCGAACGCATGTGCATCGAATCCGTGCAGTCCTCGAGCGAGCTCCGGACCATCGTTCCGGTGGGCGCCGTGCTGCCGATGGTCTACGGCTCCGCCGGCAAGATCTTCCTCGCGTGGATGCCGAGGGACGAGCAGGAACGCTACGCCGCGCAGGTCGAGCAGAAGACCGAGACGACGCCGACGCCCGAACGTCTCCTGGCCCAGCTCGTCACGGCGCGCCGACAGGGATGGGCCTCGAGCGCCGGCGAGCGGCAGCCCGGCGTCGGAAGCGTCTCCGCACCCGTCCTCGGGCCGCACGGCGAGCTGGTCGCCGTCGTCTCGATCAGCGGGCCGACGTCGCGGATCGGCCGGATCTCGGCGAAGCGCTACGCGCCGGCGGTGATGGAGGCGGCCCGCGAGATCGAGCGCGCCCTCGGCGGCTGACGCCGCGTCGGTCCGGTCACGTCGAACCCGCGTCCTCGACGAGACGCCGGACGAACGGCAGCGCCTTCGACAACCGCCCCTCCTGATCGTCGACGTCGGCGACGCTGTCGAGGCCTTCGATCAACAGGTCGTACGGGCGGTCGCCGACCGCCGTGACGAGCGCCGTCACGAGTTCCGACAGCGGCGCCACGCCCTCCCCCGGATACCGGTAGAGCACCTCGAACCCACGCCGGTGGTAACCGTCGGGCTGCTGGATCGAACGCAGCTCGAAGTCGCGGACGTGCCCGCTCGACGCGTGCGGGGCGAGCGTCACGATCGCGCGGAACGGATCGTCGAAGGTCACGAGCGGATTGATCAGGTCGAGCCACACACCCATGCGGTCGACGCCCACGTCGGCGACGATCGTCTCGTACTCGTCGACCGTGAAATCGGAATGGTTCTCGAGCACGATCCGCACGCCGGCCGCGACCGCCGCCGGCGCGGCCTCGGTCAGGACCGCCGTGACGTAACGGCGTTCGGCGTCGATCAGCGCCGGCCGTCCCGCGAGATCCGCACGGTAGAACCCCGACGCGACACGGAGCGTCGGGCTCCGCAGCGCCGTCGCCCGCTCGACCCAGCCGCGCACGCGTTCGGCTCCGGCCGACGGCTCGTCGCCACGCCGTGCGGAGCCGACGAAGTCACCCTGCGCGAGCAGTCGCACGCCGAGCCCCGAGGCGCGGTCCGCGAGCTCGGCGAGGCCGTCGACGTCGCGGTCCGCGACGTGCGGCATGTTCACCGCCAACACCGGGGCACCGAGCGCCGCGGTGGCGTCCAGGACGTCGTCGATCGAGACGGCACCCGACGCGAGGCGCATGTGCCAGCAGAGGGAATCGATGCCGACGTCCACGGCCGCGCCGCCCGACGGCTCCGCTACCAGGCGTAGGCCTCGGGCGCGGGACCACCCGGCCCGGGGAAGATCTCGTCGAGCTTCCGCAGCACGTCGTCGCTCATGCGCACGTCGAGCGCGCGCATCGACCCGAGGAGCTGGTCCTCGGTCCGCGGACCGATCAGCGGCGCGGTGACCGCGGGCTGGTGCAGCAGCCACGCGAGGGCGACGTCGGCCGGTCGCTCACCGAGCTCCTTGCACAGCTGCTCCCACCGCTCGAGCCTGTCGCGCGCCGTATCGATCTCGCCCTGCAGGTATTCCGTCGAGCGGCGGCCTTCCGTGACCTTCTCGAGGGCGCCGGCGAGCAGGCCGCCCGCGAGCGGGCTGTACGGGATCAGGCCCATGCCGTACTCGGTGACGGCGGGGATCACCTCGAGCTCGATCGTGCGCTCGTTGAGGTTGTAGATCGACTGTTCCGTCACGAGGCCGAGCGAGTTCCGACGCCAGCCCGCGATCTCGTTCGCGCGGGCGATGTGCCATCCGGCGAAGTTGGACGAGCCGACGTACAGGATCTTGCCGTCGCGCTTCAGCTGATCCATTGCCTCCCAGATCTCGTCCCACCACGACTCGCGGTCGATGTGGTGCATCTGATAGAGGTCGATCCGATCGGTCTGCATCCGGCGCAGAGACGCCTCGCACTGTCGGATGATCGCCAGCTTCGACAGGCGGGCCTCGTTCGGCCAGTCGCCCATCTTGCCCCAGACCTTCGTGGCGAGGACGACCTTCTCCCGGCGGCCGCTCCCCCTGGCGAACCAGCGCCCGATGATCTCCTCGGTCGCGCCGACGCCCAGGTGGCGGCCGTACGTGTTCGCCGTGTCGACGAAGTTGATGCCGTGCGCGACGGCCGCGTCGAGGATCCGGTGCGACGCGTCCTCCGGCGTGTGGGGGCCGAAGTTCATCGTGCCGAGGCAGAGGCGGCTGACGACGAGCCCGAGCTTCCCGACGTGGGTGTACTCCATCGCCATGAGGCGAGTCTACGGGAGGGCCGGTGAACGGTTGGGAACCGGTTCGTCGCCTTCCGCGACGTCCCGCAGGCTGCCGTCGTGCTCGGGACGCCGAGCCCCCGGGATGAACATGAAGAGCAGCGTCACGCCGCCGCCGACGAGCCCGGCGAGGATCAAGGTGGCATCGGCGCCGATCGCTCCGGCGAGCGGCCCGACGGCTGCGAACGACAACGGAACGCCCGCGAGGGTGATCATCCAGTCGAGGCTCGTCACGCGGCCCAGCAGGTGCGAGGGCACGAGCCGCTGCAGGATCGAGTACCACAGCACGATCAAGGCCGCGATCGACGCCTCGGTGACGAACCCGGCGAAGCGAGCGTGCCACTGCGTCCGCGCGACGCCGAACAACGCGGTTCCGAACATCCCGCTGGCCCAGACCAGATAGAGCACCGTCATCGCCCGACGCGGCAGCGCGCCGCGTTGGCCGAGCGTCACCGCGACGAGCACCGCTCCGACGCCGCCGGAGAAGTACACCCACGACAGATCCGACGCGCTGCCCCCGAGATCGTTGCGCACGACGAAGGGCATCAGCGTCTCCCATGGCCCCCACACGGCGAACAGGCTGAGGACCGAGGCGCACATCGTGATCAAGAGCCAGCGCGTCCTGCGCACGAAGCGGAGACCCTCGAGCGCCTCCTGGAGGGCCGACACGTGCTCGTCGCGCTCGCGCCTCGGGCGAGGCCGGATCATCGCCACCATCGTCGCCGACCACAGGAAGGTGCCGGCGTCGGCGACGAAGGCCCACCCCGACCCGGCGTGCTCGACCAACTGGCCGCCGATCACGGGTCCGACGACCATCAACGCGAAGGGTCGGACGAACTGGTCGACCGCGTTCGCGCGCACGAGCATGTCGGGTGGCACGATCTCTGGCACGATCGAGTGGAAGGCCGGATGGAACATGGCCTGCCCGGCGCCGAAGAGCACCACGAGCCCGACGAGCATGGGAAGCGTCAGGACTCCCATGATCGACAGGACGCCGACCGTGCCGATCGCGGCGGCACGGACCACGTCGGCCGCGATCATCAGGAATCGGCGATCCACGCGATCCGCGAGCACGCCGGCGAGGGGCACCACCGCGACCTGCGGAAGGCTCCACGCGATGCCGACCCCCGCGAGCGCTGCGGGACTGTTCGAGAGGTCGTACACCTGCCACGCCACGGCGACGTAGTAGAAGCCGTCGCCCACCATCGACACGAACATGCCGGTCCAGAGCAGCCGGAAGTCGCGGATCTTCATCGGCTGGACGAGTCCGACGCGGTCGCGGAAGAAGCTGCTCATCCCGCACCCGCTCGTCTGCGTTCGGCGAACGTCCTCGGCGACATCGCGCGGGAGCCTACCCGTGGTCTATCGTCTGAGCCGTTCCGCTCGCGGGTCGTGCGAGCCGCCGCCCGCAGGAGGTGCGACGCAGGTGATCCGGCTCCTGTTCTACGCGTTCGTCGTCGTGGTGATCGTGCTCGCGATCCGGGTCGCCCTGGACGCCGGTCGAGCGGCGGCGGGATCGATCCGACAGCGGCGTCGCGATGGCAGCCCGAAGGGCACACACGAGTGGGATCGGCGCACCGATCAGGTCAAGCGGCAGCTGAAGGGCGTTCCGACGCCTGACGAGCCTCGCGACGGGATGGTCGCGTGGCTGGACGAGCATGTGGGCGTCGAGGCCTACGTCGAGCCGAAGACGATGATGTCGCCGCTCTCGGTCGTGTTCGTCGACGCGGCCGGCGAGTGGAAACGCTTCCCGCTCGCGGAAGACCGCTACCTCCGCACGCTGGCGAAGGAGCGCGGCATCCGCGTCTTCGACGCCGCCCGCGTCGGCTACCCGCCACGGATGCGGCGGTCCCGCGGTGGCGACGAGCCATGAGGAGGGCGAGGCGAAGGTCGAGAGCGGTCCTCCCGGCCGCGGCCAGCGTCGGCGCCGTGGTCGTGTTGGCTACTGCGTCTTCGCGCATGACGACGACGCGGACCTCTGGGCCTGCGCGCCGACCGGCTCGGGATGTCGATCGCTGAGAGCTGGGGCGGAGGAGGATCGCCCACCGCGATCCAGGCGCTGCACGATGCTCTTCCGTTGATCGCGGAGGACGCGGGCCTTTCCGAGGCTGCGCTTCGGGAAGCCGTCAGATCGTTCGACGAGCCGGACGGCCGTCGTACGCCCTACGAACTCGCCACCGATGATGGCGTCGTCGCGAGGATCGCTCTCCATCGCCTCGGCGACGGTACATGGACGATGAGCCGGGTCGAGCAGTGCTTCCGCGAGCCTTGAGCGCTTACGACGTTCCGCCCCCGGCGACCGCGGCGAGGTGCTCGGCGAGCCGTTCGGCGATCTCGCGCCAGTCGTAGGCCGCGACGGCTCGTTCGCGTCCGCGAGCGCCCATCGCCCGCGCTCGCTCGGGATCGCCGAGCAGCGACACGATCGCCTCGACGACCGCCGCGTCGTCGGTTCCGTCCACGATGAGTCCCGTCTCGCCGTCGACCACCGCCTCGCCCGCGCCGCCGGATCGTCCGGCCACCGAGGGGAGGCCCGCAGCGGCCGCCTCGAGGAACACGATCCCGAAGCCTTCGACCTCGAGACCGCGCCAGCGCGAGCGGCACGGCATCGCGAACAGGTCAGCTGCCGCGTACAGCGCCGGGAGCTCCTCGTCGCTCATCTCACCGGGGAAGTGGATCGCGTCCGACACCGGACCGCGCCTCGCGAGCTCCTCGACATCCGCCCGGTGTGGGCCGCCGCCCCCGATCACGAGCACCGCGTCGGGGACGGCGGCACGGATCGCTGCGAACGTCCGGACGAGCACGTCCTGACCCTTCCGCGGCACGATCCGGCTGACGCACAGCACGATCGGCGCGTCGCCGACGCCGAGCTTCGCCCGCATCGCGTCGCCGCCGGCCGGATCCGGCCGGAACCGCTCCGTGTCGACGCCGGGCGACAGCATCGCGAGCGGTGCGACGCCCTCGAGCGCGCGTTCGATCGGCCCGGCGACGTACCGGCTGATCGCGAAGACGACGCCCGCCCCGGCACAGGATCGCCGCAGCAGCCCTCGGAAGCCGGGCACCTTCGCGAACCAGTACTCGACACCGTGGGTCATCACGGCGAACGGCACCCCCGCCGCGCGCACCTGCGCCGAGGCCAGCCCGACCTGTGGGAGCGCGTGCCCGAACAGCACGACGTCGGGCCGATGCGAGCGGAGCTCGTCGTCGATCGCGCGCCGAAGCTCACGCGTGGGCCGCCACCGTGGGCGCGCGATCCGGCGCACGGTGAACGGCAGCCTCGCGTCGAAGGCCAGGGCTCCGGTATGGGACGGAGCGATCACACGCAGCCGGTCCGCGGGAAGACGGTCGGCGAGGGCGAAGACGAAGCGCTCGACGCCCCCCTTCCGAGGCGGGAAGTCGTTCGTGACGATCAGCGTGCGCGGAACCCCAGGACCCGCCATCGTGGCCGAAGCCTAGACGGAGGTTCCGCCCGGGACGTCAGGGAACGACCGTGGCCGCCTCTCGTCGCACGCGGTACGGTCCGCGCGAGCGAGGAGGCACCGTGGCGGACCGATCCGAACGACATCCGTCGACGACTCGCGTCGTGGCAGCCGTCGGTGAAGAGGTCGTCGATCGGCTCCGTGGCCTCTCCGGGAGCGACCTCACCACCCTCCTCCTCGAGGTGATGCGCGGGCGCGCGGAGACGGTGACGCCCGCCGAGATCGTACGGCGGTTCGAGCGCGATCGGTTCGTCGCGCCCGTGCCGGTTCCGTTCGCCCGGATGCGCTCGACCGAGGAGGCGATCCTCGGCGCGCTTCCCGAAGGCACGGAGACGCTCGCGCTGTCGCCGGTCGTTCCGCTGGGGACGCACCGCGCCGTTGCTGCCATCGATCCGCGGTGGACGATCCCGACGATCCGCATGACGGAGGTCGCTGCCGACCCGACGAACGGGCTCGCGCTCGTGGCGGCGACGCGGCGACGCGACCTCGTGCGCGTGGGCCTGGCTGACGACGTCGTGCGCCTCGCCGCGAGCCAGCGTGTCGTGCGCGCTCAGCGGTTCGAGGACGACGGCGCAGCCTTCGCGCACTTCCAGATCGTGGGGCACGTCACCGCTGGTCGGGATCCCGGAGGCCATCGGTTCGATGCGCTCGCGATCGCGGAGCACGTCCGGTTCCTCACCGACGCGTTCCATGCCGCCGGCGTCGCGGACGTCCGGCTCGGTGTGACGGATCTCAGCGACGGCGCCTGGGCGCCGGTCATCGACGTGGCCAGGCGGATCGCGTCGGACGCTGACGTGGAGGTCGTCGAGGAGCCCGACCGGGAACGTGGTCGGAACTACTACCGAGGCTGTTGCTTCCAGGTGTACGCCCGGATCGGCGAGGACATGGCGTCGATCGCCGACGGCGGCTTCGTCGACTGGAGCGCCCAGCTGACCGCGAGCCGCAAGGAACGACTGTGCATCAGCGGCGTCGGGCTGGAACGGTTGACGCTCGCCTCGCCGATCAGTTGACCGCTCGACGCGACGTCGGTCGATCGGTCGCGGGAAGCCGGTACGGCACGCTGACGACCGTCGTCCGCGGCTCCGCGAGGAGCAGGCGCTTGATGAAGAGCGCGGTCTGGCCGTGAAGGAGGTGCTCCCACCACCGCGTGACCAGGAACTCCGGCAGGACGACCGTCACCACGGTGTCAGGCCGCTCGGTGTGCCGTCGGATCTCCGCGAGCAACGGCGCCCCGAGGTCCCGGAACGGCGCCTCGACGATCGACAGCGGGACGTCGCCGCCGATCCGCCACCAGTCCTCGGCGATGTCGTGGACCGCATCGGGATCGGCAGCGAAGTACAGCGCCTCGGTGTGAACGGCGTCGAGCGACGCCGCGTACGAGACCGCGCGCACCGTTCCGTCGTGGACGGACGGAACGGGGACGAGGACGACGTTCCGCACGATGTCCTGTTCGACGCCTGAGCGCGCCAGCGCCTCGGCACGCGCGGAGGCGAGGAGCGGCACGTCCATCACGGCGACGTCCGGCGTGAACAGCAATCGCGCTTTCAGCACGAGCGCCCGCCGCTGCCGCGTCACGAGATCGCGGAACGACGTCCCCCCGACCTCCTCCGGCACGACGACGGTCACGGAGACGTGATCGTCACGGTCCGATCCCGAGAGCCACGTCCGCAGTCGACCCCACCGCCCGGTCCCGGTCTGGGGAAGCCGCTCGAGCGGGCCTGACCGAGGCGCGACGGCGTGCCACCATGCCGCTGCCTCGGCCGCTCCGGTCTCGGGGCCGACGTAGACACCGAGCAGCTCGCTCGGCCGCAACGCGCGGACCCTCGCGAGCGCTTGGTGCGTCGCGGGCCCCGTGTCGTTCACGAGCACGATCGCGCGGTGGCGGACGTCGTGCGTGACACTGAGGCCGCGGGCGCGGAGTGCCAGTCCGACGTGGGCGTAGTGCCGATGGATGGCGAACATCCCTCCGACGAGGAACGGCATCGCGACGATCACGATCCACGCGCCGTGCAGGAACTTCGTCGCCGTGATGACCACCAGCACGACGCCGGTCGTGACGGCACCGACACCGTTGATCGCGATCGACCGACGCCACCCGCGTGCGACCCCGCCGCGGAGCCGCTCGTGCTTCCAGTGCCTCACCATCCCCGCCTGCGACAGCGTGAACGACGTGAAGACGCCGACCACGTACAACTGGATCAGCCGGGACAGGTTCGCGTCGAACACGTAGATCAGCGCTCCGGCGAGCACCGCGAGGACGATCACGCCGTTCGAGAACACGAGCCGGTCTCCGCGGTTCCGGAACTGCGACGGCATGAAGCCGTCGCGCGCGAGGATCGACGACAACCGAGGGAAGTCCTGATACGCCGTGTTCGCCGCGAGGATCAAGATCGCAGCGGTGAACGCCTGCACGAGGTAGAAGCCGAAGCCACCACCGAACACCGCGTGGGCGATCTGCGCCACGACCGATCGATCGTGTGACACGGTGATGCCGTCGACGTGCGTCGCGAGCCACGAGATGCCGAGGAACATCGTGATCGTCATGACGCCGAGAGCGCCGAGGGTCTTCGATGCGTTCTCCGCCTGCGGCCGACGGAACGCAGGCACTCCGTTCGAGATCGCCTCGACGCCGGTCAATGCGGTCGACCCCGACGAGAAGGCATGCAGGATCACGAACAGCGAAACGGGTCCGGCGCTCGTCGCGAGTTCGTGCGCGGGTGCCACGCCCTCGGCGGCGGGACATCCGCCGGTGCAGCGGATGAACCCGACGATGATCATCGCGAACACCGAAGCGACGAACGCGTACGTCGGCACCGCGAACACGCTGCCCGCCTCCCTGACGCCACGCAGGTTCGCGAGGGTCAGCAGGACCACGAACCCGAGCGCTGTCGCGACCGCATGCTCACCAACGGCGGGGAACGCCGACGAGATCGCCAGCACACCTGCGCTGACCGACACAGAGACGGTCAACACATAGTCCGTCATGAGTGCGGCGGCCGCGACGAGACCCGGAAGGGTGCCGAGGTTCTCCTTGCTCACGATGTACGCTCCGCCGCCCGACGGATAGGCGCGGACGGTCTGCCGGTACGACGTGATGACGATCGCGAGCAGCACCGCGATCGCCAGGGCGATCGGAAGCACCAACGACGCAGAGGCGGCACTCGCCGCGAGCAGCACGAGCAAGATCTCCTCGGTCGCGTACGCGTTCGACGAAAGCGGATCCGACGAGAACACCGGCAACGCGACGATCTTCGGCAAGAGGGTGTGCTCGAGCTGATCGCTCGGTTTCGCTCGGCCGACGAGCAACCGCTTCGCGACGGCGCGGGATCGGTTCCGTGACGGGGCGGCGATCGCCATGGAGCCAGCGTAGGAACGCGATCGCCGACGTCCCGCAGTCACGGCGTCAGGAAGATCCCTGGCACCGTCAAGGACCCGTCAAGACGGCGGCGAGCGCCACCCGACGGCCCCCCTCGGCACAGCCTGGGCCGAGGAACGGGGTCGACCGCGATTAGCCTTGGGACATGGAGCGGACGACCGGCACACGCCCCGACGCCGCGTTCGGGATCCCGCCGCGCCGTCGGGTCGCGGGTGCCCTGCTCGCTGCGACGACCCTGACGGCGTTGACGGCGATCCTCCTCGCGATCCACTCAGAGCTCGGGCTGTCGAGCGTCTTCCTGCTCTACCTCACCCTCGTGGTGGCCGTCGCGCTGATCGGCGGATCGTGGCCGGCTCTCGCGTCGGCGGTGGCGGCATCCCTCTTGATCAACTGGTTCTTCACGCCGCCCACGCACACCTGGACGATCGCGCTCCCGGAGAATCTCTTCGCGCTCGTCGTCTTCTTGATCGTCGCCGGCGTCGTGAGCCTGCTGGTGAGTCGCGAGGCGCGAGCCAGTGCGGCGGCGGAGCGCCGGCGGAACGAAACGGAAGCGCTCGAGCGGGTGAACGAGCTTCGAACCGCGATCCTTGCCGCCGTCTCTCACGACCTCCGCACGCCGCTCGCGTCGATCAAGGCGTCGGTGACCAGCCTTCGGGCGGGCGACGTCACGTGGTCCCCGGGTGAGACGGCGGAGTTCCTCGCCGCGATCGAGCAGGAGACGGATCGCCTGACGACGCTCGTGGGCAACCTCCTCGACATGAGCCGGATCCAGACGGGATCGGTCGTGCTCGTGCCGCGGCGGGTCGGGCTCGACGAAGTGGTGCCGCGCGCGCTCGCGACGCTTCCGTCGGCGGGCCGGGACGTCGAGGTCGAGCTTCCGGAGACCTTGCCGCGTGTCGACGTCGACCCTGAGCTGCTCGAGCGTGCTGTCGCGAACGTCGTCTCGAACGCCAGGCAGTGGAGCCCCGCCGGCGCGCACGTCCGTGTGCGGGGTTCCGCGCGGGACGGCGTCGTCGAGCTCCGCGTCGTCGATCGCGGACCCGGCGTGCCGCCGGGGGAACGCGACCGCATGTTCCTGCCGTTCCAGCGACTCGGCGACCGGCCGGGCACGAACGGCGTCGGGCTCGGGCTCGCCGTCGCCCGCGGCTTCGTCGAGGCGATGGGCGGCCGCGTCGCCATCGAGGACACGCCCGGCGGTGGGCTCACGATGGTCTTCGCCTTCGAGGCCGCGCCGTGACGCGGATCCTCTGCATCGACGACGAACCGCGGCTCCTCCGAGGGATGCGCGTGAACCTCGAGGCGCGCGGCTACGAGGTCGACACCGCCGCCGACGGCGTCTCGGCTCTCGATGCCGCCGCCGCGCGACGACCGGATGTCGTCCTGCTCGACCTCGGCCTGCCCGACATGGACGGCATCGACGTGATCCGTGGCCTCCGCGCGTGGGGCACGATGCCGATCGTCGTGCTGTCCGCCAGGGAGCTCGAGCCGGACAAGATCGCGGCCCTCGATGCCGGCGCCGACGACTACGTCACGAAACCGTTCGGGATGGGCGAGCTGCTGGCGCGGATCCGTGCCGCCGAGCGGCGAGCCGCCCCCGCCGACGAGGCAGCGGTGATCGACACCCCGCACTTCCGCGTCGATCTGGCAGCGAAGCGGATCTCACGGGACGGCGCCGACCTCCACCTGACGCCCACCGAGTGGCACCTGGTCGAACGCCTCGTCCGGAACCCGGGCAAGCTCGTCACGCAGCGTGCGCTCCTCCAGGACGTCTGGGGCCCGAGGTACGAGCAGGAGACGAACTACCTGCGCGTCTACATGGCCCAGATCCGGCGGAAGCTCGAGCCCGATCCGGCCCATCCGCGCTACTTCCTCACGGAGCCGGGCATGGGCTACCGCTTCGAGCCGGGTGCAGGCCATGATGCCGCCGGGTCCCCCCGATAGGGGACACCCACCGACTTACGTCGGGCCCCCAACCTGCCGACAACACGATGGATGGACCGAACCTGCGAAGTTGCGCGGAGGCCGGCGTGAGCCGTGTCCTCGTGATCGACGACGACCCGGACCTCGGGCGCGTCGTCCGACGGGTGCTCGAGCTCGAGGGCTACGACGTCGTGCTGTCCGACGACGGGCTCCGCGGCCTCGCGGCCGCCCAGCGGCAGCGCCCGGACGCGATCGTCCTCGACCTGATGATGCCGGTGATGGACGGCTTCCAGGTCCTCGCTGAGCTCCGTGCAGACCCTCGCACGAGGGACATCCCCGTCGTGGTGCTGTCGGCGGTCGCGCTCGAGGACACGAGGGAGCGTGTCGAGGCGGCCGGCGCGTCGGCCTTCCTCACGAAGCCGTTCGAGCCGCAGGAGCTCTCGCGCGCGCTGACGTCCATGATCGGCGATCACGGCGGCTGACCCCGCGACCGAGCGCCCCAACCGGCCGCGCCGATCGACGGGGCGTGACGCCGGTTCGCGCCGTCAGATCCGTCAAGTCGGTTGACGAGATCTCACGCGCGATGCGGCGTCCCACCGATGACGATGCAGCTCAGCGCTTCCGCCAGATCGACACGTGGTCGGTGCTCTCGGCGGTGAAGGGCTCGCGGTGCCATCCGCCGTACCGGGCCTCCAGCGTCATGTCCGCGAGCTCCGCCATCAGATCGAGCTCGGAGGGCCAGACGTAGCGGTACGGCACGGACAGCCGGTCGACCTTCCGATCGACGATCTCGAGGTGATGTGACGTCGCGCGTTGCGTGACGACGTCGATCTCGTCGATGCCCCAGTAGCCCTCGCTGCCGTAGAAGACCTGGAACCGCTCGCCGACGGGCAGCCGCTGCAGGGCGGGGACGAACACCTCCACGACGAACCGGCCGCCCGGGACGAGGTGCGCCGACGCGTTCCGGAAGCACGCGACCTGCGCCTCCTGCGTCACGAGGTTCGTGATGGTGTTCCACACGACGAACACGAGGCGGAACCTTCCGTCGACCGTCGTGGTCGAGAGATCGCCGATCGCGACGTCGACGGCGTCGCCGCCGGGCTTGGCGCGCATCTTCGCGACCATCGCCCTGGAGAGCTCGATCCCGTGCACGTCCAGGCCCCGAGCGGCCAACGGAAGCGCCACCCTGCCGGTGCCGCTTCCGAACTCGAGCACCGGACCGCCGTCGGCGACCTCCGTGAGGAAGTCGACCGCCGGATCGAGCGTCGACCTGCCGAACATCTCGGCTGCGGTCTCGTCGAACGACGCCGCGACGTGGTCGTCGAAGTACCCGTCCTCACCGATCACAGCAGCGATGCTACGCCGCCACAGCGGCCGCGCTAGCCTTCGCCGATGCGATCGGCGACCGCCCGTCGGGCACGCGCATGAACGTGGAACTCGTCCCGTTCGTCGGCGTGGCGGCCGTCGTGATCGTGACGCCGGGCGTCGACATGGCGCTCGTCGCCCGGAACGCCCTCTTCCGGGGACGGAAGGCGGGCCTGGCGACCGCGATCGGCGTGAACATCGGCGTGGCTGCGTGGGCGTTCGCGGCCGCCATCGGCGTCGCGGCGATCGTGCGGGCATCGGCGACGGTCTTCACCGGCCTCAAGCTCCTGGGAGCGGCGTACCTCGTGTACCTCGGGATCCAAGCTTGGAGACGCGGCGCACGGACCGCCGCCGGCGTGGGGACGACGTCGGCGCCCCGCACCGGCGAGGCGCTTCGTCAGGGGATCGTCAGCAACCTCCTCAACCCGAAGATCGGCTTGTTCTTCACCGCGATGCTTCCGCAGTTCGCGCACCACGACGCAGGGCTCATCGAGCTGCTGATCCTCGGCGCCATCTTCAACGCGATGGGGCTCGCGTGGCTGACTGCGTACGCGCTCGCGGTGGCCCGCGGTCGAACGCTGCTGCAGCGGCCACGCGTCCGCGCGGCGATCGAGCGCATCACCGGCGGGGTGCTGATCGGCCTCGGCGTGCGGCTGGCGCTCGAGCGCCGCGGCGCGTGACCGCATCGGACGCCGCGCCCGACAACCCGCCGGCGTTCGTGACGCTCACACGCGTCGACGGGCTACGCTCGGCGCGTCATGAGCGACGTCACCGCGGAACGACCGCCGACCGTGTCCGAGCTCGGGCTGATGCGAGGGTCGCCTCCGCCCGCCGACGCCGTCGTGCGACCCGACAACTGGTGGAAAGCTCCGTACGTGCGATGGTCGTTCCTCCACACACGCGAGGTCGTGCCCTCTGCGCTCGTGAGCCGCGGCGACGGACCCGTGTGGGAGCTCCCGCGCGACGAGCGCGACCTCCTCGATCTCAAGCTCTCCGTGTCCGAACGGACATGGTCCCTCCGACAGGTGCTCGACGCGACGTTCATCGATGCCCTCATGGTCGTCCACGGAGGCCGCGTCGTCTTCGAGCACTACGGCGACGGCATGGAAGCGTTCACCCGGCACCTCTGCCAATCCGTGTCGAAGTCCCTGACCGCCGCGCTCGCGGGCGTGCTCGTCGGCGACGGCCGGCTCGCGCTCGACATGACGGTTCCCGACGTGATCGAGGAACTGAGAGGGACGTGCTGGGACGGCTGCACGATCGAGCACCTGCTCGACATGCGAGCCGGCGTCGCGTTCGACGAATCCGACTACGAGGATCCCGAGAGCGAGTCGTGGCGCGGGTTCCGCGCCCTCGGATGGATGCCGCCGCTCGAGAGCGACCCGAGCCCCACCGACTACGTCGCATCGATGCGGAACCAGAGCCCGCACGGCGGCGACTTCGAGTACCGATCCATCCTCACGGACGTGCTCGGGTGGGTGATCGAACGCGCCACGGGCGAGCGCTTCGCCGACGTGTTCTCGCGCGAGGTCTGGGCGCCGATGGGAGCGGCCGCGGACGCCGATCTCCTGCTCGGCCCGGCCGGCTTCGCGCTCGTCGACGGTGGGTTCTGCGTCACCCTCGCCGACCTCGCCCGCTTCGGCCTGCTGCATCTCTCGGGCGGCGTCGCGGATGGGCGGCGCGTGCTTCCGTCAGGCTGGACGGATCGCCTCACGGCCGCGGATCCGGCGCGCGCGACCGCCTTCACCGCCGAGCGGGAGCGCATGCGCCCGGGGTCGTACTACCGCGACCAATGGTGGGTGCTCGACCCGTCCCGCGCGATCCGCTCGGGCTTCGGGATCCACGGCCAACAGGTGCTCGTCCATGGCGAACACGGGATCGTCGTCGCCCGCTTCTCCACACAGCCACGACCGATGGACGACCGCCTCGGGCCGCTCGCCGAAGAGGCGATGCTGGCGTTGTGCGACCAGGTCGCCGCTGGAGGAGGGGAGCGACGATGAGGATCGAGGACCTGAGCCATGTCGTCGTCGACGGGATGACGACGTACCCCGGTCTGCCCGGGCCTCACATCACCGATCACCTGACTCGCGAGGCGTCGCGCGCCCACTACGCCGCCGGAACGGAGTTCCACATCGGCCGGATCGACATGGTGGCGAACACGGGGACGTACCTCGACACGCCGGCTCACCGGTTCGCGGGAGCGACCGACCTCGCGAACACCCCGCTCGAACGCATGGTGGAGCTCGACGCCGTCGTCGTGAACGCGGTCGGGCGGCGCGCGATCGGCGTCGACATCCTCGCCGATCGCGACGTGGGCGGCCGCGCGGTCCTGTTCCGGACGGATCACGCCCGGCGCTGGGCCACCGAGGCCTATCTGGTCGACCACCCGTACGTCGTCGCCGAGGCCGCGGCGTGGCTCGTCGACCACGGCGCCGAACTCGTCGGCATCGACTCCTTGAACATCGACGACACGTCGGGAGGCGAGCGTCCAGCCCACACCGCGTTGCTCGACGCCGGTATCCCGATCGTCGAGCACCTCACGAACCTCGACCGGCTGCCCGACGACGGCTTCCGCTTCTCGGCCGCGCCGGTCGCGGTCCGGGGGATGGGAACCTTCCCCGTCCGCGCCTACGCCGTGATCCCCGGCTAGCCGCTCAGCCTCTCGTCGCCCGCAGGTACTCCCACGTCGCGGGGAACGGGTCCGCCGGCCCGCGCGACGTCGAGATGATCCCGGTCGCGGTCGCCCCCTTCCGATCGAGCCACCCGCGGGGGACCGAGATCGGCTTTCCGACCCAGGTGAGGGAACCGCCCGGCACCACGTAGCCCGCGCGCACCTTCGACATCTTCGGAAGACACAGCAGCACGAGATCGACGGTCGACGGTCCGGGGAGGCCGAGCGGTCGCATCCGTCGGGTCCGGACGCGATCGCCTTGCTCCTTGACAACCTGGACGCCACCGGCGCCGCCACGCGCGTGGAGGACGAGCTTCAGGTAGTTCGACTGGTCGCCGTTGCCGACGAACAGTCCCATCGACGCCTGGTTCTCCGGCGAGATCCCGTCGAACGGACCGACGATCTGGGTGCGAACGGTGAACCGCTTCTTCGGCGGCACGAACCCCAGCTGCAGACCGAACCGCTGACTGTTCCGTCTCTTCCAAGCGTCGCCATCGGGAACCGATCCGACGGTGATCACGCCGGCCGCGCCGCTGATCGTCATCGCGTTCGGGTTCCACAGCTTGCGGTAGTCGGTCTTGCCGTTCGTCATCAGGCCCGTGAAGCCCATGCCCTCGAGCCCGCCGAAGTTCCCGGCGTCGTTCTCCCAGGACAGGTCGAACGGGAGCGTCGTGCCGCGGCCGTTCCGACGATCGACGGCGAACCGATCGCGCCGATCAGGGATCCCGTCGTTGTCGTCGTCGTTGTCGAGGAGGTCGGACTTGCCGTCGCCGTCGGCGTCCGGAGGGAACGAGGCGGCGGAGCACGGATCCGTGCCGTTGCGGATCTCGTCCCGGTTCGAATAGCCGTCGCCGTCCTCGTCGAGTGACGGGTCGTTGGCGCCGCTGCATCCGCCGCCACCGCCGCCGCCGCCGAAGTCACCGGGCTCGAGGACCACGATGTGGTTGCCGCCACCCTGGAGGTCGGCGATCCAGATCGTGCCCGCGAACGGGCCGCCGGTGGCGACGTCGAGCGGACGGGACGGCGTCGAGAAGGTCGCGAAGTCGTCGTTGCGCAACGTCACGGCGGTCCCGGCCGCGTTCAGCGAGATCCGGACGACCTTGCGCGGCTGGTAGGCGGCGATGATCAGGTCACCCTTCATCGCCCCGCCGAAGTTGTTCGCCTTGTACTCCGCGATCCCGTTCGACGAGTTCGGCAGGAGCGAGATGTTCGTGGACGCGTTCGACTTGGAGTCGCGGAAGTCGCACTCGACCGGGTTGGCGGCGCCGATCGGCGACTGCCCGCCCGCGAACGTGTTGCTCTTGTTGCCGCGCGTCGGGTTCGGGTGACCGCCGTAGTAGCCGGGGGTCACGAGGTGCAGCGCGTCGCTCGTTCCGCCCTCGGACTGCCCGACGTTCGCGTTCGTGCAGTTGTTGGTTCCTTCGCCTTGCGGGACATCGCCCCAGCCCTTGTTCGGGCCGTTGTCGGGGACGTACATCTTCCCCGCGTGGTTCCCGACCGTCGCGATGACGAGGTCGTAGGGGTTGCGGAACCCCGGGGCGTGCACGGTGACCGGGCTCCCGCTCGTGATCTTCGCCATGTTCTTGCCGTCGTTCCCGCCGAACGGGTCGTTCGCGTCGTTCGTCCCCGCACGCCCCGGGTCGTCCAGCGTCGGGAGCTCGTACGCCTGGTTCCCGATCGCGGCGAGATCGACCTTCAGGATCGCAGCGGAGAACGCGAACTCGGGCAGGTTCACGAAGTTCGCGGATGGACCTCCCTTGTTCGTGTTCCCGCCCTGGGCGACGTACAGGGTGTTCCCCTTGAGGAAGAGCCCGTTCGTGCCATGGTTCTCCTCGGACCGAGGCAGCCCCTGCACGAGCGGAACGTGCAACCAGGCGGAGCCGTTCCACGTGAGGCGCGAGATCACGCCCGAGTTCGTGTCGACGTCGGTGACCCCTTTGTTTCCTCCGCCGATCCGCGGATCCGACGAGCTCGCGTAGATCACCGGGTTCGACGCCGTTCCGCCGACGGCGATCCCGAGCAGCAGCCGGTCCGAGACCGAGCCGTTCGGTGAGCCGTCGTCGTTGTGGTTCGGAAGGTTCTTGACCTTCGTGATCGTCTCGGTCTTCGTGACGCGGTAGTCGTTCTTGCCGTCGCGTGCGACCGTGTACGCCCGGATCGTGCCGTCGAAGTAGCCGACGTACAGACGACCGTCGGGTCCCCATTCGAGCGTCGTGGGAGCCGCACCCGGCAGGCCATCGAGGACGCTCCGGCCGAACGAGATGGCCGCCGCCGCGAGCTGTTTCTCGTCGGTCACCGTCTCGCTGCCGGTGCCGCCGTCGCTCGCCGACGTGGCGTCGGCGGCGGCCGCCGTCTTCGCCGTCTTCTGCTTCGGTTCGCACGGCTTGACCGTGCCGCCGGGGAAGAAGGCGTCGTGATGGGCGACCGCCTTGCCGCCGCCTTGGCCGGGACGCCCGGTCGCGAGGTAGATGCCGCCGCTGCACTTCGCGCCCTGGTAGCCGTGCCGAGGCACCGGCATGTCGGCGAGCGTCCGCCAGGTGTTCGACCGGACGGCGTACGCCTCGACCTCGGGGCGGGCGATGCCGCCTCCCTCACCGCCGAGGATCACGACCTCTCCCTTGATGACCGAGGAGGCGTAGCCGCCGCGCGGCGTCGGCATCGGTGCGTAGCCGGTCTCCCACTTCCCGGTCTTGAACCGGAAGGCGTCGGTCGGCGTGACGAAGTTGTTGATGTTCAGGTTGCGCCCGCCGATGGCCCAGAAGCGACCGCCCGCGGTCTGCGCGTGGAAGTGCTCCCGCGTCCGCGGCATGTTGGGCAGCTTCTTCCATCGATCGGTCGCGGGGTCGTAGACGTCGAACCAGCGCACCGCTTGTCCCGCGTGGAGCCCGCCCGCGTAGTAGATCTTCCCGCCACGGACCGCGACGCCGCCGGCACCCCGGCCGCGCGCTCCCATCGTCGCCCCCTTGCTCCAGGAGTTCGTCTTCGGGTCGTAGATCCACACGGTGTTGACGTGTGCGGCCGGCCAACTCTCGAGCCCGCCGATCATGTAAAGCTTGCCGTTGACGGCGACGCCTTGCACGTGGTCGATCTTCGCGGGCATCGGCGCGCCCGTGCTCCAACTGTCCTTCACCGAGTCGTAGATGTGGAGCGCGGACTTCTTCCCGCCCGCGAGATAGAACTTCGTGCCGATCCGCACGTACGTGCCCTCGTTGCGGGCGCTCGGCGCGTCGGGCTCGTCCTTCCAGACGCCCGGAGCCGCCGATGCGGGCGTCGCCGTCAGCATCGCGAGGAGGACGACCCACGCAGCGACGAGCGCTGCCGGACGCCGGCGGCGTCGCGGAGACCGCGTCGCCACGTCGGGGGATGCTTGCGCCGAGGGGGGGATGGACATGTCACCTCTCCGGGGGTTGTGCGGGCTGGAACCGGTCCTAGGAGGCAAACACGGTCCCGAAGCCTCCGTCAACCGACGAAGGTCTGATGACGACCCGGACGCCCGTCCGCGACGGGATGAGGCGACGATCGATCGGCGGCACCGTCAAGGCGGCGAGTTGCGCGCCAGCGAGTTGCGCGCCGGGAGGGAGTCGAACCCCCAACCTTCTGATCCGTAGTCAGATGCTCTGTCCATTGAGCTACCGGCGCGGAACACCCAGTCTAGCAACGGCCTCCTTGCCGGGATCTGCGATCCGCAGGTAGCTAGCCGCGGTACTCGTCGTCGGCGTCCGCGACCTGCGTCCGCTGCTCGATCGCGTCGGCTTCGGGGGCATCACCGATCGTGTCGGGCTCGTCCGGGGGCTGGTCCCCGACGGGTGCCGCTTGTTCGATCGCATCGGCCTCGGGAACGTCCGCCGGAACCGGGTCTGGCGTCGATGACGTCGGCAGCTCGCTCTCGTCGGCCGGGTCGTGGATCTCTCGTTCCGTCATGCGGGCACCTCCGTCGTCGGCGGTCGCTGGGCCGGCATCGTACCGACCGGCACGCGTGCGCTCCGGCGACACGGTGCGCGACCTCCCCTCACCGCGTGCCGCTCCGTGCTTCGATACGCACCGCGGTGAACGAAGAACGTGCCCGGCGGATGCGCAGCG
>DATHTO010000033.1:0-5215 GCA_035463115.1 Actinomycetota bacterium | reverse complement strand
GACGTCGATGTCCGCGGGCGCCTTCGGCTTCCCTCTCGGCTCGAACGCGCCGACCATGTACCCACCCTGGTAGTGGCGGACGTAGAAGGAGCCGTCGAGGTCGCGGAGGATCGGCAGCGTCTCGTCGGCGCCCTCGGTCGGTTCGGTGATGACCCAGACGTGCTCCGCGGGATACAGCGGAACGGAGACGCCGGCGAGGCGCGCGAGCTCGCTCGTCCACAGCCCTGCGGCCAGCACCACGGCGCCCGTCTCGATCGCGCCCCGGTCGGTCTCGACGGCTGAGACGCGCCCACCGTCGGTCGCGGATCCGGTGACGGAGGTTCCGAACACGAACCGAGCGCCTCCGTCGCGTGCGCCCTTCGCGAGGGCGAGCGCGGCGTCGCCCGGGTTCACGGTTCCGTCGTGCGGATAGAAGGTTCCGCCGACGACGTCGTCGATCTCGATCGGGGGCCAGCGATCGCGGAGCTCCTGTGGCGTCAGCTCGTGCACCTCGATCCCGGCGTCACGCGCGATCGACGCGCCGTACCGGTACTCCTGCATCCGAGCCGGCGTGCGCGCCACCGTCATCGACCCCACCCGACGGAAGCCGGTCTCGACGCCGGTCTCCGCCGGCAGCGACGCGAAGAGATCCGCGTTGATCCGCGACAGCTCGGTGAGCGCGTGCGTGCCGCGGGCCTCGGCGACGAGCCCGGCGGCGTGCCACGTGGTTCCGTTCGTGAGGCGGCCGCGCTCGACCACGACGACGTCGTGCACGCCGAGCTTCGTGAGGTGGTACGCGACCGACGCGCCGACGATCCCGCCGCCCACGACGACGACCTCGGCGCGATCGGGCGGCTCGGTGAGCGGCGAGAGGATCGAGTCGTCGAGCTCGCGGTTCGCCGTACGTTCGGGGATCGTCATGGCGCGAAGGATACGGAGCGCTGCGACGTCACCGCCGGTGGACCAGGACGCCCGTCGTCGAGCTGCCCCCTGCCGACGCCTACCCGAGCATCGGGCGGCCCATGTTCTTGCGGTACCGCTCGTTGAAGTCGTACAGGAACCGGTCCTGCCGGGGGTACACGCCGGTCGAGAACGCACGCGAGCCGACGCCGGTCTGCGCGCGCTCGCAGACCTCCCAGTCCTGCTTCGAGATCAGGTCCCACAGCTCGACGACCGGCTCGGGCTTGAACGCCTCGGGATCCGCGATCGTCTCGGGCCGGAACAGGTACTCCGACACGACGGTCGTGTGCTTCGGGCCTCGCGGGTAGCCGACGTAGTACATGACCGTGTCGGGGTGCAGGTTCAGCATCAGGTTCGGGAACTGGTACGCCCCGTAGTACATCTGATAGTCCTCCGGCAGCAGGTCCGGGAACTTCGGCAGCGCGGACTCACCCTTGATCGTGAAGCTCGTGGCGCCGTCCTTCATCCAGTTCCCGTCGTCGCGCGTCTCCTCGTCCCAGACCTCACCGAACCGGAACAGCGGCACCACCTGCACGAGCTCTGGGTGCACGCTCGGGCAGTGCAGGCACTCGTTGTAGTTCTCGACGACGATCTTCCAGTTCGCGGCGACCTCGTAGACGATCCGGACGCCGACGCGGAGCTCGTCCATCTTGAACCGGTCGAACATCGACACGCTCTCGGCGCCCTCGTTCATCCAGTCCATCAGCGGCCGCGGTTCCTTCGACAGGTTCACGAAGAGGAACCCCGCGTACTCGTCGACCGCGAACGTGTGGAGCGGGTACTTCGAGCGGTCGAAGAGCTCGTCCTCCTTCACGTTGGGCGTGCCGATCAGGCGGCCCGACAGGTCGTACGTCCACGCGTGGTATGGGCACTTGAACGCCTTGCGCACGTGGCCGCGCTCGGGCTCGTCGTCGAGGAACTTCGTGCCGCGGTGCGAGCAGACGTTGTAGAAGCCCTGCAGCTCGCGGTCCTCGTTCCGCGTGATGAAGATCGACTCGCCGCCGAGGTTCCGCACGACGTAGTCGCCGGGGTTCGCGACCTCCTCGGTGCGGCCGAGGCAGACCCAGTCGCCGAACCAGATCGTCTCGAGCTCCTCGCGCCAGATCTCGTCGCTCGTGTAGTCGTCGCCGCCGAGGGTCGGTCGCGGTCGCCAGTCGAGCTCGTCGTAGCGGATGGCGGTGGTCGGGCTCGACCCGACCGGCGTCTCGTCGACCTTCATCGGTTCTGCTCCTGTCTCACATCCGGGCCCCGTGGATACGGATATCGGCAGCGGCGCTGCGCATCCTTCAAGGATAGGAGCCGGTCGGGCTCCACGGAAGCCGCCGGCCGCACCGACTCGTGCGAAGTTCGCACGATCACCCCCCGAAATCTGCGAGGATCGCTGAATGGCGGCCAAGAGGGCACCGTTCGACGACGTCGACCTGCGGATCATGGATGCCTTGGCCGAGGACGGTCGTCGCCCCTTCACGCAGGTCGCCGAGGACCTCGGGATCGCCGAGGCGACGGTCCGAGCGCGGGTGAACCGGCTGCTCCGCCGCGACGCGATCCGGTTCGTGACCGACATGCGCCCGCACGAGCTCGGGCTGCTCTTCGCCTACCTGGGTGTGAAGCTCTCGGGGCCCGACCTGCGTCGGTCGGTCGACGCGATCTGCCGGATCCCCGAGGCCGTCTACGTGATCGAGTGCACGGGCACGTACGACGTGCTCGTCGAGGTCGTCGCGAAGGACTCCGACGACATGCTCCGCCTGATGCAGGAGGAGATCCGGAAGATCGCCGGGGTGTCCCACGTCGACACGTTCATGGGCCTGCGGATCGCGAAGGGCACGTTCCGGTACACCGACCTCGGACGAGCCGGGGAGCCGCGGACGTAGGCTGCGGCGATGCCGATCAGGATCCGCCGCGCGTCGCCCGACCGGGTCGAGCACCTCGCGGGGATCCTCGGTCGGGCGCTCGCGTCCGAGCCCATGATCTCGTGGCCGTTCCGGGGGCGGCCCGATCCCGAGCCGGTGCGCGCGACGACGTTGTTCCGCGTGCTCCTCGAGCCGTACGTCGACGCCGGCGTCGTCGTCGAGGACGGCGCCGGCCGGGGTTGTGCGGCATGGATCCCGCCCGACCGTCTCGACGTGTTCGAGGCGACCGACGTCGTCGCCCGCGACGCGATCCGGCACGCGACCGACGACGGCGGCGCGCGCTACGCGCGGCTGTGGGACTGGATCGGGGACCACATGCCGGACGAGCCGATCTGGTTCCTCGACATGGTCGGCGTCGATCCGGCGCACCAGGGCCGTGGCGTCGGCACCGCGCTGATCCGGTTCGGTCTCGCACGCTCGACCCGGACGGGCGTCCCGGCGTTGCTCGAGACCGGCACGCCGACGAACGTTCCGTACTACGAGCGGTTCGGGTTCCGCGTGGTCGACGAGGGCGACGTCCCGGACGGCGGTCCGCACGTCTGGTTCATGCGCCGCGAGCCTTGACCGTCGGGTCCTCGGCGATCGACCGCAGCTGCGGCTCGTGCTCCTCGTAGTGCTCGATCGTCTCGCTGACGAAGAACGCTTTGCCTTCCTCGTCGTCGTCGGCGACGTTCGCCCATGTCGCGAGCAGCCGCCCGCGGGCATCGTCGAGCTCGGCGCGGACCTCGACGAACGGGAGCACCCGTGACTTCGCCTGCTCGCGGCCGTTCACGTCGTCGGTCTCCTCGCCGTCGTCGGCCCAGCCGCTGTTGGCCGCCCGCGTCATGTCGTCCCACCAGTACGCGACGTGCCACAGGACGTCCTTCACGGACCATCCGCCGTCGAACGCCGGCGTCTCGAGGCGCTCCTCGGGCACCGCGGCGAGGAGCTGTTCGAACCCCGCCCAGGCTTCCGCTTCCTTCGCGGTCAGCTCGTCCTTCGTCGGCATCGTGCATGGCCTCCTCTTCGCTCGCGGGCCGGTGCGGCGGCGGGACGATACCGCGCGTCAGCGGGTGCGCGGGAACCCGAGGTCGACGCTCGAGGTCGCCGGGTCGGGCCAGCGCGACGTCACGACCTTGCCGCGCGTGTAGAAGTTCACGCCCTCGGGCCCGTACATGTGGCTGTCGCCGAACAGCGACGACTTCCAGCCGCCGAACGAGTAGTAGGCGACGGGCACGGGGATCGGAACGTTCACCCCGACCATGCCGGTCTCGACCTCGAACTGGAACCGCCGGGCGACCCCGCCGTCGCGCGTGAAGATCGCGACGCCGTTGCCGTACGGGTTCTCGTTCACGAGTCGCACGGCGTCGTCGTAGGTCTCGGCGCGCACGACCCCGAGCACGGGCCCGAAGATCTCATCGCGGTAGCAGTCCATGTCCTCGGTGACGTGGTCGAGCAGCGACACGCCGAGGTAGAAGCCGTCGCGCTCGTACACCGGATCCTCGCGCCCGTCGCGGACGACCGTCGCGCCCTGCGCCGCGCCCGAGTCGAGGTAGTCGGCGACCTTGTCGCGGTGCTCCCGCGTGACGAGCGGTCCCATCTCGGACTCGGGGTCGGTGCCTTCGCCGACCTTCACCTTCGGAAGGCGCTCCTCGATCTTCTCGACGAGGGCGTCGCCGACGCCGCCGACGGCGACGACCACGCTCACGGCCATGCAGCGCTCGCCGGCGCTTCCGTAGCCCGCGCTGACGGCCGCGTCGGCGGCCATGTCGAGGTCGGCGTCGGGCAGCACGATCATGTGGTTCTTCGCGCCGCCGAGCGCCTGCACGCGCTTGCCGTTCGCGGTTCCCGTGGCATAGATGTGCTTCGCGATCGGCGTCGACCCGACGAACGAGACCGCACGGATGTCCGGGTGCTCGAGGATCCGGTCCACGGCCGGCTTGTCGCCGTGGATCACGTTGAAGACGCCGTCGGGCAGCCCGGCCTCCTGCAGCAGCTCGGCGATGAACAGCGACGCGCTCGGGTCCTTCTCGCTCGGCTTCAGCACGAACGTGTTCCCGCACGCGATCGCGTTCGCCAGCATCCACATCGGGACCATCGCCGGGAAGTTGAACGGCGTGATCCCTGCGACGACGCCGAGCGGCTGGCGGACCGAATAAAGGTCGATGCCGGGGCCGGCACCCTCGGTGTATTCGCCCTTCATCAGATTCGGAATCCCGCAGGCGAATTCGACGACTTCGATGCCGCGCTGGATGTCGCCCTTGGCGTCGGCGAGCACCTTGCCGTGCTCGGATGAGAGCAGCTTGGCGAGATTCTCGTTTTCTTTTGCGGCCAGTTCCAGAAACTTGAACATCACCCGCGCGCGGCGCTGCGGGTTGGTCGCCGCC
>DATHTO010000032.1:0-15587 GCA_035463115.1 Actinomycetota bacterium | reverse complement strand
ACCCGGAGTTCTTGAACCGCCAGAGCGGGAGGCCGAACCGGTCGGCGAGGAGCTCCGCGACCTCGACGGTCTCCTCGACGGGCATCGCGAAGTGCGTCCCCTCGGCAACACGCGCGCGGACGGCCTCGACGACCTTCTCGTGCGCGTGCCCGGCGACCATCACGCCGTAGCCGCAGTGCAGGTCGACGTAGTCGTTGCCGTCGAGGTCCCACACGCGGGAGCCCTCGCCGCGGGTCGCGTAGATCGTGTACGGGTCGAGCGCGTGCCACGTGCAGGCGACGCCGCCCGCGAGCGAGCCGCTCGCCCGCTTCGCGAACGCGATCGATCGAGGGAGACGTTCGGCGAGGCTCGCCTCCTGCTCCGCGATCAGCTGCTCGACGCGTGCACGATCGATCTCAGCGGCCATCGGGACCTCCTCGTCTCGGAACGCCGAGCATAGGCCGCGTCGTGCGAGCGGGCTATCCGGCGAGCATCGAGGCGAGCTCCTCGAAGTTCGTCACGTACCGATGCGCGTCCTCTTCGGAATGCGTGATCGCGGTCGTCCACGTTTCCTGCTTCGTCCACGGCGACTTGAAGACGCCGCGGTTCTGCTGGACGAGCCAGGCGAGGTACGTGATGCGCTCGTCGATGTCGACGGTGTCCCGGTACTCCTTCACCTTCGCGGCGCTGTAGATCACCGAACCCTTCGCGCCGACGCCGGTGACGTATGCCGGGAGCCGGTACTTCTCGATCGCCGCCGTACAGCCGTCGGACAGGATCTTGTGGATGCCGTTGAGGTGGTCGTACACGTCGGGCGTCATGATCTCGGTGAGCGTCACCTCGCTCGCCGCCATCGTGAGCGGGTTCCCGTTGTAGGTCCCCGCGATGTCGTACACGCCGTCGATCACCGGCTGGTACAGCTCCTGCGTCGCACCGATCGCGCCGCACGGTAGGCCGCCGCCGATCGCCTTCGCCAGACACAGGATGTCCGGCGTCACGCCGAAGACCTCGCCGGCGCCACCGTAGGCGAGCGTGATCCCGGTCTTCACCTCGTCGAAGGCGAGGTACGCCCCGTGGGCGTGCAGCAGGTCCTTGAGCCCCTGGAGGTAGCCGGGCTCCGGGAAGATCACGCCGCAGTTCATCATCGCGGGCTCGACGATCATGCCCGCGACGTTGCCCTCGTGCTCGGCGAGCGCCCGCTCGACCTCCGCGAGATCGTTGAACGGAACGACGCGCACGAGGTCGGCGAACGCCTGCGGGATGCCCTCGGCCTGCGGAAGCGTCACCGGGTGCTCACGCGGGCCGATCAGATCGGGGTCGGGGCCGACCGAGAACATGAGGGCATCGTGGTGGCCGTGGTAGGTGCCCTCGATCTTCAGCAGGATGTCACGGCCGGTGTTCGCACGCATCAGGCGCGCCGCCTCGAGCGTCGCTTCGGTGCCGGAGTTGCAGAAGCGCCACAACGGGAGCTTGAACCGATCGACGAGGTTCTCGCCGACGGCGTCGAGGTGCTTCGTCGGTTGGGCGAAGTGCGTTCCGAGGGGCACCTGCTTCTGCACCGCCTCGACGACCTTCGGATGCGCGTGGCCCATGACCATGGCGCCGTATCCGAGGTGGAAGTCGGCGTACTCGTTCCCGTCGATGTCCCACAGGCGGCTGCCGCGTCCGTGATCGATGTAGATCGCGTGCGGCGGGGAGTCCTGCCAGCTCGACGCGACCCCGCCCGCGACGGTGCGCTCGGCGGTCGTGCGGTACTCGATCGACGCGCGATGCTTCGGCTCGAGGTCCGCCTCCTCCTTCGCGATCAACGCGTCGATGCGCTCGAGGTCGAAGTCGATCGGTTCGTTCACGGCCATGCGGGGTCGATCTCCTCTCAGCCGTTCGCCCACCGGCACGACCGGTGTTTGAACGGCCGTTCAATGTCCCGTGCATGGTGCCACAGGGCCATGCGCAGCCGCAAGCCGTCGTCGGGAAGCGCCTGGTCGGGGAGGCGCCGCACGACGGATTGCTACGATGGACGCCGCACGTGGTGGCCGTAGCTCAATCCGGTTAGAGCACCAGGTTGTGGTCCTGGGGGTTGGGGGTTCAAGTCCCCTCGGTCACCCTTCCGCCGCGTAGGTCTCGACGAGGCGGCGTCCGATCGCGGCGAGCGCCTCCCGCACCTCGGCTGGCTCCGTCACCTCGGCGTGGTCCGCGAACGGCGCGAGCTCGGCCGCGGCGGCTTCGGCTGACCACGACCGCACCGTCGCCTCGACGCGGCCGTCGCCGCGCCGCTCCCCCACCGTGACGCGACGTCCGAAGGTGCCCTTGATCCAGCCGACCGCGTGCTCGGCGACGACCAGCGTCGCGGCGAGCGGTGTCCGCCCGACCTCGAGGTGCTCCTTGATCGACTCCCACGTCGCCGCGAGGTCGAACCCGGCCGGACGCTCCACCGGCTCGTCGGTGCGGACCACCTCCCGGACCCGGTTCACCCGGAACGTCCGCAGCCCGGCGTCGGTCCCGGCGACGAGGTACCAGACCGACGCCTTCGCCACGAGGCCGAGCGGATGTACGACGCGCTCGGTCTCGCGGCGCTCGCGGTCCACGTAGGACAGCCGCACCTGCACCCCGTCGACGACGGCGCGCTGGAGGTCGTCGAGGAACGCCGGCGTCGGCGCGTCGGGGCGGTCCCAGCTCGATGGATCGAGCACGATCGCGGACGCCGCCGCCTCGGCGTCGGCGCGGAACGGCTCCGGCAGCGCCCGAACCAGCTTGCGGAGCGCCGCCTTCACCGGTGGCGTCGCGTTCGCGGACGGTCCGGCGACCAGGAACAAGGTGCGGGCCTCGGCGGCCGTGAGCCCGCTGAGATCGGTCCGCGCACCGCCGATCAGCGACCACCCACCGCCGCGCCCGGCCTGCGAGTACACGGGGATGCCCGCCATCGCGAGCGCCTCGAGGTCCCGGCGCGCGGTGCGCTCGGAGATCTCGAGCTCCTCCGCGACCTCGCCGGCCGTGACGCGCCCCCGCGCTTGGAGGATCAGGAGTTCGGCGACGAGGCGGTCCGCGCGCATGCCCCGAGAATCTCACAGAAACCGGCCACCAGATGGCCAGTTAGTTCCGGCATCCTTCGGACGTCCCATCGGTTGCGAACGGAGCGCGTTCACGCGCTCGGACGACGAGGAGGGGTACGGATGCACGATCACGACGGGAGGCCGCGATGAGCGCTCCCACGATCGAGGCCGAGGGCCTCGTCAAGACCTTCGGGAACACGCGCGCGCTCGACGGTGTCGACATGGTGGCGCGCGAGGGCACGATCTTCGGGCTGCTCGGACCGAACGGCGCCGGCAAGACGACGTCGATCCGCGTGCTGTCGACGCTGATCAAGCCCGACGCCGGACGCGCGGCGATCGCGGGCTACGACGTCGTGCGGCAGCCCGCCGAGGTGCGTCGTCTGATCGGACTGACCGGCCAGTACGCCGCCGTCGACGAGCTGCTGTCC
Organism: Actinomycetota bacterium; assembly: GCA_035463115.1. GTDB lineage: Bacteria > Actinomycetota > UBA4738 > UBA4738 > HRBIN12 > BPGL01. The sequence continues at coordinate 12,130 of DATHTO010000032.1, read as the reverse complement.
GGCAAGGAGAACCTGTACATGATCGGGCGGCTGCTCGGGTTCTCGCGCGCGCAGGCGCGTGCCCGCGCCGCCGAGCTGCTCGAGGCCTTCGACCTCAGCGACGCGGCGTCGAAGATCGCGAAGACGTACTCGGGGGGCATGCGGCGCCGGCTCGACCTGGCGGCGAGCCTCGTCGGTCGTCCACGGTTCCTGTTCCTCGACGAGCCGACGACGGGCCTCGACCCGAAGAGCCGGCTCGAGCTCTGGGGCATGATCCGGGCGCTCGTCGCCGAAGGCACCACCGTGCTGCTCACGACGCAGTACCTCGAAGAGGCCGACCGCCTCGCCGACGAGCTCGTCGTGATCGACCACGGCAAGGTGATCGCCGCGGGCACCCCCGGAGAGCTGAAGACGCGCATCGGCGGCCAGGTGCTGCAGGCCCAGCCCGCCGATCCGACGGACCTCGAGCGCACCGAGAAGGTCCTCGCGGAGTTCGCCGACGGCGAGGACCCGTTCCGCGACGACCTCCTGATCACGGTCCGGATCGTGGACCGGGCCGTCCTCGGCCAGGTCGTGCGGCGGCTCGACGACGAGGGCATCGTCGTCGACGACCTCTCGCTCCGGCGTCCGAGCCTCGACGAGGTCTTCCTCACGCTCACCGGCCATCTCGCCGAGGATCGCGTCGACGACGCCGACGATGCGACGACCCACGAAAGGAGCACGGCATGAGCGCCGTCGCGGTGACGCCTGCCGGGCGTCCGAACCTGATCTCGAACACGCTCACGATCGCCCGGCGGAACCTCCTCCACATCAAGGCGAACCCCGAGCTGCTGGTCGAGATGTCGATCCAGCCGATCATGTTCCTCGTGCTGTTCGTCTACGTGTTCGGCGGGGCGATCGCCGACTCGAGCCGGGAGTACCTGCAGTTCGCGCTTCCGGGCATCCTGGTGCAGGCGATCGCGTTCACGCCCTTCGCGACGGCCCTCGGCCTGAACGTCGACTTCCAGCGCGGCCTGATCGACCGGTTCCGCTCCTTGCCGATGTCGCGCTCGGCCGTGATCGGCGGACGCATCGCCGCCGACGGCGTGCGGATCACGTGGAGCGTCGTGCTCATGACGGCGGTCGGGATGGCGCTCGGGTTCCGGTTCCAGAACGGGCTGGCCGGCGCGATCGGCGCGTTCGCCGTCGTGATCGGCTTCGGGCTGTCGCTCTGCTGGCCGATGGCGTTCGTCGGCATCGTGTCGCGCACGACCGAGTCGGTGAACACGCTCGGGTTCCTGCTGATCCTGCCGCTGACGTTCGCGAGCTCGGCGTTCGTGCGCGTCGAGACGATGCCGGGCTGGCTCCAGGCGTTCGCCGAGATCAACCCGGTGACGCAGGTGATCGATGCCGTCCGCGGCCTCATGCTCGGCGGTCCCGTCGCCCAGCCGGTGCTCGCGTCGGTGGCGTGGATGGTCGGCATCCAGGCGGTGTTCGCGCCGCTCGCGATCCTGCGGTACCGACGGCGGACGTAAGCGACGAGAGCTGCGTTGATAAGCTCTGGCGGGCCTCTAGCTCAATCTGGCAGAGCAACGGACTCTTAATCCGCAGGTTCAGGGTTCGAATCCCTGGGGGCCCACCAGCAGCTGTTCCGATGCCCGTTCGATCATCCCGAACGCGCGACACCGAGAGGGCGAGGCCGTGGGTGAACTGATCGGGATCGCGCGGTTCAAGATCCGCGACGGCAAGCTCGAGGAGTTCCAGCGCCTGTCCGCTCAGGCGATGGAGATCGTCCGCACCCGCGAGAGCAGCGGAACGCTGCAGTACGACACCTACTTCAACGCCGACGGGTCGGAGTGCGTCATCGTCGAGCGGTACCGAGACTCCGAGGCTGCCATGGAGCATGCCGCAAACCTCCGCGAGATATCCCAGGCGGTCCTCGAGATCGTCTCCGTCGTGCACGGCGAGCTCCTCGGCGATCCGAGCGCCGAGCTCAGAGAGATCCTCGCGACCAACGACGTCCCCGAGCTGTTCACGCCGTACGAGTCGCTGTAGCGAGCGCGGGCGCCGGACCGCCAGCCGCATCCGGGGGGACCGGGCGGACTCAGTCGGGCAGGAGCGGCACCGAGATGCCTTCGCGACGTCCGAGCAGGACGGCACGGCCGATCGCCTTCGAACCGAACCGGTCACGGACGCCGTCGAGCGCCCCGTCGAGCCCCTCGCGGCGTTCACCGAACGGGAGCGCGAGCTGGATGGCGTTCGCGTCGTCGAGGTTCGAGAACGTGATCCCGATCAGGGTGATCCCTCGCTCGAGGATCGTGGGCATCGCGGCGGCGAGGAGCCCACGCGCGACGGCCAGCAACCGAGCGGTGTCGGCCGTGGGTTCGACGAGCGTGTGCGACCGCGTACCTCGAGCGAGGTCGTCGAACCGGAGCCGGAGCGTGATCGTCCGGGACACGCGATGCGCGGCGCGCAGGCGCCCGGCGAGTCGGTCGACGAGCGACACGAGGTCGGCATCGAGCTGCTCGGCGGTCTTGGGAACGCGGCCGAACGCACGTTGAGTGCCGATCGAGCGACGTCGCCGTCCGACCTGGACCCGACGCGGGTCGCGGTTGTGGGCGAGCGCGTGGATCTGGCGGCCGCCGGCGCGCCCGAGGATGCCCACGAGCGCCGGCTCGCTCATCGCCGCGACGTCGGCCACCGTCGTCAGCCCTCGCTCGTGCAGCTTCGCGGCCGTGACGGCACCGACGCCCCACAGGGCCTCGACCGGCAACGGGTGCAGGAACGCGAGCTCGCGCTCGGGCTCGACGAGCAACAGCCCGTCGGGCTTCGCCACGGCGCTCGCGACCTTCGCCAGGAACTTCGTGCGCGCGATGCCGACCGTGACGGCGATGCCCACGCGGTCGCGGACCTCGGCGCGCAGCCTCGTCGCGATCTCGAGCGGCGTTCCCGAGATGCGCCGCAGGCCCCCGACGTCGAGGAACGCCTCGTCGATCGAGAGACCCTCGACGAACGGCGTCGTGTCGCGGAACACCTCGAACATCGCCTTGCTCGCGTCGCTGTACGCCTGCATGCGCGGTGACACGACGACCGCGTCGGGACACAACCGCTTCGCCTTCGCGCCACCCATCGGCGTCCGCACCCCGCACGCCTTCGCCTCGTAGCTCGCCGCGAGCACGACGCCGGCACCGACGATCACGGGTCGTCCGCGCAGGGACGGGTCGTCGCGCTGCTCGACCGAGGCGTAGAACGAATCGGCATCGGCGTGGAGGATCGTCGCCTCGCCCGGCATCGGACCATCGTGGCACCGACCACCGACGCGGGCGCCGGCACGGAGCGAGCGACGGCCGTAGCCTGGGAGGCGATGGCGACGGTCGTGGTCGCGACGGCGAACGGGATCCACTCCCTCGGGATCGACGGTTCCTCCGACGTCGCCCTCGAGGGGAAGCCGGTGACGACCGTCGCCCGCGACGGCGACGGGATGTGGGCGATCGTCGACGCCGCCGAGCTCTGGCGATCCGACGGCGACCGGTGGACGCGGGCCGCGACCCTCACCGATCGTCGGCCGACCTGCCTCGCGATCGTGCGCGGCGACGTCCTCGTCGGCACCGACGAGGCGCACCTGCTGCGGGTGGTCGACGACGAGGTCGCGCCGATCGAGACGTTCGACCGGGTGGACGGCCGCGACCGGTGGTACACGCCATGGGGCGGACCTCCGGCGACGCGCTCGATCGCGAACTGGACGCCCGACACGTACGTGAACGTCCACGTCGGCGGCATCCTCCGGACGGGCGACGGCGGGCAGACGTGGTCGCCGACGATCGACATCGACGCCGACGTCCATCAGGTGACGACCGCCGAGGGGCTCGTCCTGGCCGCGTGCGCGGGCGGGCTCGCCGTCAGCACCGATCGCGGCGAGAGCTGGTCGATGCGCACCGAGGGGCTCGCAACCACGTACGCGCGCGCCGTGGCGGTCTGGCGCGACCAGGTGGTCCTCTCGGCGTCACGAGGCCCACGCGGAGGAGACGCCGCCGTCTACCGGGCGCCGCTCGACGGCGGGGCCTTCCGCCGGTGCGAGGCGGGGCCGGGCTCGTTCGACGGGAACATCGACACGTACGGGCTCGACGCGCTCCCAGAGGGTGACGTCGCCGCGTTCGGAACCGCGTCCGGCCAGCTCTACGCCTCGACCGACGCCGGCGAGACCTGGACCGAGCTGGGCACGGGCCTTCCGCAGGTGCGTCGGGTCCTGCTGATGCCCTGAGCGCCTCGGTCAGCCGGTCTGCTGCAGGGGCGCCGCCGGGACCTGCTTCCGCGGGTCGATGAACGGGATCGCGGCCGTCGTGCCCTCGAGGGTTCCGTGTTGGGACTCGACGGTGAGCTCGGTGCCGGGTTCCGCCAGCTCGATGGGGACCCACACGTATCCGATGTTCCGCTCGAGACGCGGCGACCAGACGCACTCGGTGACCTCGCCGACCTCCCGCCCGTCGTGGAACGCTGGCCAGAAATCGGCAGGGTCGATGTCGAAGCGCTCGGTCCGGAACTCGATGCCGACGAGCTTCCGCGTGACGCCCTCGCGACGGATCCGCTCGAGCGCCTCCTTGCCGACGTAGTCCTGGGGCTGCTCCTCGACGAGCCGCTCGAGCCCCATCAGCTCGAACGGGTTGTTCTCGATCGTCATGTCGGAGCCGTAGTTCATCATCCCCGCCTCGACGCGGCGGGCCATGCTGGGCGCCGCGACACGCGCGCCGAACGGCTCGCCGGCCTCGAGCACCGCGTTCCAGAGCGCGTCGCCCTGCGCGTGGTCGAGCACGTTCACCTCGAACCCGGGGAGCGCGGTGAACCCCGTCCGGCTGATCAGCACCGGGATGTCGCCGGCGTCGAACCAGCCGCACCAGTAGTACTTGAGGTCGTACACGCCGGGGCCGACGAGTCGCGCGAGCGTCTCCCCCGCCTTCGGTCCCTGAACCTGCATCGGCCAGGCGTTCGCGTCCTTCACCTCGACGTCGAGGCCGAGCCCCGTCGCGATGCCGAGCGCGTACAGCCCTGCATCGGAATCCGCCAGCTGCATCCACCAGCGATCCTCGGCGACGTGCAGCAGCACCGGGTCGTTCACGATGCCGCCGTCGGCCGCCGTGACGAGCATGTACTTGCCCTGACCGACGGCGCACTTCGTGAGATCGCGGCACGTGATCATGTCGATCAAGCGGTCGGCGTCGGGGCCGCTGACCTCGATCGTGCGCTCCGCGCCGACGTCCCAGACGACGACGCCGTCCAGCAGCATCCGGTACTCCTCGTCGGGATCGACGTAGTAGCCCGGCAGCAGCGTGTGGTTGTAGACGTCGTACGCCTTCGCGCCGGCGCGGACCGTCCCCTCGAAGTACGGGGATCGCCGGTACCACGGCCCCATGTAGAGCGTCGTCTCGGTGGTGTAGCGCTGCTGCCCCATCACGCCTCCTCGGGATCGCGTCGACGATGCATCCTGCACCGCCCTGATCCCGCGGAGGTAGTCGTCGCTCGACGGGCGGGCGCGATCACCGCCGAGCGACCACGCGGAACGTGTTCGACACCGCCAGCAGCCGGTACCCGTCGTCGGCGAGCAGCCGGATCTCGTACCGACCGCGCGTCAGCGGCCACGTGCCGTACCCGATCTCGGCGTTCGGCCCGAACGTCGCCGTCCCCTGGATCCGCGCGCCGGTGTACCGGTACCACTTGTAATTCCAGTTCCGGCAGTAGCCGGCATCGCAGACGTCGGCGAGCGGATGGATGTCGGTCGGCCGGAAGATGCCGAGCCAGTCGTACCGGTTGCCGGGCGCGCCCGACCACGACACCCGGATCCGCTCTCCCTGCTCGTACACGCGGTCGCGGGTCCAGACCCGGACCGGCTCGTCGGCGCGATACAGCCAGAACCGCGCCGTCGCCCGCGGCGCGCCGTTCGGCGACAGCAACAGGACGTCGTACGCGCCCGAGGAGAGCCCGACGTCGGCGAAGGTGACCTCGCCGTCGGCGGCGCCGCCGGTCGAACGCGACCGCAGGACCTCCGATGGGCGTTCGCCGGCACGGACGATCGCGATCCGCTCGCCGACCCGACCGTCGGCGTGGAAGCGAACGGCGAGGTCGTCGCCACGGAAGACACGGCGCTCCGCCGGCGCGACGAAGCGCGGCGGAACCCCCGGCGTGAGCGCGAACTCCGACACGACGCCGCGATGGTCCGTGACGTACGGGTCGACCTCGATGTCGACGTCGGCGCCACCCGGCTCACCGACGATCTGGCTCGAGACGGTCGACGATGGTCCCGCTGCGAGCACCCAGTCGATCCGGTCGTGCACCTCGTGCACGCGGAGCCGCGGAACGCCCGGCGTCCACGTGAACCCCGGACGCGCCACCGGATCAGGGTGGGCCTCCCGGTACGAGTCGCGGAACCCCACGTCGGCGAGGGCGGTGGAGACCGGCCACGCGACGCGGTACGGAAGGCCCCGCGCGTCGACGTACGCGCGCGTGTAGTCGTGATGCGACGGCGAGTTGAAGTCACCGGTGAAGAACACCGGGATGCCTCGAGCGGCGAGGCGCGGAAGGATCCGCAGGTGCTTGCGCACCTCGGGCAGGCGGTACCGCTCCTCGACAGCGAGGATGCGCTCGCGGGGCTGTCCGTTCCGGATCATGTACGGCGAGTAGGGCGTCGACGTGAGGTGCGTGTTCGCGACCGCCACGACCTCACCGGGAGCGAGCTCGACGAAGACGTACACGCCGCGACCCGCGGGCGGGTCGACGATCGGGAAGCGCGAGATCACGTGGTTGCGCGGACTCGCGTACCAACCGAGCCGATCGGCGATCCAGCGCGTGTTGTTGATCGGCTCCTGCAACCCCACCACGTCGGGTGACGCCGCTTCGATCGTGCGGACGATCTGCCGGAGCGCCGCATGGCAGCCGCGTGGCTTCGTGCACCACCCGCCCGTGTCCAGGTCCAGTTCGTCGCCGCCGTACAGCACGTTCAGCGTCATCACGCGGACCGGGACCGGCTGTGCCGACGCCGGCACGGTCGAAGCGAGCGGAAGCAGCGCACCGGCGAGGATCGTGAACGCCAGCGCCGCCCTCGTGATCCGCGACATCGACCCTCCCCGCCCGGAACGGCCGAGCGTAGGCAACCTCGAGCGATCGCGCAACGGCTGGATCCGCCGGGGTGCATAGGTTCTCGGTGATCCGACTGGGCCCGCGTCCCGGATCTGCGGCAACACGGCCGGCCGACCCCGAGCGCCGGCGAAGACGCGGGAGGGATCTCGATGGTGAAGCGGATGAAGGTGATGGTGGTCGCAACGATCGCGACGGCAGCGATGGCCGTGCCGGCGGTCGCGTCGGCGGCGCCGGCTGACGGCCGGTGCGTGTCCGAGGGCGTGTCGCGGCTCCGCGGGGCGATCGGCACCGTGGCTCCGAGCGGCCCCGGTGTCATCGCGGGTGTGATCCAGGACCACCTGCGTAACCCCGGGAACTACCCGTACTGCTGAACCCTCACCGAGTGCCGAGAGGCCCGGCCGCGTCAGCGACCGGGCCTCTCGCCTTGTACCCCCCGACGTCGCGCTGGAGATCAGGAACCGGCGGTCGCGAGGACCCCCGTGATCGCCTCGAGCGCCCACTCGAGGTCGTCCTTCGACACCACGAGCGGCGGCGCGAGCCGAACCGTGGTCTCGTGCGTGTCCTTCGCCAGGACGCCGCGCTCCATCAGTCGCTCGCACACCGTGCGGGCCTCGCCCGCGTCGGGCATCAGCTCGATGCCGAGCCACAAGCCCCGGCCCCGCACCTCCGCGACGGTGGGAAGCGCGGCATCTTCGAGCGATGACCGCAGCCACGCGCCGAGCTCCGCCGAACGCTGCTGGAACTCGCCCGAGCGCAGCAGATCGATCACCTCGAGCCCGACGGCACAGGCGAGCGGGTTCCCGCCGAACGTCGATCCGTGCTCCCCGGGCTTGAACACGCCGAGGACGTCGCGGTCCGCGACCACGGCCGACAGCGCGACGATGCCGCCGCCGAGCGCCTTGCCCAACACGTAGACGTCTGGAACGACGCCCTCGTGCTCCACCGCGAACGTCGTTCCGGTGCGGCCGAGGCCGGACTGGATCTCGTCGGCGATCAGCAGCGCGCCGTGACGGTCGCACAGCTCTCGAGCGGCCCGCAGGTAGCCGTCCGGCGGGACGATCACGCCGGCCTCCCCCTGGATCGGCTCGACGAGGAACGCCACGACGTCGTCGTCGAACGCCTCGGCGAGCGCGTCGGCGTCGCCGTACGGAACGCTCACGAAGCCGGGCGTGAACGGCCCGAACCCGAGCTTCGCCGACGGATCGTTGCTGAAGCTGACGATCGTGATCGTGCGGCCGTGGAAGTTCCCGTCGGCCACGATGATCTTCGCGCGGTCCGGGCGGATGCTCTTCACGTCGTAGCCCCACCGACGCGCCGTCTTGATCGCCGTCTCGACGGCTTCGGCGCCGGTGTTCATCGCGAGGACCATCTCCTTGCCGCAGAGTTCGGCGAGGTCGCGGCAGAACGGCCCGAACAGCTCGTTGTGGAACGCGCGCGACGTCAGCGTGACGCGGTCGAGCTGGGCGTGCGCCGCTTGGATCAGTCGCGGATGACGGTGACCGAAGTTCAGCGCGGAGTACGCCGCGAGCATGTCGAGGTAGCGGTTGCCGTCGACGTCGGTCACCCACGCACCCTCGGCTTCGGCGATCACGACCGGGAGCGGGTGGTAGTTGTGCGCCGCGTGCCGGTCGACGAGGTCGAGCAGCGCCGGCGCGCGGCTGTCGGCGTCCTGCATGACGGTGACGTCGTCGATCTGCTCGGTGCTCATCGCGAACGTGGCCTCCCGGATCGGACGTTCGCCCCGGCGACGGTCGCCGGCGACGCCTCCATGATGGCGGAACCCTCCGGACACGGCCACGTCCGTTCGGCCGATGGAGCCGACCGAAGGTCTGGGTCCTCAACCCCCCTGGTCGCCGTCGACCTGAGGCGTTCCCAGGCCGCTCCGGTCGGACCTGTCCTCACGCCCCAGGTTGGTTCGCGCGCACGTCCTGGGCGGCCAGTTCGGCCGTCCGTGCGATCCGCTTCGTGCGGGTCTCCTCGCGCTTCGCGCTGCCGATCCACACGAGGATGTTCTTCCGGGCGCTCGGCGGGAACGCGTCCCAGTGCCGACGCGCAGGCGGATGCGCGTCGAGCGCCGCCGCGAGATCGTCGGGAACCTCGAGCGCGTCGCTGGCGTTGAGCGCGTCCCACGATCCGTTCGCTCGCGCGCGGTCGATCACCGCCTGGCCGGGCGGTTCGATCAGACCATGCGCGGTTAGGTCGGCGACGCGCTGCTTGTTGACGGCGGACCACATGCTGTTCGGCTTCCGAGGTGACAGCCAGAGCCTGTAATGGTCGTCGTCGTGCCGGTTCGCCTTCCCGTCGATCCAGCCGAAGCAGAGCGCCTCCTGCGCGGCGTCTTCGTACGCGACCCCCGTCGCGTCGCTGCCCTTCTTCTTGATCAGGAGCCAGACGCCGGTCGGTCGACCGTGGTGGGCTGCGAGCCACCGCCGCCAATCGGCACGGTCGCGTGGGGCGACGATCTCCGGCTCCGACATCGCTCTTGGATACCAGGCCAGACAGGGGCTGCCCGCCGTCGGCCCGCATACGTCATCCACCGCAGGCCATCAAGGCGATTCCGCGGGTGCGCGGTTCTCCGTACGGTTCCTTCGGGCTCGGGGGCGGGGTGAGCGATGACGGGGGGAATCGCCCCCGCCCCGGCGGCCCGAGCCACCCATCGAACATCTCGGGGCCCGTGTCGCCTCTCGACGGGCCGCTCGCGCCGGCCCCCGACCGATCCGGAGACGAACCTTGGCGGCGACCGCGGAAGGGCCTCCATCGATCGGGGAACGTGTCTCGAAGCTCGAGGCGTCCCGACGCCGGCACATGTGGGTCCTGATCCTCCTCGTGTTCACGACGTGCGGGTACGTGGAAGGTCGCTCGACCGACGTCGATCAGAACGACCGCGTCAACGTGCTGAGGAACGAGGTGCGCCGACTCGCCGACGAGGTCGCGTCGCTTCAGGACGCCATGGCCGCGACGCAGGACCCGATCGACAGCACTTGATCGGGGCGCACCCCGGGTGCGATCGTCGCCGACGGAGCGACGTCGCGTCCGCGTACCATCGACCCGACAGGGCGAGAGTGGCGGAACCGGTAGACGCGCCGGACTTAGGATCCGGTGGCCGAAAGGCCGTGGGAGTTCGAGTCTCCCCTCTCGCACCCCTCCGACCTGCGGACCTTGCTCTGTAGCTGGCCGGCCAGGGCGCCGCACAGAGTTCTTGCTCACACTTGCTCACGATCGAAGGATCGTGGCGAGAGCAGATCGCGTACTACCGACCGCGCGTGGCCGCTGTCGTGAACGGGCCACGCGCGGATGACTTCATGCCGAGCCTCGCGACGTCAGAGGACGAGTTCGATGCGTGGTTCCGAGCCGTGGTCACTGAGGTGCACGGGATCGACTTCTCCGCCTGCCTCCGCCAATGCAGGCGTTCCTCTAGCCCAGCCTCATCTGTCGCCGGCCCCAATATCGGGCCATTGCGGGCTCTCCGACAGTTCCAGCGAGCCTCGCCGACGGTGACCGATGGGGCCTGGGCAGATCCGCTTGGTGCGCGAGAGGGTGCCACTCCTCCGTCCTTCCGGACGCAGGGTGAAGCGCTGGCCCCCGCGACGCCACTGGCCGTTGCCGACGACTCGTCCTCGGCATAGGGTCGATGGGGAGGTGCTCCGTGGCCGACGCGGGAGCAAGCTCGTCGCCGAGCCCACCGAACGCATGAGGAAACGAGAGCGCCTGGCCGCTTCGCTCGTGACGATCGTCCTCGTCGCGGCCGGGTGCGATCGAGGAGGCGTTCCGGAAACGACCACCGCCGGGCTCCCAACACAGGGCGGGGGGGTGGCCCTCTTCGAGGTCGCGACGTCGCACCCCGATTACTGGCGTCTGTTCACAACAGATCGGGTCGACGGGACGACCTGGATGCCAGCCGCATCCGACGCGGTTGCGCTCTCGGCTCCGGCCATCCTTCCCGGCTCGCCCACCTCCGATCCCGCGGCGGCATCCGTGAGCCACACCTTCCGGATCCTCAGCGACTTCGATCTGCACGCCGCGCTCCCGATCCCACCGACCGCGAGTGCGCTCGAGGGACCTGTGGGGAACATCTCCTGGGATCAGCCCACTACCCGGGTGATCTTCGACGGTGGAGCGAGCGAGGGCATGAAGTACACGGTGCGCTCCGTATCGATCGTACCGACGCCTGAGGAGCTGGATCGGACCTCGGCCGAATCCTCGAACGGCCGTTGGACCGAGCTTCCCGCCGAACTCGATCCCCGCTTCCGGAGCGAAGCCGAGCGGTGGACGGCAGGCGCCGCATCCGACTACCGCAAGGTGCTGGCGATCCAAGAGCGGTTCCAGTTCGGCGACTTCGCCTACAGCACGGACGTGCCGGCGCCGTATGGCGCCGAGGACCTCCTCGAGTTCCTCACACGGTCGAAGGTGGGTTTCTGCACGCACTATTCGTTGGCGATGGCCATGCTCGTGCGATCGCTCGGCATCCCGGCGCGGATCGCCGCTGGCTTCCGGGTGGGAACCCTGCAGGACGACGAGAGCTATCTCGTGCTGCAGTCCGACGTGCACATTTGGGTGGAGGTCAGATTCGCCGGCTACGGGTGGCTCCCCTTCGAGCCGGAGCACGGAGCGACGCATCCGTACGCGCGAGAAGGCACGTACTTGAACCCATGAGTGAGTGTTCCGGCTCCGCGGCTGCCATAGCGCTAGGACGCACACTCGAGCAGCCGCGACCCCTTCCTTCTGGGACAACCGATCCGCCCTCGGGAGCGCAGCCGGTGGAGCTCTTCGAGGCACGGCGCGCATAGTTCGTGGATCCGTCCATCTTCAGACACGGAGCCCGCGGCGGATCGGGAACGGGTCGATCGAGATGAACGTCGTCGAACATGTGCTGGGGGTCCGACCCGGCGAGGGACGAACAGCATGGCTCGTCACCACGCTGATGTTCGTGACGATGAGCGCCGAAACGATCGGCGAGAGCGGCGTCAACGCCTTGTTCTTCGAGACCATCGGCGCCGATCGGCTGCCACTCATGTACATCTTGCAGGCCGGCGTCGTGTTCGTC
>DATHTO010000031.1:0-17313 GCA_035463115.1 Actinomycetota bacterium | reverse complement strand
AACGAGCGACGGCCGTGCCTCCTTCGATCTCGGCCTCGGCGAGGAGCCCGGCATCGTCGACACGAGCATGGAGGACGACGGTCGCTCGATCCGGGTCCGGATCGGCTGCGAGCTGCGCCGAGCACAGGGCGACGAGCGCATCGGCACGCCGAGCATCGATCGTCCCTGGGACGCGCTCGCCCGGCATCACCGGGACGCGCTCGGTCGCGCGCTCGAGCGCGCGCACGACGACGGCTCCTTGTGCGGCAGGGAGCTCACCGGACAAGCCGAGTCGGCGCCCCTCGTCCAGCCACCACCACTCCAGCCGGCGTGACGACTCGTCGGCCGCGACCTCTTCGGCGCACTGACGGACGCTGCGGTCGGCCCGCCGCCGGACGGTGGCGACCGAAACGTCCCTCGCCCATCCCACGAGCGCGCGCTCGGTGCCGGGCTCCGCGAACCGGACGAGCTCGACGGCCTTGTCGAGACTCACGTCACCCTGCAGGAACGCGTCCTCGACCGATGGGAGCGTCGGGAGCGCTGCGGCGGCGCCGATCCAGCGGTTCGCCTTCCAGCCGGAGATCCCGTACCGCATCGAGAGCCAGTGGCCCAGATCCCGAGCTCCGTCCTCGCGCCACACTTCGAGGGCGGCGGCGTCGCTCACCAGTCGAAGCAGTTCTCGCTGCGCACGAGCGACACGCTCGTTCGCCGCGTCGAGCGCCGCGACGAGGGGGCGAATGTCACCGTCGAACATGCGCTCGACGCTACGCTCGCGGCCGGATCGCGTCTGTGCGATGCGTCACGTTCGAGCGGCGGATCCCGGCGCGCCGCAACACGCGCGGCCAGGCTCGGACCGCGGGGCGCCATCGACAGGAGGCCGTCCTCGGTCGTCCGGAAACGCGCTGACCCGCGGCACCCGCCATCATGGCGCCGTGCGTGCGGCCAACATCCTGCTCCGCTTCATCCTCGAGGTCACCGCGATCGTGATCCTCGCTGCGGTCGCCGTGACCGGCGATGCAACCGTGCCCTCGCGGATCGCAGGCGGGGTCGGCGCCGCCGCGTTCGTGCTCGTGTGGGGCCGGTTCATCGGTCCGAGGGCGCCGCACCGGCTCGACGATCCGGTGCGGCTCATCGTCGAAGTGGCCCTGTTCACGGGCGCCGCCGTCGCGTTCGGCGTGGTCGTGAACCTCGGCGCCGCCATCGCTTTCGCGACGGTCGTCGTCGTCAACGAGGGCTTGCTGTTCGCGTTCCAGCAGCGTGACCGGTGACGTCGGAGCGCGACGGCCCGCTCAGAGCGAGGCCATGACCTCTTCGGGGATGTCGAAGTTCGCGTAGACGTTCTGGACGTCGTCGAGGTCCTCGAGCGACTCGATCAGCTGGAGGACCTGCTTCGCCTCGCCGCCCGCGACCGGGATCGTCGTCGTGGGGATCATCGAGATCTCGGCGCTGAACACGGGCACGCCGGCGTCCCGCAGCGCCGTCTCGACGGCCTTGAAGTCCTGGGGCGCCGTCACGATGTCCCAAGAACTCTCGGAATCGCGCAGGTCCTCGGCGCCGCCTTCGAGCGCGAGCTCGAGCAGTCGCTCTTCGTCCGGCGCGGCCGACTTCTCGACGACGATCACACCCGTGCGCTGGAACATCCAGAGCGTCGTGCCCGTCTCCCCGAGGCTCCCGTTGTTCCGGGTGAAGGCGTGGCGGATCTCCTGGGCGGTGCGGTTCCGGTTGTCGGTGAGCGCCTCGACGACGAGCGCGATCCCGCCGGGCGCGTAGCCCTCGTACGTGATCTCGTCGTAGCGGGCGCCGCCGCCCTCCTCACCGGTGCCGCGCCTGATCGCACGCTCGATGTTCTCCGTCGGCACGCTGAACGCTCGCGCCTTCTCGACCGCCGACGCGAGGGTCATGTTCGCGGCGGGATCGCCGGAGCCACCCTCCTTGGCCGCGACCTCGACGGCGCGCAGCAGCTTCGCGAACATGTTCGACCGCTTCGTGTCGTTCGCGGCCTTCTTCCGCTTGATCGTCGCCCACTTCGAGTGGCCGGACATGGTTCACCTCGCTCGTCGGTCGCAGACGCCGACGCCGTCTGCCTCAGAGCTGGTCGAGGACGTAGCGGTGGAGCGCCGTCTCGCCGATCAGCTCGGGATGGAACGATGCCACGAGGATACGACCCTGCTGGAGGACCACGGGGTGCCCCTCGTGCTCCGCCAGGACCCGGACGCCGTCGCCGACGTCGTCGACGCGTGGAGCACGGATGAACACGCCGCGCACCGGATGGTCGATGCCATCGACGTCGAGGTCGGCCTCGAACGAATCGACCTGCCGCCCGTACGCGTTGCGCTGCACGGTGATGTCGACGAGCGACAGGAGCGGCTCGCCGCCCTCGACCCGTCGGGCGAGGACGATCATGCCGGCACAGGTCCCGAGGATCGGCATCCCGGCGGCGGCGCGCTCGCGGATCGGTTCCACGAGCCCGTACGCCCGCGCGAGCTTGCCGATCGTGGTGGATTCACCGCCCGGGATCGCGAGGACGTCGACGTCGGTGAGGTGCTCGGGACGCCGAACGTCGACGGGCGTCGCACCCGCGTCGGCGAACGCGCGTACGTGCTCGCGGAAGTCACCCTGCAGCGCGAGGACCCCAGCCTTCACGGCGTACCGCTCCCCTCGTCGTGCGCCGGTCCCGTCGTCGGACGCCGCGCGTTACCAGCCGCGGTCCTGCAGGCGCGTCTCGAGCGTGCCGATCTCGAGGCCGGCCATCGGCTCGCCCAGCCCGTGCGAGAGCTTCGCGAGCACGTCGGCGTCCTCGAAGTGGGTCGTCGCCTCGACGATCGCGCGCGCCATCGACGCCGGGTCCTCGCTCTTGAAGATGCCCGAGCCGACGAACACGCCGTCGACGCCGAGCTGCATCATGAGCGCCGCATCGGCCGGCGACGCGATCCCGCCCGCGGAGAAGTTCACGACGGGAAGGCGGCCCTGCTCGGCCACGATCCGGACGAGCTCGACCGGCGCCCCGAGTTCCTTCGCCTTCGTGACGTACTGCTCGGGTCGGAGCGTCGTGACCTCCGCGATGTCGCGGAGGATCTGTCGCTCGTGGCGCACAGCCTCGACGACGTTGCCCGTGCCCGCCTCGCCCTTCGTCCGGATCATCGCGGCGCCTTCGGCGATCCGCCGCAGCGCCTCGCCGAGGTTCCGAGCGCCACACACGAACGGCACCGTGAACGCCCACTTGTCGATGTGGAACTCCTCGTCGGCGGGCGTGAGGACCTCGGACTCGTCGATGTAGTCGACGCCGAGCGCCTGCAGGATCTGGGCCTCGACGAAGTGACCGATCCGCGCCTTCGCCATCACGGGGACCGAGACCGCCTGCTGGATCTCCTCGACCTTCGTCGCGTCGGCCATCCGCGCGACGCCGCCTTCCTTGCGGATGTCGGCGGGGACGCGTTCGAGCGCCATCACGGCGCACGCCCCGGCGTCCTCGGCGATCTTCGCCTGATCGGCGTTGGTGACGTCCATGATGACGCCGCCCTTGAGCATCTCGGCCAGGCCGGACTTCACGGTGAAGGTGCCGGTCTCGCGGTTCACGGGGTATCGCCTCCTCGATCGGACTGGCTCGGCGGTCCAGCGGGCTCGGCGGTTCAGCCGAAGCGCCCCGCCCTCCGAGCCTCCGGCACCCGAGTGTACCGCCGTGACCAGCGACGGGAGGGGCCGGCGTCCCGCGCGAGCGACCGCCGGTCCCCGGTCGACGACCTCACTTCGAGAAGGTGACCGACCCGTCGGTCGGGACGAGCTCGACCCACGTGGCGCCGGGCGACAGCTCGATCTCGTCGCCGTCCTTCGTGCGGAACGTCGTCTGATCGCCCTCGCCGGAACGCTCCCACGTCGCGGCGATCGCCCGCCCGTCACGGAACACCCACGCCTTGCCCCGGCCCGTCATCTCGACCAGCGGCGAGAACGCTCCTGACGCGTCGACGATCGTGTCCTCCGTCACCTTCACGATCTGGACCACGACGTTCTCGGCGCGGACCTGCTGCCCGTTCTCGAGCGACATCGGAGACCCGGCCAGCAGCCGCGTCCATCGGCCGCCTTCCCAGGTCCATCCCGTCGACGAGAGCGACGAGAAGGTGATGTCGATCGAGGTGGCCTTCTTCGACCGCTGGGGAAGCTCGTCCCCGAAGGTGAAGGCCGCCCGAGGCGTCGCAGGCTCGTCGACCTGCTTGGCGGCGGCACGCCAGAGCGCCGCCGTCGACGTGAACAGGTTGTGTGGCGCGATCCGCGCGTCATCGCGGCTGAACGCAGCGGGGGTGTTCGCCTCGGTGAGCTGCACGATCCCGTCGTCGACGAGGGCCTTCACGACGCTGGGCGCCGCGCCCGCGAACGCGAGCACGGGCTGCTGTTGGAGCGGGGCGAGGATCTTGGGGTCGGTGGTGCGCGCGCTGCGGACGGGGCCGACGTCGTTCGCGTCGCGGCAGTGGTAGATCGCGACGAACCGCGTGATCCCTCCCTCGACGACCTCCTCGTACACCATGTCGGCGCGGTCGAGGCCCCGGAGCGGATACGCCGCGTCGGTGTTCTCGACCTTGACCGCCAGCAGCGACCGGCGAGGCGCCTCCTCACCCCCAGGTGTCAGCTCGCCCGTGAGCGGACACGTCGGCGGCGGCGGCGCGATGCCGATCGCGCCGGCGGCCTTCTGGATCGCCGTCGGCGCGTTGCCCGTCAGGGCGAGCGCGGCGGCGCCGACGACGGCCACGGCGACGGCAGCGCCGATCGCCTTCTTGCCGCGGCTGGTCACGGCCATGTTCGGAGAACCTCCTGGGGGTCGGATGTGGGATGTGATGTGGGACGCCCGCGATGCGCGTCGCCGCGCTCGGACGTCCGTCCGAGGCTAGGAGCCCGCGGGAGCCGTGTCCAACACCTCGACCCGCCGGGGCCGCCTTCTCGACGGGAACGTCACATCTCCTCGAGCCGCCGGATGCGCTCCTCGAGCGGAGGATGCGTCGCGAAGAGACGCTCCAGCGTTCCCATGCGCTGGCCTTCGATCCGAGACGGCTGGTTGAGCCACAGATGAGCCGTGGCGTTGTTGGCGCTGTGCATCGCCGCGGGCGAGGCGGCGATCTTCCGCAGGGCCGCCGCGAGGCCCGGCGGGTAGCGGGTGAGGATCGCCCCCTGGGCGTCCGCGAGGAACTCGCGGTTGCGCGAGACCGAGAGCTTGATCACCTGGCCCGCGAGCGGGGCGAGCGCGAGGAGCACGAACCCGACCGCGAAGATCGCGAGCTGGACCACCCCGCCGCCGGCGTCGCTGCCGCGTCGGCCGCGGAACCCGCCCCACCACCACGACCGCATGAAGAACTCCGCGAGCAGCACCGCGGCGCCGACGACGGTCGCGACCACGGTGCCGACCAGGATGTCCCGATCCTGGACGTGCGCGATCTCGTGCGCGATCACGCCTTCGAGCTCGACGCGGTTCAGCGACGCGAGGAGTCCGTCGGTGACCGCGATCGACGAGTGCTCGGGGTTGCGCCCGGTGGCGAACGCGTTCGGCGCCTGCTCCGGAACCACGTACACCCGTGGCTTCGGGATGCCCGCCGCGATCGACAACCCTTCGACGACGTTGTGCAGCCGCGGCTGGTCGACCGGGGTGACCTCGCGCGCGCGGGTCGACGCGAGGACGAGTCGGTCGCCGCCGAAGTACGAGCCGAGCGACAACACGGCGGCGACGACGAGGGCGATCAGCAGACCGGTCGGACCGGTGCCCCACATCACGCCGATCACGTAGCCGATCAGCGCCGTGAACGCGACGGCTCCCGCGAGGAGCAGGACGGTCTTCCGCTTGTTCGCCGCGATCTGCTCGTACACGGTGCGCTACGAGCCTCCGAGATCGACGGCGACCGGTCCGCGCACGGGGTCCTCGATGTCGAAGAACTCCCGCGGCTGGACCTTCAGCGCGCTCGCGACGAGGTTCGACGGCACGGTCTGGATCGCGGTGTTCAGCTTCATGACCTGGTCGTTGTAGAACTGTCGCGCGTACGCGATCTTCGACTCGGTCCCGACGAGCTCCTCCTGGAGCGCGAGGAAGTTCGTGTTCGCCTTGAGATCGGGATAGGCCTCGACGACCGCCAGCAACTGTCGGAGACCCATCGTGACCGCGTTCTCCGCCGACGCCTGCTCGCGCACGTCGGTGGCGGCGATCGCGCGCGTGCGGGCCTCGGTCACGTGCTCGAACACGGCCCGCTCGTGGGCCGCGTACGCGCGCACCGTCTCGACGAGGTTCGGGATCAGGTCGTACCGGCGGCGTAGCTGCACGTCGATCTGCGACCATCCGTTGTCGACCCGGGTGCGCAGGCGGACGAAGCGGTTCCACGTGACGATCACGTACGCCACGACGAGCGCGAGGATGCCGAGGACGATCCATGCGGCGAGCGGCACGACGCTCATCGTACCGGCGGGGGCCCGGCGGACGCCTGCCCGTAGACCTCTTCGAGCCGTGCGACGACCGTCGACCACGCGTAGGCCCGAGCCCGAACGCGCCCGCCCTCGGCGAGACGCGATGCGAGCCCGGCGTCCTGCAGGATCGACCGCATCCCGGCCGCGAGGGCGGCGGGATCGCCCGGCGGGACGAGGAGCCCGTCGCGCCGGTCGCGGACGACCTCGCGGTAGCCGGCGATGTCGCTCGCCACGACCGGAACGCCCGCCGCCATCGCCTCCACGACCGCGATCCCGAAGCTCTCCTGCCCGGTCGCCGGGGCGATCGCGGCCTCGGAGCCCCGCAGGATGCCGGGCACGTCGGCGTGCGCAACCGTGCCGAGCATCGTGACGCGCGAGCGCACGGCTTCCGTCAATCCTTCGACGAGGCCTCGGTCGCGGCCCTCGCCGCCGACGACGAGCCGCGCATCCGGGACGTCGCCCACGAGAGCCGAGAACGCCTCGAGCGCCACGCCGAACCCCTTCTGCGGATCGAGCCGGTGGACCCACGCGATCCGCCGACCGGGCGGGAGCGCCGCCGGCTCGGCACCCTCGAACGCCGCGACGTCGACGCCGTTCGGGATCACGACCGGCTCGAGCTCGGGGACGGCACGGCGGAGGAACGCCGCTGCCGCTTCCGACACGGCGATCGACGCCGCGAGACGCCGGGCGACCGTCCGCAGCAGCGGCGCCGCGAGCTCCATCGCCCGCGACCGATCGAGGAACGCGTGGAACGTCGCGACGACGGGCGCGGGCGATGCGAGGGTCGCCCACATCGCCGTGCTCGGCGCGAGGGGTTCGTGCACGTGTACGACGTCAGGAGCCAAGCGAGCGAACACCCGGGACAGCCGCCGGATCGCGAGCGGCGACGGCGCGATCGGGGCGACGGTTCCGCGGTACGGCACGCGCAGCACCGCGCCAGCCGCTCGTCCGCCGGGTCCGCGGTCGTGCGGCGCGAGCACGGCGACGTCGTGGCCGCGGGCGACGAGCTGCCGAGCGAGGTCGTCGACGTGGACCTGCACGCCGCCCGCCGCGTCCCACGCGTACGGGCACACGAGCGCGATCCTCACGACGGCCAGCCCGGTTGGAACAGGTGCCAGTCCGACGGGGAGGCCGCGATCGCGAGCTCGAAGCGTTCGGCGATCGCGCGCGTGAGCACGGCGACGTCGGCGCGCCGGTCGCCCGACGGCTCGATCTCGAGCGGCGGGTGCAGCCGGCACCGCCATCCCATCGGCGTCTCGTACAGGTCGGCGGTCACCACGGGGGCGCCGCTCCGCAGGGCGAGCACCGCCGGGCCGGCGGGCAACCGTCGCGACGCGCCGAACATCTCCACCTCGATCCCGCGGCCCGACAGATCGCGGTCGGCGACGAGCGCGACGAAGCGCCCGTCCGCGAGCGCGTTCGTGAGCTTCCGCGCGACGTCGCCGTCGTCGGCGAGACCGATGATGTCCATGCCGAGATCCCGGCGATGGCGCAGGAACAGCTCGTACAGCGCTTCGGGGCGCAGACGCTCGGCGACCGAGAGCACGGCGATGCCATGCGCGGTCAGCGCGCGGCCGGCGGCGTCCCAGTTCCCCATGTGCGGCACGACCACGAGCACGCCGCTGCCCTCGGCGAGGAGTTCCTGCACCCGTTCGAGTCCCTCGAACGACATCGCGCCACGGATCCGATCGTCGTCCCATGTCGCGACGTCGAAAGCGTCGAACCAGTACCGCGCGTAGCTGCGGAACGCTCGCCGCGTGGACGCCCGCACGAGCGGATCGTCGGGTGCACGGCCGAGCACCTGGGCCTGGTTCGCCGCGACGACGGCCCGGACGCCCGGCAGCAGGTGGAACGCCGCGGTCCCGACCCAGCGGAAGAGCACCCGCCCCGTCGTCGTCGGCAGGGTGCGGCCGAGCCAGGCGACGGTTCCGTACGCCGCGTACGCGACCCGCTCGTGCCAGGTCTCCCCCGTCGCGGCGCTCAGGCGCGCTCCTCCTTCGCGACCTGACTGATCCGGACGAGGACCGCGAGCACCGACACGACGGCCGCCGACCAGACGGCGACGCCGAGCGCGTCGAACGCGAGACCCGCAGCGACGAGCGCGTACCGGACGCCGCGCGTCACGTGACTCTCCTCGACCGAGTAGCGGAGCGCGGCCCCGCGCGCGCGGACGTACGACGAGAGGAAGCTCGCGCAGATCGCCACGAGGGCTCCGAGCGCGATGCCAGGTTCGTCGACACGGGTGACCCACGCGATCGGCGCGAGGACGAGCCCGTCCCACGCCCGGTCGAGCAGCTCGCCGAGCATGCGGTCGACGGGACCGCCCGCCCCGTGGTTCGCGCGGTGGCTGCCGACCAGCAACAGCGTCGCGCCTACCCCGGCCAGCAGGGCCGGCCCGACCCGCTCGCCGGCGACGATGCGCCACGCCGCGACGCCGGCGAGACCCCCTCCGACCAGCAGCGACGCGCGGGTGATGGCGGTTCCGGGCGGCTGGCGTTGGAAGCGGACCATCGGACGGCGCGAGCCTAGCAACTCGCTAGGATGGGCCTCCCACTCGCGCGCTCCGGAGGTTGACGCCCGTGAAGACGTACGACGCGAAGGACATCCGCAACGTCCTGCTCGTTGGTCACGGAGGCGCAGGCAAGACCACGCTCCTCGAGGCGATGCTCTTCGCGTCCGGCGCGATCACGCGCATGGGGACCGTCGAGGACGGCAACACGGTGAGCGACCACGACCCCGACGAGCAGAAGCGCGGCATCTCGGTGTCGCTGACGATGGCGCCCGTCGAGTGGAAAGGCACGAAGATCAACGTGCTGGACGCGCCGGGGACGGCCGACTTCGTCGGCGACCTGCGCTCAGCGATCCGAGCGGCCGATGCGGTGATCGTCGTCGTGTCGGCGGTCGACGGCGTCGAGGTGCAGACCGAGTACGCGTGGGAGCTCGCGGTCGAGGAACGGCTCCCTCGGGCGATCTTCGTGAACAAGCTGGATCGCGAACGAGCCGACTTCGAGCAGACCCTCGGCCAGCTCGTGGCGTCGTTCGGCAACCAGGTCGCACCGTTCGAGCTTCCGATCGGACAGGAGCACGAGTTCGCCGGGATCGCGGACCTCCTCCACGAGAAGGCCGACCGCTACCCCGACGGCCCGATCGCCGAGGAATCGGAGTGGCCCGACGACCTCCACGCGATGGCCGATCCTGCCCGCGAGAAGCTGATCGAGGCGGTCGCGGAGTCCGACGACGCGCTGATCGAGAAGTACCTCGACGAGGGCACGCTGCCCGAGGACGACATCGTCCACGGCGCGAAGGACGGCTTCGCCCGGGCGCGGCTCGCTCCGGTGATCGTGGGGAGCGCCACGAAGGCGATCGGCATCGACCGCCTGCTCGACTTCATCGTCGAGGAGTTCCCGTCGCCGGTCGAGCGCGCGCCGATCACGGTCCAGGGCAAGGGCGGCGAGGGCGAGCGCGCGTGCGATCCCGACGGCCCGCTCGCGGCGTTCGTCTTCAAGACCCTGTCGGACCCCTTCGTGGGGCACATCACGATGTTCCGGGTGTTCAGCGGGCGGATGCGGCCCGACACGTCGGTGCACAACGCCACGCAGGGCACCGACGAGCGGGTCGGGCAGCTGTTCACGCTCGTCGGCAAGGAGCATGCGAACGTGCCGGAGGTGCCGGCCGGCGACATCGGCGCCGTCGCGAAGCTGCAACACGCGCACACGGGCGACACGTTCAGCACGAAGGACGACCCCGTGCATCTGCAGGCCGTCGAGATCCCCGAACCGCTGCTCGCGTACGCGATCGCCCCCAAGACGAAGGGCGACGAGGACAAGCTCGCGACGGGCCTGGCGCGCCTGCGCGAGGAGGATCCGAGCTTCCGCGTCGTGCGGAACGAAGAGACGCACGAGACCGTGATCTACGGCATGGGTGAGGCGCACCTCGGCGTCCAGATCGAGCGGCTGTCACGCAAGTTCGGCGTCGGCGTCGAGCATGCGCCGGCGAAGATCGCCTACCGCGAGACGTTCCGCGGCAGGGCGAAAGGTCATGGTCGTCACGTGAAGCAGAGCGGCGGCCACGGCCAGTACGCGATCTGCGACATCGAGGTGGAGCCCCTCCCGCGCGGCGAAGGCTTCGTCTTCGAGGACAAGATCTTCGGCGGCGCGGTGCCGCAGCAGTTCATCCCGTCGGTCGAGAAGGGCGTCGTGAAGACGATGGCCGAAGGGGTCATGAGCGGGAACCCGATGGTCGACGTGAAGATCACGCTCGTGGACGGCAAGTTCCACTCGGTCGACTCCTCAGACATGGCGTTCCAGATCGCGGGCTCGCTCGCGATCAAGGAGGCGGCGGAGACCGCGGGCGTCTCGCTCCTCGAACCGATCGTGCAACTGTCGGTCGTCGTGCCCGACGCGTTCACCGGCGACGTGATGGGCGACCTGAACAGCAAGCGCGGCAAGATCCAAGGCATGGAGCAGGCCGGCGGCGGCAAGCAGCGGATCAACGCGCTCGTTCCGCAGTCGGAGGTCGCTCGGTACGTGATCGACCTCCGATCGATGACCGGCGGCCGCGGCGCGTTCACGATGACGTTCTCCCACTACGAGGAGATGCCGGCGCATCTCGCCGAGAAGGTCATCGCCGAGCACCGCCGCGCGCGCGAGGAGGCGCAGGCCGCCAGGAAGTAGTCGCCGTTCCCGGCGCCGCAAGGCCGCGGCGCCCGCGGCGAGCGACCGCTCCATCAGCGGTCGATCGGGGCGTCCGCCTCCGGAGCGACCTCGCGCAGGAAGGCGATCACCGCTGCGTCGAACCGCTCGGGCTGGCGGAGGTTCACGACGTGGTCCGCGCCCTCGATCAGCGACTCGCGTGCGCCTGCGATCCCCGCCGCGATCACGTCGCTCAGGCGCCGGCTGAACGGCGGGTCGTGCTCCGCCTTGAGGACGAGCGTCGGCACGTCGATCTCGTGCAGGCGGTGTCCCGCCGGAGGATCGATCGGCAGGGGCAGCGTCTCGTCCATCGTCAGCTCGTGCAGGTTGTCGAACGCGATCTCGCGGATCCGTCGTCCGGCGTCGCCCTCGGTTCCGAGCGGCGCCCACAGCCGCTCGAGTTCGAGCGCGCGCGCCCGCTCGTGGTCGCCGGCCTCGATCGCGTCCTCGATCGGCGCGACGACGTCGGCGAACCAGTCCTCCTCCTCCTGCGATGCCTCGACGCCGCCGATCGCGGAGGCGGTCGGGACGAGCGCCCAGACGCGGTCGGGATGCTCCAGCGTGGTGTCGATCGCGATCGCGCCGCCCATCGAGCACCCGACGAGCGCCGCCTGGTCGACGCCGAGCTCGTCGAGCAGCGCGACGAGGTCGGCGACCTCCGAGTACGGGCGGCCGTCCTGCCGGGACGACGCGCCGTACCCGCGGACGTCGTAGCGGATCGCGCGGAACCCGGCCGCGGGGAACGAGGTCATCTGGTCGTCCCAGGTCCGGCGGTCCCACAACCCCGGATGCACGAAGACGACGGCCGGTCCGTCGCCGACGGCGTCGAACGCCAGCCGCGCGCCGTCGCCGAGCTCGACGACGCCGTCGCGGGGCCTCGGCCGCCCTCGAACAGCGGCTGCAGCTTGCGGAACGAGTCGCCGAGGAGCTCCGGGAGGACGCGCGTCTGCCCGACCACCGGCATGAAGTTCGTGTCGCCCGCCCATCGTGGAACCACGTGCCAGTGCAGATGCTCAGGGATGCCCGCGCCCGCGACCCGCCCGAGGTTCAGGCCGATGTTGAACCCGTGCGGCGCCGACGCCTCCCGCAGCGCGCCGGTGCCGGCCACGAGGAACCGCGCGATCGATGCGTGCTCGTCGGCGGTCACGTCGTCGAGCTCCCCCGTGTGGCGCACCGGCAGCACGAGGAGGTGGCCGGGGTTGTACGGGAACTTCGCCAGGGTGACGAACGCGTGCTGGTCGCGGGCCAGCACCCATGCGTCGTCGTCGTCGGCCGGGACCTCGAGCGACCGGCAGAAGACGCAGGGCCGGTCCTCGGATGGTTCCGCCTTGTTGCCCTCGATGTACGCCATCCGCCACGGGCTCCAGAGGCGGTCCATGGCTCAGCTCCCGAAGCGGGTCTGCGTGAGCCGGCGTTCCGACGCTTCGGCGACGAGCGCGTCGACGAGCTCGTCGAACGGCACGTCCGGTGTCTCGTGGCCTTCGCGATCCCGCACGGTGTACGCCCCGGCCTCGATGTCGCGATCCCCGACGACGAGGGTATACGGGGCCTTCATCAGCTGCGCCGCGCGGATCTTCTTGCCGACCGACTCCTTGCTGTCGTCGACGAACGTCCGGAGGCCGCTTGCGGTCGCCGCCGTCGCGAGGGTGCAGCAGTGATCGACATGGCGGTCCGCCACGGGTGCGAAGCGGAGCTGCTCCGGTGACAACCACAGCGGGAACGCACCCGCGTAGTGCTCGATCAGCACGCCGCTGAACCGCTCGAGGGATCCGAGGATCGCCCGGTGCACCATCACCGGGCGGTGCCGCTCGTTGTCGTCGCCGGTGTATCGCATGTCGAACCGCTCGGGCAGCGCGAAGTCGCACTGGACGGTCGTCAGCTGCCACAGCCGTCCGATCGCGTCGCGGAAGTGGAAGTCGACCTTCGGCCCGTAGAACGCGCCCTCGCCCTCGGCGACGGTGTACGCCATGCCGCTGTTGTCGAGCGCGTTCGTGAGCGCCCCGATCGCCTTGTCCCACATCGCCTGGTCGCCCACCGCTTTGCCGGGCTTCGTCGACAGCGTGATCTCGGGATCGGCGAAGCCGAACGTCCGGTGGATCTCCAACGTCAGCTCGAACACGCCGAGGATCTCGTCGATCAGCTGGTCCTCACGGCAGATGATGTGGGAGTCGTCCTGCGTCAGCCCGCGCGCGCGCAACAGGCCGTGCAGCGTGCCGAGGCGCTCGTACCGATAGACCGTGCCGAGCTCCGACAGCCGCATCGGCAGATCCCGGTACGACCGGACCGAGCTCTTGTAGATCAGGACGTGGAACGGGCAGTTCATGGGCTTCGCGAAGTACTGGCTGCCCTCGCCGTCGTCCATCACCGGGTACATGTTCTCGAGGAACTTGTCGGTGTGGCCGCTCGTGTCCCACAGGACGCGTCGTGCGAGGTGCGGGCTCTGCACGATGTCGTAGCCGCGCTCGAGGTGGAGGTTCCGCACGTAGTCCTCGAGCTGCTTGCGGAACACCCCGCCGCGTGGATGCCACACGGCGAGCCCGGGACCGAGCTCCTCCGGGAACGAGAACAGGTCGAGCTGCTGGCCGAGCTTCCGGTGGTCGCGGCGCTCCGCCTCTTCGACGCGGTGCAGGTGCGCCTCGAGGTCCTCCTGCGTCGCCCACGCGGTGCCGTAGATCCGCGTGAGCATCGGGCGCGATTCGTCGCCGCGCCAGTACGCGCCGGCGAGCTTCGTCAGCTTGAAGGCGCCGAGCTTCGCGGTCGACGGCACGTGCGGCCCCATGCAGAGGTCGACCCAGTCGCCGGTGCGGTAGAGCGAGACCTCGTCGCCGCCGACGGCCTCGCCCTCCTCGTCCCCCAGCTTGTCGATGATCTCGACCTTGTACGGCTGGTCGGCGAGCCGATCGCGGGCGTCGGCCCGGGACACGTCTTCGCGGAGGTACGGCTCGTTCGCCTTGATCAGCTGGCGCATCCGCCGGTCGATCTTCGACAGGTCCGACGGCCCGATCGGCGAGGGAAGCTCGAAATCGTAGTAGAAGCCGTCCGCGATCGCCGGCCCGATCGCGTACCTGGCGCCCGGGAAGAGGTCGCACACGGCCTTCGCCATCAGGTGGGCGGTCGAGTGCCGGAGGACGTGGAGACCCTCGTCGCTCGCGGCGTCGACCGGCTCGACGGCGGCGTCGCCGCCCGGAACGAACGCGAGGTCGCGGAGCTCGCCGTCGACACGTGCCGCGATCGACCCCTTCGGAAGCACGCTCCCGACCGGCTCCCCCTCGGGCAGCTCCGTGATCGAACCGTCGGGCATCGTCAATCGCGGCATGAGCCGACCATGATAGTCAGCGCTCCGAGCCGCGCCGGGGCGACGGAACGTCCGGGCACGCTCGAGGACTATTCGTACGCGATCGATTCGAGCACGTTCAGCTTCGCGGCACGTCGCGCGGGCCAGATCGCGGCGACGATCCCCGCGAGGGCGGCGAACACGAAGTACACGACCAATTGGCCCCCGGGGATCGCGAGCTGGGTGACGCCTTCGGGCTCGAGCGCCTGCTGCAGGGCCCATCCGAACGCGATGCCGATCACGATCCCGAGGATCGCGCCGAAGATCGCGATGATGACGGACTCGTAGCGGATCATGCGCTTGACCTGCCGGCGGCTCATGCCGACGGCGCGGAGGAGCCCGAGCTCCCTCGTGCGCTCGTAGATCGACAGGCCGAGCGTGTTCACGATGCCGAACAGCGCGATGATGATCGCCATGAACAGCAGCGCGGTGACGAGGCCCAGCAGCTGGTCGATGAACCCGGCCTGCTTCTCGCGGAACTCCGCCTGATCCTGCACGTCGATGTTCGGGAAGTCGGCCACGACGCCTTCGACGGCCGCACGGACGTCGTCGCTGGCGACCCCGTCGGCGCCACGCACGAGGACGAACGAATCGAGCTGCTCGACGAACACGTCCTCGTACGTCGACAGCGCGATCGCGTAGTCGCCGGCGATGCCGTTCTCCTCGTAGATCGCGACGATCTCGAGCGGGCGATCGGCGACGCTCGGGAACGCGGCGGGCACCTCGTCGCCGAGCGCCCAGCCCTCGTCGTCCGCGACGCCTCGGTGGACCGCGATCGTGTTGTCGCCGAGGTCGCCGAGCGATCCCTCCGTGACGTCCAACGTGGCGACCTGCTCGACGGTCGTCGGATCGAGGCCCGTCACGAAGCTCTGCTGCCCACGCACCTGGAACCCGTTCTGGCGGAAGGACGACGCGGCTGCGACCTCGTCGAGGTCGGCGATCTGCCGCGCCACGTCCGGGGAGAACGGCGAGAACGACGTCGTGGACAGCGTGAAGTCGGCCTTCAGCGTCTCTCGGAGGGCGGTGTCGAACGACGCCTTCAACGACGCGGCGAGGATCGCCACCATCGCCACCAGCCCGAGTCCGATCATGAGCGCGGACGCCGTCGACGCGGTGCGGCGTGGGTTCCGGATCGCGTTCTCCCGGCCGATCCGCGCCGGAACGCTCCGGCGCCGGAACGGAGCGCCGATCGCACCCGCGACCGCCCTCGCGATGAAGGGCGACAGCTGCGCGACGCCGACGAGCGTCAACGCGGCGCCGAGCCCCACCATCACCGCCGCGTTGTCCGGGAGCCCGATCGACGACAGCAACGTCGACGATCCGTCGGGTTCGAACAACCCGAGCACGAGCGCCGTCACCCCGAGCACGGAGACGATGCCGGCGACGACGACGCGACGCCTGCGGGTGCCGCGCGACGTCGTCACGTCGGGCTCGCGGAGCGCCTGGATCGGCGCGACGCTCGCCGCGTGGCGGGCCGGGATGACGGACGCGACCAGCGTGACGCCCATGCCGACGATCACCGCCACGACGATCGTGCGCACCTGCAGCTGCGTGTCCGTGGTCGGAAGGTCGATCCCGAAGGCGGCCAACACGCCCTGGAGCCCGATCGCGATGCCGATCCCCGCGACGACGCCGACGAGCGACGCGATCAGTCCCACGATCGCGGCTTCGAGCACGACCGACCAGATCACCTGGCGACGGCTCGCGCCGAGCGTGCGGAGGAGCGCGAGCTCGCGCGTGCGCTGCGCGACGATGATCGAGAACGTGTTGAAGATGATGAAGGCGCCCACGAACAGCGCGACGGCGGCGAACACGAGGAGCGCCGTCCGGAAGAACCCGAGCCCCTCCTGGAGCGCCTCGGCGTTCTCGTCGGCCACATCGGTCGCGAGGACCGTCTCGGCGCCGTCGGGGAGTTCCGCCTGGATCGCCTGCCGGAGCGCGTTCAGGTTGGCGCCGTCCTCGGCCTGCACCGTGACGGTGTCCACGACACCTTCCTTGCCGAGGACGCGCTGCGCCGTCTCGGTCTCGAACACGGCGAGCGTCGCGCCGGCGAGGTTGTCGGCCTCGCCGAACCCGACGATCCCGACGATCTCGAACTCGTCGCGACCCGTCTCGAACAGCACCGGGACGGTCTGTCCGACCGTGAACCCGCTCGACTCGGCGGTCGCCGCGTCGATCGCGACCTCTCCGTCCGCTTCGGGCGGTCGTCCCTCGCGCACCTCGAGGACGCCCTCGGCCAGGGCGTTCCAGTTCGTGCCGATCGTGGGCGGCCCGAACCCGCCGGCGACCTCGTCGGTCTCGGGATCCACGATCGCGGCGGTCCCTGCCACGTCGGGGACGGCGACCCGCACGCCCGGCACCGCCGCGACGACGTCGACGAGCGACTCGTCGAGCGGGGTCCGTTCTTCGGAGGCACCCGTGCCGGGACCGGCGCCCACGTTGTCGAACGCGCTCTCGGAGCGCACGACGAGGTCGCTCGTCGAGGACACCTGCGAGAACAGGTCCTCGAACGCCGCGTTCATCGTGTCGGTCAGGACGTACGTGCCGGCGACGAATCCCACACCGAGGACGATCGAGAGGGCGGTCAGGAACAACCGGAGCTTGCGAGCCGTGAGGCTCTTCCACGTCGCGCGCAGCACGCGATCAGCCCTCGAGCGATTTCAGATGGTCGAGGACGCGCTCGGTCGATGGCTCGCGCATCTCGTCGACGACACGGCCGTCCGCGAGGAAGACCACGCGATCGGAGAAGCTCGCCGCGTGCGCGTCATGGGTCACCATCACGATCGTCTGTCCGTGGTCGTCCACCGCGCTCCGCAGGAATCCCAAGAGCTCGGCGCCGCTCTTCGAATCAAGGTTCCCGGTCGGCTCGTCGGC
>DATHTO010000030.1:0-10172 GCA_035463115.1 Actinomycetota bacterium | reverse complement strand
GGCCGATCTCGAGCGCGAGATCGGCCGCCTCGAGGCCGTCGGCGACGGCCCGATCGTGCGCCTCGCGGTCGCCCGCGTACGATCGGGTCGTCACGAGCCCGAAGGGCATGAACGCCCTGGCGGCGAGCAACCGCACGCGGGTCTCGTCCGTCGCCGTCCCCGCGTGCTCGAAGCCGATCTGCAGGTACCGCGTCACGACGTCGTCGTCGGGCCACTCGCGCATCGACCCGGGCCATCGCATCGGCGACTCGACGGCGCGGGCCGCGGCGTAGGCGATCGCGAGCCGGTCCTCCGGCGCGTGCTCGACGCGCAGGTCGACGGCTTCGCGGAACGACGTCCACGCGTCGTCGCCCCGGTAGTCGGTGAGCGCGGCGTGGCCACGGCACTCGAGCGCCCTCGCGCGCTCGAGCGGCTCGTCCGCGACCGCGAGCGCGCGCTCCACCAGCTCGTAGGCATGCCGGACCGCGAACCGTCGGCGCGCGGCCTCGGCGGCCGCGAGGATGGCCTCGAACGCTCGACGGCGCAGCTCGCGGAGCGCGCCGCCGTCGGCGTGCGGATCCGCGCGCTCGGCCTCGTACGCCTGCTCGTAGTGGTGGGCGAGGAGCTCGGTGAACTCGCCGACGCGCTCGCGGGCCGAACCCTCGATCCAGGTCGCCACGGTCCGATGCGCCCCCGCCCGGTCGCGTCGCGGCAGCGTCTCGTAGGCGACGTCGCGGGTCAGGACGTGCTTGAAGATGAACTCGCGCTCGCCGGTCACGGTCGATGCGGACCGTGCGAGGACGAGGTCGCGCGACCGCAGGCGCTCGAGCGCCGCGTCGAGATCGTCGCCGTCGCCGTCGAGCTGGGCGCGGACCGACCCCGGCCAGAAGACGCGTCCTACGACCGCGCCGAGCTGCAGCACCCGCTTGTCGGCGGGTTCGAGCAGATCGATCCGCGCCGCGAGCACCCCCTGCACGGTGTCGGGGATGTCGACGTCGCCGACGTCGGAGGATGCGTGCCATCTGCCGTCGACGCGCGCGATCCTCCCCGAGTCGATCAGGTGGCGGACGATCTCTTCGATGAAGAAGGGGTTCCCCTCGGCGCGTGCGAGGATCCGCCGCCGAACGTGCTTCGGCAGCTCGTCGATGTCGAGCAGGAGCGTGACGAGCCGATCGGCCGCCGTCGCGTCGAGCGGGTCGAGCTCGATGCTCGACGCTTGGCGTCGCCCTCCGCCCCACGCACGCCGTTGCGTGAGCTCGGGTCGGGCGGGGCAGACGAAGAGCACGGGGGCGTCGAGCCGGTCGGCGAGCTCGTCCACGAGATCGAGGACGGCGTCGTCGGCCCAATGGATGTCCTCGATCACGACGACGATCGGACGCTCCGCGGCGAGCGCGCCCAGCAGCCAGCGCCACGCGTCGTGGATCTCGCGGCGCACCTGCTTCGGCTCGAGGGAGGTCGTCGGACGGCGTGGGTCGTCGAGCCCGAGCGTCGCCGCGAACGCCGAGCGGAGCTTCGTCGCGTCCACCGGCTCGGCGCTCACGGCACGGAGCGCGTCGAGCTTCGCGAGGACGTCGTCGGGTCCATCCGCATCGCGGATCCCCGCACGCTCCTTCACGATCTCGGCGAGCGGCCAGTACGTGACGCCCGAGCCGTAGGGCAAGCATCGCCCCGTCAGGATCAGCGGCTCGTCGCGCCGCGACACGATCGAGCCGACGAACTCTCGCGTGAGGCGGCTCTTGCCGACGCCCGGCTCGCCGTAGATCGTGACGAGATGCGGGTGCCGCTCGTCGGCGACGCGCTCGAACAACGTCGAGAGCAGCCGGACCTCGCGATCGCGACCGACCATCGGCGCGCCGATCCCGGAACGATCACCGTCGTCGCCGTCGCGGTGACCGAACAGCTGCCGCGCGGCGACCGCAGCCCGTTTGCCGCGGAGCGACAGCGACGTCGGCTCCCCGAACGCGAACCCGCGCGCGGCCCGTGCCGTGCGGTCGGCGACGAGCACCGTGCCGGGTTCCGCGGCCGACTGGAGACGCGCAGCCGTGTTCACGACGTCGCCGGTCACCATCGGTTCCCCGGGCTCGGCGTCGGGTGACGCGAGGACCTCGCCGGTGTTCACGCCGATCCGGATCTGCAGGGACAGCCCGTGCGTCGCCTCGAGGTCCACGTTGACGTCGGCGAGGCGCGCGAGCATCCGCAACGAGGCCCGCAGGGCGCGCGCGGGGTCGTCCTCGTGCGCGAGCGGAACGCCGAACACCGCCATCACGGCGTCGCCGATGAACTTCTCGACCGTGCCGCCCTCGGCCTCGATCGTCTCGCGCATCGCCGAGAAGTAGGCGTCGAGGACGTCGCGGAGCGGCTCGGGATCGAGCCGTTCGCCGAGGGCCGTCGAGCCCGTCACGTCGGCGAAGAGCACCGTGACGAGCTTCCGCTCGGCGGTGCGGGTCGGACCCCGCTCGCCGGCCGCCGCGGCATCGGTGGGCGTCCCGCACGACGGACAGAACCTCGCGTCGACGGGCAGCTCGGCGCCGCACGACCGGCAGACGGTCAGCTGGGCCGCGCCGCAGGTGGAGCAGAACCGGGCGTCCTCGTCGACGCCGGAGCCGCAGTTGCCGCACGTCCGCACGCGCACGAGTCTAGGACGGCCGGCGAGGGCGTCCGAGGGCGCCACCGGTGCCGTCGGTAGACTCCCGAGCCATGCGCGTTCCCGAGAAGCCCTCGCTCGACGGGCTCGAGGCGAAGTGGGGCGAGTGGTGGGAGACCACCGGCACGTACCGCTTCGACCGCTCGAAGACCCGGGAGCAGATCTTCGCGATCGACACGCCTCCGCCGACGGCGAGCGGCTCGCTGCACATCGGGCACGTGATGTCGTACACCCACACCGACATCGTCGCCCGCTACCGGCGGATGCGCGGACGCGAGGTCTTCTACCCGATCGGATGGGACGACAACGGACTCGCCACCGAACGCCGGGTGCAGAACTACTTCGGCGTCCGTCCGGATCCGTCGTTGCCCTACGACCCGACCTTCGACGTGACGGCTCTCGAGCGGCCCGACGACGATCGGCCGGTCAGGGTCAGCCGTCCCAACTTCATCGAGCTGTGCGAACGCGTGACCGCCGAAGACGAGAAGGCGTTCGAGTCGCTCTTCCGGCTGCTCGGGCTCTCGGTCGACTGGACGCAGACGTACACGACGATCGGCGAGCACTCGCGCCGCGTGTCGCAGCGCGGGTTCCTGCGCCTGGCCCGCAAGGGCCTGGCGTACACCGCCGAGGCACCCACGCTCTGGGACGTGGACTTCCAGACGCCGGTCGCCCAGGCCGAGATCGAGGACCGCGAGCGGGACGGGCAGTACCACCGGATCGCGTTCGATCGTTCCGACGGAGGGCGCGTCGAGATCGAGACGTCGCGACCCGAACTGATCCCGGCGTGCGTGGCCCTCGTCGCCCATCCCGACGACGATCGGTACCACGACCTCGTCGGCTCCACCGTCACGACGCCGTTGTTCCGCGTGCCCGTGCCCGTCGTCGCACACCACCTCGCCGATCCCGAGAAGGGCACCGGCATCGCGATGATCTGCACGTTCGGCGACGTCACCGACGTCACGTGGTGGCGGGAGCTCGGTCTTCCGGCTCGGGTGGTGGTCCGGCGCGACGGCACGCTCGCCGAAGGTCGGTTCGGCGAGCCCGGATGGGAGTCCGAGGACGCCGGCGCCGCGAACGCCGCGATGGCGGAACTCACGGACAAGGCGTCGAACCAGGCACGGCGGCGGATCGTCGAGCTCCTGCGCGAAGCCGGCGCGCTCCTCGACGAGCCGACGCCCGTGCGCCACGTCGTGAAGTTCTACGAGAAGGGCGACCGACCGCTCGAGGTGATCACGAGCCGTCAGTGGTTCGTCAGGACGCTCGATCGCCGCGACGACCTCCTGGCGCGCGGTCGCGAGCTCTCGTGGCATCCCTCGTTCATGGGCGCGCGCTTCGCCACGTGGGTCGAGGGCCTGAACCAGGACTGGGCGATCAGCCGCCAGCGGTTCTTCGGCGTGCCGTTCCCCGTGTGGTTCCGGCTCGATGACGAGGCGGAACCCCTCTACGACGACCCGATCTTCGCCGACGAGGCGACGCTCCCCGTCGATCCGTCCGCCGACGTCCCGCCGGGGTTCACGGCGGAGCAGCGAGGGCGGCCCGGTGGATTCATCGGCGATCCCGACGTGATGGACACGTGGGCGACGTCGTCGCTCACGCCGCAGATCGCCGGTCACTGGGAGGACGACGACGACCTGTTCCGGCGGGTGTTCCCGATGGACATGCGACCGCAGGCCCACGACATCATCCGGACCTGGCTCTTCTACACCGTGCTCCGCGCCGACCTCGAGCACGACTCGCTCCCGTGGTCGAACGCCGTCATCAGCGGGTTCGTCCTCGATCCGGACCGCAAGAAGATGTCGAAGTCGAAGGGCAACGTCGTCGTGCCGACGGAGGTCTTCGAGCGACACTCGTCCGACGCGGTTCGGTACTGGGCGGGCAGCGCGCGGCTCGGGTACGACGCCGCCTTCGACGAGCAGCAGATGAAGGTCGGGCGGCGGCTCGCGATCAAGATCCTGAACGCGTCGCGGTTCGCGCTCTCGATGGAGGCGGCGCCCGGCGACGTCACCGAGCCGCTCGACCGGTCGATGCTCGCGTCGCTGCGCGAGGTCGTGCGCCAGGCGACCGAGGCGTTCGACGACTACGAGCACGCGAAGGCGCTCGATCTGGTCGAGCGGTTCTTCTGGGGCTTCACCGACGACTACCTCGAGCTGGTGAAGCAGCGCGCGTACGGCGTCCACGGCGCCGAGAAGGCCGGCTCGGCCGTCGCGGCGCTGCACCAGGCGCTCGACGTGCTGCTCCGGCTGTTCGCGCCCTTCCTCCCATACGTGACCGAGGAGGTCTGGTCGTGGTGGCGCGAGGGTTCCGTCCATCGCGCCGCGTGGCCGAGCGCATCCGAGCTCGACGTGGCCGACGGCGCGGATCCCGAGATCTACGAGGTGTCGGCGGGCGCCCTCACCGCGATCCGCAAGGAGAAGGCGCTCGCGAAGGTGTCGCTCCGCATCCCCGTGGAACGGGCGACGGTGCGTGACACGGGCGCGCGACTCGCGAAGCTCGAGCTGGGTGCGGCCGACCTGCGTGAGGCGGGCAACGTCCAGATCCTCGAGACCGAACCGGCCGATGCGGCGTCGGTCGACGTCGTGCTCGCCCAACCCGCCCAGCAGGCGTGAGGCGTGCGGTTCGCCGACGCGCTCGCGCAGCTCGAGGCTCGGCAGCCCGAGCACATGCCGGGGCCGAGCCTCGATCGGATCGCGGAGTTGGTCAAGTACCTTGACGACCCGCAGCTGACGTACCCCACGATCCACGTCACCGGCACGAACGGCAAGACCACCGCGGCGCGCGCCGCTGCCGCCGTGGCCTGCGCGCTGGGCGTGACCACGGGGCTGTTCACCTCGCCCCACCTCGCCTCCGTCACGGAGCGGTTCTCGGTGTGCGGCGTCGACATGACCGAGCGCGAGTTCGCCGACGAGTGGGAGCACCTGGCGCCCTTCCTCGACCTCGTCGACGGCACGGGCCACGGAGCGGTCACGTACTTCGAGGCGGTCACCGGCCTCGCGTACCTCTGGTTCGCCGATCGACCGGTCGCGCTCGCGGTGTTCGAGGTGGGGATGGGGGGATCGTGGGACGCGACGAACCTCGTGGCGGGCGACGTCGCCGTCGTCACGCCGATCGGGATGGACCACGTCGCGGAGCTCGGTCCGACCCTCGCCGACATCGCGGGGGAGAAGGCCGGCATCATCAAGGCGGGCAAGGTCGCCGTCGTGCGGGACCAGGAGCCCGAGGCGGCCTCGGTCCTCGATCGGCGCGCGGCGGAGGTCGGCGCGACGATCCTGCGCGAAGGCGACGATTGGGAGGTCGATCGCCGGGCCGTCGCCGTCGGCGGGCAGGCGTTCACCCTCGTCACCCCCCACACGACGTACGACGATCTGTTCGTTCCGATGTTCGGCTCGTACGCGGCGCACAACGCGGCCGCGGGTATCGTCGCCGTCGAGGCGATGACGGGGCACGAGCTCGACGAGGGATCGCTCCGCGACGGGCTCGCCGCGGCGTCGGTCCCGGGCAGGCTCGAGGTCGTGGCCAGGAGCCCGCTCGTCATCCTGGACGGCGCGCACAACCCGGCGGGCGCCGAGGCCCTCGCGGATGCGCTCGGTGAGTCCTTCACGTGGGACCGGCTGCACCTGGTGATCGCGGTGAGCGCGAACAAGGACCTCGCCGGCGTCGTCGGGCCGCTCGCGGCGCTCGCCGACGTCGCGTATCCGACGCGCAACGACAGCGTCCGGAGCGCCGACGAGCTCGCGATCGCGAAGATCCTCGCCGAGGCCGGCGTGGTCGTCCACGTCGGGAGCTCGGTCGCCGACTCGCTCGCGGAAGCCCGTGCCGCCGCCGACACCGGCGACCTGGTCCTCGTGACCGGGTCGCTGTTCACCGTCGCCGACGGGCGCCGCGCGCTGATCGGCTGACGGCTCAGCCGCGCGCCGCGTAGCGCACGTGGCCGAACGGCCAATCGCGGCGGAGCCATCCCGTCACGGCGTCGGCGAGCACCGGATCGAGCTCGGCGTGCGACGCGCGGACCCAGGAGGAGACGTGCGCCTCGGTGTCCCGCTCGCGGTCCGGATAGATGTAGACGCACCCGATCACGTCGCCGTCGCCGGACGACCGGACGGTGTACGTGAACCCCGTCCGCGCCCGGAAGTCCTTCTCGTGCTCCTCGAGGTCCCGCAGGTTGTCGTCGAGCGACATCTCGTGCGGCCAGTCACGCCCCGCCCATCCCGGCGTGGCGCGGATGTGCTCGATGCTCGACATCCAGGCGGCGTGGTCGGCGACGTTGTGCTCGGGACCGAGCGGTTCGAGCCAGAAGCCGTCGCCGTCGAGCCGCGTCGGTGGATCGAACCCGTCGGGCACGAAGGGAGCCGCCGTGGGAGCCGACATCGGAGCCGACGGTACACTGACCCGCGCTCGGCGGCAGCCGAGCTCCCACGTCTTGAGGAGAGCCCCGCTGATGGCGATCGAATCGACCCTGCTCATCGTGAAGCCCGACGGCGTCCGCCGCGGCCTCGTCGGCGAGGTGCTGCGTCGCGTCGAAGCGAAGGGCCTCACGATCGAAGCGATGGATCTGCGCGTGATCGAGCGCACGACGGCCGAGGAACACTACGGCGAGCATCGTGCGAAGCCGTTCTTCGGCGAGCTCGTCGACTTCATCACCGGCGGTCCGGTCGTCGTCGCGAAGATCACGGGTGACGACGCGATCGCCTGCTGGCGCGCGCTCATGGGCCCGACGAACCCGGTCGATGCGCCGCCGGGCTCGATCCGCGGCGACTTCGCGACGCAGATCGGCGAGAACATCGTGCACGGCAGCGATTCGCCGGGGTCCGCCGCGCGCGAGCTCTCGCTCTTCTTCGGGTAGGGCGAGGCGGGACCTCTTCCGTGCCCGGGCTCGCGGACGCCTTCGGCTCGATCGGCGACGCGGCCGAGCACGTCCTTCCGCAGACCCATGCCGCGGGCCTCGCGCTCGCGGTGACCGACGGCGAGGAGACCCTCGGCGTCGTCGTCCGGGGGTTCGCCGACGTCGCCGCGCAGACGCCGGTGCGTCCCGAGACGCGCTTCGAGATCGGATCGATCTCGAAGCAGTTCGCCGCGATCTGCGTGCTCCAGGAGGTCGAGGCGGGTCGCCTCGACCTCCACGTCTCGGTGAACGACCTCGTGCCGTGGCTGCGGATCGCCGAGCCGCTCGGCCCGATCACGCTGCACCACCTGCTGACGCACACGTCCGGTCTGCCGATCGGGACCGAGGAGTCGCCGACGGGGCCGGGCGCCCTCGCGATCCTCCGCACCCTCGTGCCGACGTTCCGACCGGGGGAGCGGTTCCACTACTCGAACGACGGCTACAAGGTCGCCGGCGCGGTGCTCGAGCACGTGACGGGGTCGCCGATGGACGAACTGTTGCGCGAGCGCATCCTGGGGCCGCTCGGCATGCGTCACTCCGACGGCGCGATCACGAACGAGACGCGCCTGCACGTCGCCACCGGATACGAGCCCGTGTTCGACGACCGGCCGCCGCACCTGAACCACCCGCTCGCGCCGGCGCGATGGATCGTTTCGAACACCGCCGACGGCGCGATCGTGTCGACCGTGGCGGACATGTCGGCCTACGCGAGGATGCTGCTCGGCGGCGGCGTCACGCTCGTCGATGGCCACGAGGTCCGGATCGTGTCGCGGTCGATGGTCGATCTGCTGACGACCGGCCACGTCGAGACCGACGAGCGGTCGATGCGGTACGGCTACGGCATCGACGTCTGGGAGACCGACGGACGACGCATGATCGGGCACAGCGGCGGCATGGTCGGCTACACGGCGTTGCTGCGCCTCGATCTCGACGCCGGTCTGGGGTGCGTCACGATGTACAACGGCGGCGGCGACAAGGTCGCGTTGACCGATCACGCGCTCGCCGCGGTGCGCGCGTCGATCGCGGGCGCGCCCGTCGCTGCGATGCCCCATCCGTCGGCGCCCACGGCGATCGAGGCGGCGCGGGCCGACGAGCTGGCCGGGCGGTACGTCGGCGTGCGTCCGATCGAGCTGCAGCGGACGTCCGATGGGCTGCGGCTCGTCGACGGCGCCGTCGGCGTCGCCGTCGAGCGATGGCCCGACGACGACGAGGAAGCGTTCCTCGTTCCGCATCCGGCCCTCGACCGGTTCCTCCTGCGGGTGCTCCGCGACGGAGCCGGATCCGTTTCGGAGCTCGTCCACGGGCCGGACCGGTTCGCCCCGGAGGGCCGAACGCTCGACGGCGCGCCGGCGCACGAGCCGGCGTGGGAGTCGTGCGTGGGTTTCTACCGCTCGAACGACCCGTGGTCTCCGACGATGCGGGTGTTCCTGCGCGCGGGCCGCCTGTGGCTCCTCTGGCCCGCCGAAGGGATCGAGCAGCCGCTCGACCCGCTCGACGACGGATCCTTCGCGGTGGGGGAGCGCTGGGTGCCTCGTCGGGTGTCGTTCGACGAGGTCGTCGACGGCCGCGCCACGGTCGCGCGGTTCAACGGGGGGAACTGGTACCGCTCGTTCGAGGACTGACGCTCGCGAGGCCGACGGCCTCGCCCCACGTCCAGACGTCGAACTCGCCGGCAGGATGGCCGAGCAGCGTCAGCGCCGTGCTGATCTGCGAACGG
Organism: Actinomycetota bacterium; assembly: GCA_035463115.1. Taxonomy (GTDB): domain Bacteria; phylum Actinomycetota; class UBA4738; order UBA4738; family HRBIN12; genus BPGL01. The sequence continues at coordinate 953 of DATHTO010000030.1, read as the reverse complement.
TGATCGCTGCCGTGATGGAGCGCCTGCGCGAGACGGACGCCCGCCGTCGCCCGGCGGACCGTTCCATCGCTGCGCTCGTGGACGATGGCCGCGTCGGGATCGGCGCCTCGCTCGAGCACCGTCTCCCAGCCGGCCGCGTTCCGCTCGTGCAGGGCTACGACGTCGTCGAACGACAGCGCTCGGTCGTCATCGACCATCTCGCCGAGGTCGCCGCCCGAGATCCGGTGCAGGTACGACGCGTCGGCGTCGACGAGATGGCGGAACGTGTCGAGGATGCTGCCGTACGTCGCGTCGACCGGTCGGTCGAGCAGTTCCGTGGGCAGCGACGAGCAATGGTCGAGCAGCTGCCGCGTGGCCCACGCGTGGTGGCCGAACGCTTCGCGCAGCATCAGGCGACCGCGCGGAACGCGACGCAGGCGTTCTGACCGCCGAAGCCGAACGAGTTCGACAGCGCGAGCGTGACGTCGAGGTCGCGCGGCTCGTTCGGCGTGACGTCGAGGTCGCAGTCGGGGTCGGGCTCGGCGAAGTGGATCGTCGGCGGGATGCGTCCGCGCGTGATCGCGAGCGCGCAGATCGCGCCCTCGACGGCACCGGCGGCGCCGAGCATGTGACCCGTCATCGACTTCGTCGACGACACGGCCACGCGGTGCGCGTCGTCGTCGCCGAGCGCGGCCTTGATCGCGACGGTCTCGGCCGCGTCGTTCAGCGGCGTGGACGTGCCGTGCGCGTTGATGTAGTCGACGTCGCTCGGCGCCACGCCGGCGTCACGCATCGCCCATCGCATCGCGAGCGTCGCGCCCGAGCCCTTCGGGTCGGGCGCGGTGATGTGGTGCGCGTCGTCGGACGCTCCGTACCCGGCGACCTCAGCGTAGATCGTCGCGCCACGTGCCCGGGCGTGCTCCTCGCTCTCGAGGATCAGCGTCGCGGCGCCCTCGCTGAGGACGAACCCGTCG